>DASYUZ010000138.1:0-27146 GCA_036000665.1 Gaiellaceae bacterium
GACGCGTCAAGGCGCTCGCCGACGCGGCACGTGAGGAAGGACTGAAGATTTGAGCAGCAGTAGCGTCGAACGTGAAGTGATCGCGCGCGAGGAATCGCGCGAGCTCAAGGAGCGCGTGGTCGAGATCAACCGCGTCGCGAAGGTGGTCAAGGGCGGCCGGCGGTTCTCGTTCACCGCGCTCGTCGTGATCGGCGACGAGGTCGACCGCGTCGGTGTCGGCTACGGCAAGGCGCGCGAAGTCCCGCTCGCGATCACCAAGGCCGTCGACGACGCAAAGAAGAACCTGTTCACCGTCCCGAAGAAGGGGACGACGATCACGCACGAGGTGCTCGGCCGCTTCGACGCCGCGCGCGTCATGCTGCGCCCCGCGAGCGAGGGCACCGGCGTGATCGCCGGCGGCGGCGTTCGTGCGGTCCTCGAGCTTGCCGGGATCCGCGACATCCTCGCGAAGAGCCTCGGCACGACGAACCCGATCAACATGGCGAAGGCGACCGTCCACGCGCTCAAGTCGCTGCGCCGGCCCGAAGACGTTGCGCGCGCAAGAGGGAAGACGGTGTACGAGATCCTTCCGTTCCCGAAGCAGGACCGCGACGCCGCGCCCGCGGCAGAAGCACCGCCCGTCGCGGAGCCTCCGGAGGAGTCGCAGAATGAAGTTACGGATCACGCAAGTTCGTAGCCAGATCGGCCAGAGCGAGCGCCACCGCGGCACGCTGCGGGCGCTCGGGCTCTGCAAGATCGGCCGCTCCGTGGAGAAGGAGGAAAGCCCTCAGCTCGCCGGTATGCTCAGGAAGGTCCGCCACCTCGTGAAGGTGGAGGAAGCGTAAGGTGGCCGACCGTCTTTCCCTCAGCTCGCTGAAGCCCGCACAGACGCGGAAAAGCCCGAAGCGCGTCGGGCGCGGCCTGGGCTCCGGCAAGGGCCGGTATTCCGGACGCGGGCTGAAGGGCCAGAAGTCGCGCGCGGGCTCGCACAAGATGCGCGCCGGCTTCGAGGGCGGCCAGATGCCCGCCTACATGCGGCTGCCGAAGAAGCGCGGCTCGACGTCGAAGGACGCGATGCCGATCGGTCCCTTCCGGACGTTCACACAGGCGGTCAACCTCCGTGACCTCGAGGCGCGCTTCGAGGCGGGTGATGAGATTACGCCCGAGACGCTGAAGCAGCGGGGCCTGATCAGAAACACGCGCATCGACGTGAAGATCCTGGGTCAGGGCGACTTGACCAAGAAGCTTTCGATCAGCGCGCACCGCTTCTCGGCGAGCGCGCGCGAGAAGATCGAGGCTGCCGGGGGATCTGTCGTTTCGCTGCGCGAAACGACTACGGAGCGGAGCCGGAAACGCCGGAAGATCGCAGCCCGTAAGCGAGCGGCGGGCGTCGCTGCGCCCGCCACAGAGACTGAGGCAGCCGAGGAGTAGCGCGTGTTCTCCTGGCTGACGAATGCGTGGCGGGTCCCGGAGCTCCGCCACCGCCTGCTCTTCACCGCGGGCATCCTCGCGGTGTACCGGCTCGGCTCGTGGCTGCCGGCGCCCGGCGTCAGCTCCGACCAGGTCTCGAACTACTTCGGCCGCGGCGGCGGGAACGGCACGATCCTCGGGCTGCTCTCGCTCTTCTCGGGCGGCGCGCTGTCGCGCTTCAGCATCTTCGCGCTCGGGATCATGCCGTACATCACGTCGTCGATCATCCTCCAGCTCCTGACGGTCGTGATCCCGCGGCTCGAGCAGCTGCAGAAGGAGGGCGAGTCTGGCTACGCCAAGATCAACCAGTACACGCGCTACCTGACCGTCGCGCTCTCGGCGGCGCAGGCATCCGGCTACACCTACCTGTTCAAGCGGCAGGGCGCGCTCGGCCCCGAAGTAACGACCTCGCGCGTGATCCTGATCGTGCTCACGCTGACCGCGGGCGCGACGCTGCTGATGTGGTTCGGCGAGCAGATCACGAAGCGCGGGATCGGCAACGGCATCTCGCTCTTGATCTTCGCCTCGATCCTCACCGCGCTCCCGACGGGCATCCAGGCGTGGGTGAACGGCGGGCCGGTCGAGAAGATCATGTTCCCGCTGATCGCGATCGGCGTGGTCGTCGCCGTCGTCTTCGTCCAGGAGGGCCAGCGCCGCATCCCCATCCAGTACGCGAAGCGCATGGTCGGCCGGCGTATGACGACGGGAGGCTCGACCTACATGCCGCTGCGCGTGAACATGGCCGGCGTCATTCCCGTCATCTTCGCCGCGGCCGTGATGGCGTTCCCGCCCACGATCGGGTCGTTCTTCCCGCAGACGCAGGAGCTCGTGAACTCGTACTTCACGCCGAACAACTGGCCCTACCTGGTCTTCCAGGGCGTCCTGATCGTCATCTTCACCTACTTCTACACGGCGGTCCAGTTCAACCCCGTTGACCAAGCGGACAACTTACGCAAGCACGGCGGTTACATTCCGGGGATTAGACCTGGGCCGCCGACCGCGCAGTACCTCGACCGTGTGCTGACACGACTGACGCTGCCTGGTGCGCTGTATCTGGCGGCGATTGCGACGCTGCCGTCGCTCTTCATCGTCTACGGCGGCTTCTCCCAGGCGACAGCCGGAGCGCTCGGCGGAACCTCGGTGCTGATTGCCGTGGGTGTCGCGCTGGACACGATGCGGCAAATGGAGTCGCAGATGATGATGCGGTCGTACGAGGGCTTCTTACGGTAGTGCCTCTCCCGGCACCATCCCCCGCGCAGTGGCACCGGGAGCGGCGCCGCTGAACATCCTGCTGCTCGGCATTCAGGGGTCGGGCAAGGGCACGCAGGCGAAGCGGATCGCGGCCGAATACGGCATCCCGCACGTTTCGACCGGCGACATCCTTCGCTCCGAGATCGAGCGCGGAACTGAGCTCGGACGCGAGGTCGACGAGATTCTTGCGCGTGGCGACCTCGTCCCCGACGACACGATGATCGACCTGATTCGGTCCCGGCTTGCACAGCCCGACACTGCTGAAGGGTTTGTGCTCGACGGTTTCCCGCGCACGATGGCGCAGGCGGAGGCGCTCGACAACGTGCTCGACGAGATCGGCAAACCGCTCTCGATCGTCTTTGAGCTTCAGGTCCCAGACGAGCTCGCGCGTGAGCGACTGCTCCAGCGCGCGCGTGACGAGGGTCGCGCGGACGACAGCCCCGAGGCGATCGACCGCCGAATCGACCTGTACCACCGCGAGACCGAGCCGATCGTGTCTCACTACCGCGGGCGCGGCAATCTCGTCGGGATCCACGGGACCGGTACCGTGGACCAGGTGTTCGCCGAGATCGCCGACGCCCTCGAGCAGACGGCAGTTAGACAGTGATCATCCGCAAGAGTGAGCGCGAGATCGAGAAGATCGCCGCCGCCGGCCGCATCGCCGCGGACACGCTCGTCCACGTCGGCCGCCGCATCGAGCCGGGAATCACCACGGGCGAGCTCGACCGGATCGGAGACGAGTTCATCCACTCGCAGGGCGGAGTGCCCACGTCGAAGGGCTACCGCGGCTTTCCCGCCGCGCTTTGCATCTCGCCGAACGACATGATCGTGCACGGGATTCCGGGCTCGTACCGCGTCGCGGAAGGCGACCTGCTCACGATCGACGTCGGCGTGACGCTGGACGGTTACGTGGCCGACACGGCGTACACGTTCGGCGTGGGCGAGATCTCGAGCGAGGCGGAGCGGCTGCTCGACGTCGGGCAGGCCGCGCTCGCCGCGGGAATCGAGCACGCGCAGGTGGAGAACCGGATCGGCGATGTGTCGGCCGCAATCCAGAAGGTCGTCGAAGAGGGCGGATTCTCGGTCGTCCGAGCGCTGGTCGGCCACGGCGTCGGCCGGCATTACCACGAAGATCCGCAGATTCCGAACTACGGCACGCCGGGCCGCGGAGCGAAGCTCGCGCCCGGGATGACGCTGGCGATCGAGCCGATGATCACGGCGGGAGGCGTCGACATCTTCCTCGCCGAGGACCAGTGGTCGGTCTATACCGCCGACGGGTCGCTCTCGGCGCACTTCGAGCACACCGTCGCGATCACGGAATCCGGGCCGAGAATCCTGACGCCGGTGGCAGCCGGCTTGGCTCGGGTTCCTCGCGGCTCGCTGGCGCCGTGAGCCGCGCCCGGTCAGGGACGCGAGGTTTGCTACAGTGACCAACCGCGGCCCCTGGGGCCGTCCTTTTCGTGTCCATTTCCGGGGAGTTTTCGCCCGGTTCGTCTGAGGAGAATGCCGCAGAAAGAAGAAAAGATCGAGGCTGAGGGCGAGGTCGTCGAGGCGCTCCCGAGCACCATGTTCAGGGTGCAACTCGAGGGCGGCCACAGTGTCCTGGCAACGATCTCAGGGAAGATGCGGAAGCACTACATCCGGATCCTTCCCGGCGACAAGGTCAAAGTCGAGCTCAGCCCGTACGACCTGACCCGCGGCCGAATTACGTACCGACACCGATGAAAGTCCGTCCTTCAGTCAAGCCCATGTGTGAGCGGTGCCGCGTGATCAAGCGGCACGGCCGGACCATGGTCATCTGCACGAATCCCCGCCACAAGCAGCGGCAGGGGTAGGAGTTACGTCATGGCACGTATTGCAGGAGTCAATTTGCCCAACCAGAAGCGGCTCGAGGTCGGCCTGACCTACATCTTCGGGATCGGCCCGGCGACCGCGAAGAAGATCTGCACCGATCTCGGCCTCTCGTGCGACGAGAAGGTGCGTGACCTGACCGACGACGAGGTCACCAAGCTCCGCAACTACATCGATGGGAATCTCGAGGTTGAAGGCGATTTGCGCCGCGAGCGGCAGCAGGCCATCAAGCGCCTCGGGGACATCGGCGCGTACCGCGGCATTCGCCACCGGCGCGGCCTCCCCGTAAACGGCCAGCGCACGAAGACGAACGCGCGCACGCGCAAGGGGCCGAAGAAGACCGTGGGCCGCGGCAAGAAGGCGGCTGCGAAGTAAATGGCACCACCTCGAAAGACTGCGGCGCGCGGCCGTGGGCGTCGCCGCGTCAAGAAGAACATCGCCATCGGCCAGGCGCACATCAAGACGTCGTTCAACAACCCGATCGTGGCGCTAACGGACAAGGAAGGGAACGTGATCGCATGGGAGTCCGCCGGCTCGGCCGGCTTCAAGGGCTCCCGCAAGTCGACGCCGTTCGCCGCGCAGGTCACGGCTGACAACTGCGCGCGCAAGGGCATGGAGCACGGGCTGCAGAAGGTTGAGGTGTTCGTCAAGGGGCCGGGGTCCGGCCGCGAGACGGCGATCCGCTCGCTGCAGGCTGCCGGTCTCGAGATCCTCGGCGTCAAGGACGTGACGCCGCAGGCACACAACGGTGTGCGGCAAAAGAAGAGGCGGAGGGTTTGACAGTGGCCCCCTCCCGCACATCTCGCACCCGCTGCGGTGCGCAGGGCGGCGGCTCGCCGCGTCCTCAGTCGCGCCCGGGCTTTACAAGCCCGAACGCTCCCTGCGTCCTTCCGATCCACCACCCTGCGCAGCCATCAGGCACGACCTGCGCGGGAGGTGACCACTAATGGCGCGAGACCTTGGTCCCAAGTGCCGCGTCTGCCGCCGCGAGGGCATGAAGCTCTTCCTGAAGGGCGAGCGCTGCTTGACCGAGAAGTGCGCGATCGAGCGCCGCTCGTATCCGCCGGGCGAGCACGGCCGCGGCCGCATCAAGCAGAGCGAGTACCTGCTCCAGCTGCGCGAGAAACAGAAGGCGCGCCGCTACTACGGCCTGCTCGAGAAGCAGTTCCGCACCTACTACGAGAAGGCGTCGCAGCAGCAGGGCATCACCGGCGAGGTGCTGCTCCGCATGCTCGAGACGCGGCTCGACAACGTCGTCTACCGGCTCGGCTTCGCCGCCTCGCGCTCGCAGGCGCGCCAGCTCGTGCGCCACGGCCACTTCATGGTCAACGGCCGCCGGGTGAACATCCCGAGCTTCCAGGTTCGCCCCGACCAGATCATCTCGTTCAAGCCCGGGTCGTCCGCGGAGCAGGTCATCCGCGACGCGACCGACCTCACGGCGTCTGTGGCCCCGTGGCTGCAGGCCGACCACGACAACCTGACCGGCAAGGTGCTGCGCTACCCCGAGCGCGCCGAGATCGACACGCCGGTGCAGGAACAGCTCATCGTCGAGCTGTACTCCAAGTAACCCGCCGAAGAAGAGAGGAATTGTTTTGGCAGTCCGCACCAGCCTGATGGAGTTCCAGATTCCGAAGATCGTGCACGAGGAGGTCACGGACAACCGCGGCGTCTTCGTGATCGAGCCGCTCGACCGCGGCTTCGGCTACACGTTCGGCAACTCGCTGCGCCGCGTGCTGCTCTCGTCGCTCGAGGGCGCCGCCGTGACCTCGGTCAAGATCGAGGGCGTGCAGCACGAGTTCTCGACGCTGCCGGGCGTCCGCGAGGACGTCACCGACATCATCCTCAACCTGAAGAACCTCGTCGCCGTGCTGCACGGCGAGTCGCCGGAGATCGAAGTGCGTCTCTCGAAGAAGGGCCCCGGCACGGTCACCGCGCGCGACCTCGAGGCGCCCGCCGAGCTCGAGATCCTGAACCCGGACCTCGAGATCGCGAACCTCGCCGACCGTGGCCGCCTGGACATCACGTTGACGATCGGCCGCGGCCGGGGCTACGTCCCGTCCGAGAACAACCGTGGCCCGGAGCACACAATCGGCGTGATCCCGATCGACTCGATCTTCTCGCCGGTGCGTCGCGTCTCATATGACGTCGAGGCCGCCCGCGTCGGGCAGCGGACCGACTACGACAAGCTCCGGCTGGACGTCACGACGGACGGCTCGATCGACCCGAAGGACGCGATCGCGCAGGGCGCCGAGATCCTGATCAGGCAACTAGCGATCTTCACCGACCTCGACCGCATCGAGGGCTTCGGCGAGACCGCGACCGCCGAGGCTGCACCGAGCGAATCGCTCGCCCACGGGATGGAGAACTTCCCCATCGAGGAGCTCGAGCTCGGCGTCCGGTCGTACAACTGTCTCAAGCGCGTCGGGATCGAGACGATCGGCGACCTGGTCTCGAAGACCGAGAACGAGCTCGCGGCGATCCCGAACTTCGGCCGCAAGTCGATCGAGGAGGTCAAGGAGACCCTCGGGACGCACGGGCTGACGCTCAGGGGCGACGAGGGAGCTTGACGTAGTGCGCCACCAGCGCGCAGGCAAGAAGCTCGGGCGCGACGCCGCACACCGTCGTGCGCTGTACGCGAACCTGGCGGGGCAGCTGATCGAGCACGGTCGGATCAAGACGACCGAGGCCAAGGCCAAGGCGGTCAAGCCGATCGCCGAGCAGATGATCACGCTCGGCCGCCGCGGCGATCTGCACGCACGCCGGCAGGCGCTGTCGTTCCTGCGCTCGCAGAACGTCGTGCACAAGCTCTTCGCCGACGTTGGCCCGCGTTTCGCCGACCGCCCCGGCGGCTACTCGCGGATCATCAAGATCGGCCCACGCCCCGGCGACTCCGCGCAGATGGTCTACCTCGAGCTCGTCGACTTCGTGCCCGAGGCGCGCCCGGTGGGCGCTCCCGCGGCGACTGCGTCCGCGGAACGTTAGGCCGCCGGCGGGAGCGGTGGCTCCCCGGCCAGCGCGAGCCGGCGCTGCCGCCAGGGGATCACGACCTCTTCGGCGAGGACTTGCAGCATCGCGGCCGCCGGGACCGCAACCACTGCGCCGCCGACGCCGAAGAGGGAGCCGCCGACGAGCACCGAGATGAACACAGCGAGGGGATGGATATCGAGCTGCTGCCCCTCGACGAGCGGTGAGATCACTAGCCCCTTCAGGTTCTCGATCGCGACCGACGCGACGAGCGTCAGGACGAACGGCTTCCAGCCGTCGAGGGCGGCGATCCCGAGCAGCGGAATCCGCGCGAGCCAGGGGCCCGCGCGCGGGATGATCTCGCCGAAGGCGACGATGATCGAGAGCGGCACGGCGAACGGCACGCCGATCAGCCGCAGCGCGACGTACATCAGCGCGCCGACGATCGCCATCACGATCACCTTCGCGCGGACGTAGAACCCGATCCGGGTCCACATCTTCGTCAGCACGTCGCGCACCTCGTCGCGGTAGTCGGGGTGCACCATCGAGAGGACGAACGCGAGCAACCTGCGCCGGCTCGAGACGAGCAGCGTCGAGATGACGAAGATGCTGAGCAGGTCGAGGAAGACCCTGAAGAGGTCCGAGGGGAGCCCAACGGCGCGCTCGCCCACGCGCTTGAAGATCGACTCGCCGAGCCGCGAGACTTGCTGGTCGAACGAACCGAGCGCGGGATAGTGCTCGCGGATGTCGTTGTACGTCTCACGCAGGCCCCGGTAGCGCTCGGCGTACTTCGGCGCCTCGTCGGCGAATCCGGCAAGCTGCGCGAACAGCGGCGGCGTGATCAGCCAGAGGACGAGAACGATCGCTGCCAGCGTCGTCAGGTAGATGAGCGGCACCGAAAGGCTGCTCGGCACGTGCCACTGCTCGAGCCTCGACGTCGGGCCCGAGAGCGCGGCAGCGAAGAGCACGCTCACGAACACGATCAGCAGCACGTGCTCGAGCCGCAGCAGCGCGATCACGAGGAGCGCGGTGAGGAACGCGAGCACGAGCGCGAGGTACATCGGCTTCGCGCGCCGCCACGTCAGGCCCATCCGGGCAACTATGGCGGCGCCCTCAGACGGCGTGTTCGAGAATGCCGAGCGATGCGTCTGAAGCTCACGCTCGAGTACGACGGGATCGACTTTCACGGGTGGGCGGCACAGCCAGACCTGCGCACGGTCGAAGGCGAAGTTCGCGCCGCGCTCGGCGAGGTGTTCCCAAGCTGGTCGGAGCTCGCAGTGGCGGGGCGGACCGACACCGGTGTCCACGCGAGAGGCCAGGTTGCCTCCGTCGAGGTGGACGGCGGACCGCCGCCCGAGCGCGCCCCGGGAGCCCTGAACGCCGAGCTGCCCGACGACGTCGCGGTGGTCGCCGCCGAGAGCGCGCCGCCCGATTTCCACGCACGGCACTCGGCGCGGTCCCGCAGCTACCGCTACCGCATCTGGCGGCGACGCACGCCGTCACCGTTCGAGCTCGGCCGCTCGTGGTGGCAACCGCGACCCTTCGACGAGGCAAAGCTTGCCGAGTCCGCGCACGTGATCCTGGGCGAACACGACTTCCGCGCCTTCACGCCGACCGAGACGCAGCACCAGGTGTTCTTGCGGAAGGTGCTGGCGGCGTCGTGGCACCGGCACGGCGAGGCGCTCGAGTTCGAGATCACCGCGGACTCGTTCCTGCGCCACATGGTGCGCACGCTCGTCGGCACGATGATCGAGCGCACACCGGAGGAGGTCGCCGCGCTGCTCGACGGTGCCCACCGGGCCGGGGCGGGAACGACCGCCCCGCCGTGGGGGCTGTACCTGGAGCGGGTCGACTACCCTCCTACGTGACGTGCATCGGCCAGTTGGCGCGCTGCGTGCCGCCCGCGCCATCGACTTCTGCCTGCAGGATCACGTCCTTGCCCTTGAGCAGCGGCGAGAAGCGGTAGTTCCTCGTGAGCGTGCCGGTGAAGGGGAAGAAGCCGAGCGTGTCCACCACTTCGCTCCCGAGGAAGACACGCATCTTCGCCGTGCCGGCCGCCGGCTTCCCGTTCGCGTCCACCGCTCGCACCGTGAACCTGATGGGCTCGCCGGCCCGGACTGTGTGCGCGGAGGCCGTGATCGTGATCTTGAAGGTCGGCTTCCCCGTCGGGACCGGCTTCGCGTTGGCCGTGTTCGGAACGGTGACGGTCACGACCTCGGTCGGGGTCTGACCCGGCCCCGGCGTGGCCTCCGTGGTCACGGGTTTTCCTTCTCCGCCCCCGCCACAGGCGGCGACCAGGGCGACGGCGATCAGTGGGAGTCCTCGGAGCATGCGGCGCATTCTGCCCCGTGAGGCCACCGATACGATCAAAGAACTGTGCGTTACCCCATCGTGCTCTTCGACCTCGACGGAACGCTGATCGACTCGGCGGCGATCATCCTCGCCGCGCTGGAGCGCGTGGGCGCCGACGCGGGTGAGACGGCGTACGTCGGCGACTCGCCGTTCGACGTGCGGGCCGCGAAGGCGGCGGGCGTCACCGCGATCGCCGTCACCTGGGGAGGCTTCCATTCGCGCGAGCGCCTCGCGCAGGAGGAGCCCGACGCAATCGTCGATACGCAGGAGGAGCTCCTTGGCCGTCTCTAGCGACGTCCGCTCGCGCGTCGAGGACCTGCGCAAGCAGGTCGACTACCACCTCTACCGCTATCACGTCCTCGACGACCCGGAGATCTCGGACGCCGAGTTCGACAGGCTCTTCGACGAGCTCGTCGAGCTCGAGCGGCAGCACCCGAAACTGCAGACACCCGACTCGCCGACGCAGCGTGTGGGCGCGCCCCCGTCTGACAAGTTCGAGAAGGTCGAGCACCTGTCGCCGATGGGCTCGCTCGACAAGTTGACGACCGACGAGCAGCTCGACAAGTGGCACGAGGACGTCACGAAGCGACTGGGGACGCGCAACGTCGCGTACGTGACGGAGCCGAAGATCGACGGCCTCTCGATCAACCTGGTCTACGAGAACGGCGTCTTCGTCCGCGGCGAGACGCGGGGGGACGGCCGGCGCGGCGAGGACGTGACGACGAACCTGAAGACGATCAAGGCCATCCCGCTCCGGATGCAGCTCGCAGACAGCGAGCGGCCGCCGCCGCTGCTCGAGGTGCGCGGCGAGGTCTACCTGCCCCTCTCAGGGTTCAACGAGCTCAACGAGCGGCTTGTCGCCGAAGGCAAGAAGCCGACGCCGAATCCGCGCAACGCGGCCGCCGGCTCGCTCCGCCAGAAGGACTCGAGCATCACCGCGCAGCGCCCGCTCTCGATCTGGATCCACGGCCTCGGCGTGCGTGAGGGACTCGACGTCGAGACGCACTGGGACGCGCTGAACTGGCTGCGCGAGCACGGCTTCCGCACGAACCCGTTTGCCGAGCGGCACGAGTCGATCGAGTCCGTCGCGAAAGCGTGCCGTGATTGGGAGAAGCGGCGGATCGAACTCGACTACGAGATCGACGGCCTCGTGATCAAGGTCGACTCGTTCTCGCAGCAGGGCCGACTTGGCTCGCTGCACGAGCGTCCTCGCTGGGCGCGCGCCTACAAGTGGGCGCCGATGACCGCCACGACGAAGCTCGAGAAGATTCTGATCCGCGTCGGCCGCACAGGCGCGCTCAACCCCTGGGCGCTGCTCGAGCCCGTCGAGGTCGGCGGTGTCACCGTCTCACGCGCGACGCTGCACAACGAGGAGGACATCAACCGGAAGGACATCCGCGAGGGCGACATCGTGATCGTCCAGCGCGCCGGTGACGTGATCCCGCAGATCGTCGGTCCGGCCGGCGAGCATGGGCCCGGCACGAAGCGGTTCCGGATGCCAAAGCGGTGCCCGCTCTGCAAGGCCGAGATCGTCAAGCCCGAGGGCGAGGTGATGCACCGCTGCCCGAACCCGGACTGCCCGTCGCGCGGGCTCGAGTCGCTTATCAACTGGGTCCAGGCCGCGGCCGACATCGAGGGCGTCGGCGAGCAGTCGGTGCGACGGCTCTGGGAGCTCGGGCTCGTTCGCTCGATCCCGGCGCTGTACCAGCTGACGAAAGAGCAGCTGACCAACGTCGAGGGCTACGGCGAGATCTCAGCTACAAACGCGCTGGCGTCGATCGAAGCGTCCAAGCAGATTCCGTTTTCGCGCGTGCTCTTCGGGCTGAATATTCCCGACGTCGGCTGGGTGACCGCGCAGAACCTCGCGCGCCATTTCGAGAACGTCGATCGCCTGCTCGCCGCAGCGCCGGAGGACATCCAGGAGGTCGACGGCATCGGCACCGACCGCGCCGAGTCGATCGCGGAATGGTTCCGCGACGAGCGGAATCGCGCGCTCGTCGAGGAACTGCGCGAGCTCGGGTTGCGTTTCGAGCTCGGCGACGAGGATCGCCCGAAGGAGGGCCCGCTCACCGGAAACACGTACGTCATCACCGGCACGCTCGAGGACTTCTCGCGCGATCAGGCTGCTGCCGAGCTCGAGGCGCTCGGTGCCAAGGTGACGAACTCCGTCTCGAAGAAGACGACGGGCCTGGTCGTCGGCGAGGAGCCCGGGAACTCGAAGCTGACGAAGGCGCAGCGCGAAGGCGTGCCGCTCCTCACGGAGCAGGATTTGCTGGCGTTACTGGGACGCCGCTAGCACCGTCACGAAGCGGTCCTGCGCGCGGCGAGCCCACCACGTCGAGACAGGCTGCCCGTTGTGCAGCACCGCGAACGCGTAGCGGCCGGTCACGTAGCCGGCGAGCGTCGACGCACCGTTGGTCGTCCCGGTCTTAGCGAGGACGCGTCCGCGGGCGGGCGCTTTGCCCAGCCGGTGGCGCAGCGTGCCGCTGACGCCCGCGACAGGAAGAAGGGACAGGAACGCTGCCCGCAGCTCAGGATCGGTCCACACGGCCTGGAGCAGCGTGACCAGCGACGCTGCAGTGAGGCGGTTCAGGTGCGACAGCCCCGAGCCGTCGACGACGCGGACGCCGCCCAATGGGATGCCTGACGTCCTCAGGGCCGCCGTCACGACGGCCGCGCCGGACGCGCTCGTGCCATGGCCGCCGTCCTGCGCGCCGAGCTGCTTCAGCAGCATCTCCGCGGTGAAGTTGTCGCTCTCGATGCCCATGTAGCGGACGAGCGCGGAGAGCTTGGCGGAGTGCACGAACGCCAGCGGGAAGTCGGCCGCGGTGGAGCGCGCTGTGCGTGCGGCGCCGGCGACCGCCACACCCGCTGCCCGCAGCTCGGCCCGAAAGAGCAGCGCAGCGGCGAGCGCCGGACTCGTCGTGACGTGTCCCGCGTACCGGCCACGGTCGACGATCAGCGCCGAGAGCGGCGGCGACTCCTCGATCAAGTACGAGGCTTTCCAGCCGCTGACCATGCGTCGCGTGTCGAAGTACGTCTCGTCGCCGACCACGCCGCCGGTCACGCGCCGGATCCCGAATTCGCGGACGCCGCGGGCGAGCTCATGGAGGTCGGCGCGCGAGAGCGTCGGATCGCCGAAGCCCTTGAGGACGAGGTCCCCCTCCCACGTCGACCCGTCGATCTGGCCCTCGCCCAAGACGTCGGTCTCGATCCGGAAATCGGCCCCGAGCGTCTGGAGGCTGGCGAAGGCGACGCCCAGCTTCTCCGTCGAGGCGGGCAGGAGGCCGCGCCCCTCGTTGAGAGCGAAGACCTTGCGGCCGCTCCGGAGGTCGACGGCGACCGCGCCGGTCTGAGCGGCGACGAGGTGCGGCTCGGCGAGGGCCTTGGCGAGGCGGTCCGAGAGCACGTCCGCGCGGCCCGCGGGTGCTCCGAGGCCGTACCCAGCGGCTGCAAAGAGCGCTACTAGGCCTGCTCGGCGCCCAAGATGGGCCGCCCGGCCCATGTTGCTGCGAACGGCGAACCGCATAATCGACTGCGACGCCCTTCCTCGTATGACTGACGAACAGAAGATCATTCTCGCGGAGATCGAAGCGCTGCTCGAGTCGGGTGCCGACGCGGGCCTGGCGGCACTCGAGCATACGCTCACGGCCGGCTACGCGGCCGCGCTCACGCTCGAGGCCGAGCGCTGGCGGCTCGAGCGGCGGATCGCCGAGGCGGCCGGTCTCCTCGGCGAGGGGCAGGGACGCGGCCACGCGCAGGAGATCGCGAAGCTCGCGCGCCGACTCGCGGACGCGGACGACGAGATCGTGCGCCTGCGCGGAATGCTCGGCACGCTCCGCGAGCGCACGGACGCTGCCCGAGCAGCCGCGTAAGCGGCGGCTCGCCTTTAGACGATTCCGGACTTGACGGCGTAGACAGCCGCCTGGATGCGGTTGTCGATCTGGAGCTTCATCAAGATATTCGAGATGTGGTTCTTGACCGTCTTCGGACTGATGTGCAGCTCACCCGCGATCTCGGCGTTGTCCTTGCCGTTCGCGATCAGCTTCAGGACCTCGATCTCGCGGTCGGAAAGCTCGGCGCGGATCGTCTCGGCGATCGCGGGCACCGTGCTCGTCGAGCGCACGCGCTGCAGGACCTTCGAAGCGATGTGCGGCGAGATCAACGACTCGCCCACCGACGCGGCGCGGATGCCGGTCATCAGCTCCTGGATCGAGGAGTCCTTGAGGAGGTAGCCGCAGGCGCCGGCGAGGATCGCATCCAGGACGTCGCTGTCCTGGTCGGAGATCGTCAGCACGAGCACGCGAGTCAGCGGCGCCACGCCCGTGATGTGGCGCGTTGCCTCGACGCCGCTCATGCCGGGCATGTTCAGGTCCATGACGACGACGTCGGGCGCGAGCTCGCGCACGGCGCGGATCGCCTCGTTCCCCGCCGCCGCCTCGCCGACCACCTGGATCCCCTGCTCCTCGAGCAGATTCCGGAGCCCCGTGCGGAACAGGTCGTGGTCGTCGACGATCAGGACGCGCAGAGCGTCTTGCCGCGCCTCCGCCGTCTCCGTGGACATTTCCCCCCTCGTCAGGGCGAAAAGTCTAGTGCAGAGTGATCGTCACGGTGCGGCGGCCCCAGCCGAGCGCCTGCGCCGTGGTCGGGAACCAGAGATCGATCAAGTTGCCCTGGACGGCACTGCCGGTGTCGGCGGCGACTCCCTCGCCGTAGCCGGGAATCGTCATCCGCGTTCCGAGCGGGATCACCGCGGGGTCGACGGCGACGACACCCCAACCCGTCGGGAGCCCTGTTGCGGTGCGGCCGCGAAGCGCGTACCCGGTCGCGACGACGGTGAGCGTCTGGCCGTCACCGGTCGGGCTCGGGGTGGGGGAGACCGGCGGCGCGTCGTCGACGACCGCCGGCGTCTCGGGTAAGAAGCTTGCCGAGCGCTGGCGGGCGGTGTGCACCACCCGCCTGAGGTTCGCCAGCCGCTGCCCGTTGAAGCCGCGCTCGGCGGCGAGGCGCGAGAGGTAGGCCCTCCGCTCGACCCGCGCGTCCGCGAGCGAGGCGGCGGTCGCAGCCGCAGACGCTTCGGCCTCGCGCAGCTCCGCCGCACGCGCAGCGATCTGGCGCTTGGCACGTGTCAGCTGGGCGCGCGCACGCCGTACCTGCTCGACGATCTCGCGGTCGGCGGCAGCGAGGCTTCGCAGTCCCTCGAGACTGGTGATGGCCTCGTCGAGCGACTGGGCGCCGAGCAGGATCGCGACCGGGCTGGTCTGGCCATGCTCGTAGAGCTGGCGAATCCGCGCGCCGACGCGTTCCTCGGCCACGTAGAGCGATTGCCAGGCGACGTCGAGCTGGATCCGCAGGGAGGTGAGGTGCGCCTCGGCCGTCTCCCGCTGCGCCCGCAAGGACGCGAGCCGCTGCTGCGTCCGGGCGAGCTGGGACTGGAGCGCGTAGAGCTCGAGTGCCGCGGTGCGCTCCCGCGCCCTCAGCGAGGCGTCCCGCGCCCGGAGCTCCGCGACGGAGGGAGGGGCGGCGCCGCCGCCTGCGGCCAGGAGAGCGAAGAGCGCCGTAATTACCAGCAGGGCCGCAGGCCGGCGCGTCGCGAGCATGGTCGAGCACCCGCGCACGGTGGGGGACCGTACCACAGCATCGGAGCTTGTAACAGTCGGACTTTGCGAGTTTCGAGCCAGATTCGGCCTGGATCCACGGTTGCAGCCGTCCGACGAGGTTGCTAGCCTCCGACCCTTGTGACGGCCCGGGCCCCCCGACCGTCGCAGCACAGGAGTCACGGAGCTGGAAATTCGACTGACCCGCCGAATCGCGCCAGCCTTCCTGCTCGGTCTCGTCGCGTGTCTTGCGGCGGCAGGCGGGGCCACTGCTGAGCCGTCCTCGCTCACCCAGAAGCGGGCCAAGGCCCACGAGGTCATGGCGCAGGTCCAGCAGATCGACGCCCAGCTCGAGCACGCCGTCGAGGCGTACAACGCGGCGAACGAGAAGCTCGACCGGATCGAGGCCGATGTCGCCCGCAACCAGCGCCACATCGTGCTTGCCAAGGCGAACCTCGGATCGGCGCAGACGCGGCTCGCAGACCGCGTGGTCCAGCTCTACACATCGGGCGAGCGGAGCTCGACTGTCGCCGTGCTCCTCGGCGCGACGAGCCTCGACGACCTCCTCGACCGGATCGATACGGCCAACCGGGTCTCGGAACAGGACTCGACGACCCTGCAGCAGGTGATCGCCTACCGCGCGGAGGTCAAGAAGCGGGCCGCAGAGCTCGCGCGGGCCAAAGCCGCACAGGCCGAGGTCGTCTCGGCGAAGGCCGCGCAGCGCGAGTCGATCGAATCGCAGCTGCAAGAACGTCAGCGGATGCTCGCGGGGATCCGCTCCGAGATCCGGCGCATTCAGGCCGAGGAGTACAGGCGCTCGCTGGCCATCGCCCGCCAGGTCCGCGCGCAGCCGCCCGTCCAGGGGGACCCGAACTCTGTCATCGGAGCCATCGGGGTCACGTCCGACGGCTCGTCGGTTGCCCCGCCCGCGCGCTACGGCGGCGTCGTCGGCATCGCGATGCGCTACCTGGGCATCCCGTATCGGTGGGGCGGCTCGTCGCCGTCCGGCTTCGACTGCTCCGGCTTCGTCATGTACGTCTTCGCTCAGGTCGGCGTCTCGCTCCCGCACAACGCAGCGGCGCAGTACGCCTACGGCACGCCCGTCTCCCGCGACCAGCTTCAGCCCGGTGATCTCGTCTTCTTCAACGGGCTCGGTCACAACGGGATCTACATCGGCGGCGGAAACTTCATCCACTCACCCCACACGGGCGACGTGGTGAAGATCTCGTCGCTCACAGGCTGGTACGCGTCGACGTGGTACGGCGCTCGCAGGCTCTAGCGCGCCCCCTGGCCTCTATGGGCGTACGGTGAGCCGCGCGAGATAGCTTGCAGACCCACTGCGACCCTTCGCGTCCACGAAGATCAGCCCACTGCGCCGAGCGTGCCAGCTCGTCGTCCGGGCAGTGTCCCGCTTGACGACCGCGGAGCCGACGCGAACGACGACGGAGCGAGGAGCGAAGCGGAGCTGGATGCGGAGCAGCTGCCCGCGGCGAACACGGAGCACCGGCAGATCGGCTCGACGGTCGGGCGGGATCATGTCGACACACGCGGTCTCCCAGCAGTAGCTCCCATAGGCGAGCCACCGCGAGGATCGGCCGAACTCGACCCAGGCCGGGGGCGGGGCCGTCATCGTTCCTCCCACCCGCGGCGGAGGCCCCGGGGGGCTTGCCGATCCCGCGGCGAGGGCTACGACGGTCGCGTGCGCGGCGAGGATCTTCATGCCATTCCTTCTACGTCGCCGGCGCTTGTCTCGTCACGTCAGTGGTGACCGTGTTGCGCGTGCACGACGGCGTGCCCGCGTCCCCGCGCGACGAGCCAGCGGTTCACCGGGAACGCGGCGACGAACGCGACCGCGAGCGCAAAGGCAAGGCTCCCCCAGAAGAGCGGGTCGGAGAGCCCGGCGTCCATCGCGCCCGGGATCACGAGCACGATCGCGTTATCCACGATCTCCATCACGGTGATCGAGAGCGTGTCGGCGGCGAAGGCGATCGGCACGATCTCTGCGAGCGACATGCCCGAGCGGAAGAGCGGGAACGTCGTCAAGGAGTAGCCGAAGAAGAACGCGAGCACGACTGCCGCGACGATGGTCACGAAGTTGCTCCACCCCAAGACCGTCCCGAGCGCAAGGCCGAGTACCTCGCCGATCGCGCAGCCTGTCAGGCAATGGCTCGTCGCGCTGAAGGCGAGCCGGTTGAGCGATTCCGGACTTGTCGCGTGTGCCATGAGGGCGACTATACCCCGATGGGGTATATCACCGCGCCACCAGGTAACTCAGGAATGCGCATGGGCGTGTCCGCTCGAAGGCGCGTTCATCTCGCGCAACACCCAACGCGCGTCAGGCGTAGAGCGCTTCGATCTCGGCCGCGAAGTGCTCCTGGCACACGCGACGCTTGAGCTTCAGCGTCGGCGTGACCTCGCCGTCTTCCATCGTGAAGTCGCGGGGGAGGATCGTGAACTTCTTCAGCTGCTCGTAGCGGGAATGGTCCGCGTTCACACGGTCGACGATCCCCTCGACGAGCTCACGCACCTGTTCGTTCTGCGACAGCGCCGCGAGCGTATGCTCGCCCTCGAGGCCGTGCGCGCTCGCCCACTTCGCGAGCTCGGGCTCGTCGAGCGTGATCAGTGCGACGCAGTACGGCCGCTTGTCGCCGATCACGAGCGCCTGCGAGACGAACTTCGAGCTCTTGAGCTCGTTCTCCAGGTTCTGGGGAGCGATGTTCTTCCCGCCCGCGGTGACGATGAGGTCCTTCTTGCGATCGGTGATCGTCAGGAACCCGTCCTCGTCGAGCTCGCCGATGTCACCCGAGCTGAGCCAGCCGTCGGCGGAGAGGATCTCCCGCGTTGCCTCGTCGTCCTTGAAGTACCCGGCGAAGACCGTCGGCGACTTGATCAGGACCTCGCCGTCCTCCGCGATGCGGAGCTCGGTTCCCGGAAGGGCCGGGCCGACGGTCCCGAAGCGGTATTTCGTCGGCCGGTTCGCCGTCGCGGCTGACGTGCACTCCGTCAGGCCGTAGCCCTCGACGATCAGCACGTCGATCGCGTGGAAGAACTCCGCGATCTCCCTGGCGAGCGGCGCACCGCCGGAGATGCCGAGCCGGAAGCGCCCGCCGAGCTGCTTCTTCACCTTCGAGTACACGAGCCGGTCGGCGAGGCGGTGCTGCGCTCCGAGAACCGGGCCGAGAGACCTGCCCTGTTGCCGGCGGCGGGAGACCTCGTAGCCGACGCGGAGCGCCCAGTCGATCAGCTTCCGCTTCACGCCGTGCGCTTCGTCGAACTTCCCGACGACCGCCGTGTGTACCTTCTCGTACACGCGCGGCACGCTCGGGAAGACCGTCGGCCGCACGTGCTTCAGCGCCTCGCCCGCCTTTAGCGGATCGGGCAAGAAGGCCGTCGTGTACCCGCAGTACGGGCCCGCGAGATGCATCAGCCGCCCGAAGTTGTGCGCGAGCGGCAGGTAGAGCAGCATCGTGTCGTCCGCGCCGACGAAGTTTTCGAGCTCGTCGACGACCGCGACCATGGAGTAGTAGTTGCGGTGGAGGATCATGCACGCCTTCGGCGGGCCGGTCGTCCCCGACGTGTAGATGTAGGTGAAGAGGTCGTCCGGACTCACGTCCGCGATCGCGCGCTCGAGCTTGCCCGGATGCGCTTCGGCGTACGCGCGGCCCCGGGCGCGCACGTCGGCGAGGTCGGCGAAGGTGACCACGTGCCGGAGGCGCGGGTTTCGCCGTCGGTACTCGGCGAGCTTCGCGAGCTGGGTGTCGTCCTCGCAGAGGACGCCGACGGCCTCCGAGTGGTCGAGGATGTACTCGCAGTCCTTCACCGCGCTGTTCGCGTAGATCGCGGTTCCGACAGCGCCCGTCAGCGCGAGCGCGAAGTCGAAGAGGGCCCACTCCAGGCTCGTCTGCCCGAGGATCGCGACGGCGTCGCCCTTTCGGACGCCGATCGCCAGGAGGCCGTTGGCGAGCTCCCGGACCGCCGCCTCGGCGTCGCCCCAGGAGACCTCCTCCCACCCGTCCTCGCGCTCCACGAGGAATGCCGGCCGGGCCCGCTCCTGGGCCACGGCGTCCAGCCAGAGGCGCGCGATCGTCCGGGGCTGCGCACCGCCCGCCTCGCGCCGCATCTCGGGGGCGACCTGCGTTGCCATTCGGCTCACACTGTAGTTGGCAGGAAACGCCTCGAACAGGCCGAAGACCGGCGGTCCGCGACTAGACTTGAAGCGCGGCCCCTATGCGCACGATCTGGAACGGATCCATCTCCTTTGGCCTGGTTTCGATCCCGGTCGGGCTCGCCCTGGCCACGAAGCCGGCCGCCCGGCAGTCCGATGTGAGCTTCCGCTTGCTCCACAGGGAGTGCCGCACGCCCATCCGCCAGAAGCGCTGGTGCCCGACCCATGACAAGGAGGTCGGGCCGGACGAGCTCGTCAAGGGCTGGGAGGTCGCCAAGGGTGAGTTCGTGATCGTCGAAGAGGAGGACCTCGAGGCGATCGAGCAGACCGACGACTCGCGCTCGATCGACATCACGCGCTTCGTGCCGCTCGAGTCCGTCGACCCGATCTTCTTCGACCGCACGTACTTCCTCGCTCCTTCGAGCAACGCGGCGCAGCGCCGACCGTACGTGCTGCTGCTCGATGCGATGAAGGAGACCGAGATGGCGGCGATGGGCCGCTTTGTGCTCCGCGGCCAGGAGCACTACTGCCTGATCCGTCCGCGCGGCGACGCGCTCGCACTCGAGACGCTGTTCCTCGCCGAGGACGTGCGCTCGCAGGCCGAGATCGAGGAGGCGGTCGAGGAGACCGAGGTGCGCGACCAGGAGCTCGATCTTGCGCGCCAGGTGATCGAGAGCCTCGCGAGCGACTTCGAGCCCGAGGAGCTGCAGAGCGAGTATCGGCGCGACCTGCGCGCGATGCTCGAGGCGAAGCTCGCCGGCGAGGAGATCTCGCGGCCGGAGCCGCTGCCCGAAGAGGCCCCGGTTGTTGACCTGATGGAAGCGCTCCGCAAGAGCGTTGCCGAGGCCTCGAAGACCAAGAAGAAGGAACCGGCGGCGAAGGCGGCCCGCCCGAAGGCGAAGGCCGCAGCGCGCAAGTCCGCCTAAGACTGTCTCCAGCCGCCACTTTCGCCGCATTCTCACAACCGCGACGATTCCTGGATCGAGCCGATCACGCATCGCGACGTCACCACTAACATGGCCTTGCTCGGCGACAATCAGGCCGACGTCAGACGCATCCGTGCCGTTCTGGAGGACGAGAATGGGCAAGAAGAGGAGGAAGAGCGGGAACCTGACAGCTGAGGACTGGGCGAGGTACCACGAAACGAGGCGAATGCTCGCGGAGCGAATCGCCTATCACGAGGCGAAGGCGCGCGAAAAGGAAGAGGCCGAGATGCGCGGCCAGGCCGAGAAGTAGGTACCTAGCGACGGCAGCTTCCAACGAGCGACGGCGGCCCGCCCCGGAACCCGAGGCAAGCCGCCGCCGTCAGTCGGTGTGTTACGCGACTCCGCTCAAGCTCGGATAGCGACTCGTCAGCAGCGTGACGTACGCGAACGTCTGCGCCTGGTAGCGCAAGCAGAACACGCCGATGTTCCGCAGCCCGCCGTGCATCCGGCCCGTCGCCAGCGCGTAGAACCAGCCGAGCACGCCGACGAGCTGCAGGACGGACTGCAGCACGTTCAGGATCAGCAGCGCGGGAACTGCGAGCACGAGCCGGAAAGCGGCGGCCAGCCGTCCTTGCTCGGCCGGTGAATCGACGTCGAGATCAACGGGGTACCCGGCCCTGCCGGTGAATGCCGGGAACGGGTCGGCGACGATGCCGAGGTACGCGCCGACCTGCGTCAGATACCGGTCGTAGCGCGCGAGGAATGCATGCAGGGACTCCGGTGAGCTGCCGCGGACGAGCGTCGCGACCCAGTTCGCGATCGCGGCGAGAGTCGCAGCGATTCCCCACACGCAGAGCCAGACGATGTGCGGGATAGCCAGTACGGCCCTGAATGCGACCGTCAGGCGCGTGCGTTGCAGGTCGTCGGTGACGACGAGCCGGACGGGGTGCGGCTCCACGGCCGCGACGGGATAGGTCTGAGAAGACATTGAGACTCCTTTCTAGGCGTCGGCCGTCCGCGTGCGCCAGGCGCCGGCCGCGAGCGGCACGAGCGTCCAGACGGCGAGGACGACCGCCGCGGTGGTGACAGAGATGGACAAGGGCCTGCCGGCGTCCCCGGGCTCGAGGCGCAGCAGCGCGGCGTTCGGGAGCACGGCGTCGAGCTTCCCGGTCGCGAGCAGGATCGGCGCCGCCGCGAGCTGCCAGCCGAGCAGCAGCCCGATCGACATCGCACGCGAGCCGAGCGCCGAGGCGACGCCGACGCCGAGCAGGAAGGCGCTGAACGAGCCCACGCCGATCCAGGCGCCGTAGCGCAGGAGCAGCTCGGGCCCGGGGGCCTGGTCAGAGCCCGCGAGCGCGATCGACGCGCCGGCGGCGAGCGAGAACGCGAACGCGACGAGCGGGAGCAGAAGTGCGAGCCCGCCCGGGATCCGCGCTGCGAACAGTGCGAGCCGCGAGCGGCCGGTCACGACCAACTCACGGAAGACGCCGGCACCGACATCGCCCGCACCTGCGGTGGCGCCGACGATGATCGCCGCGACGAGGCCGATCTGCGCGAGCAGCTCGACCGCGCCGGCGAGATCGTCGGTCCCACCTGCGGGCCCGTAGTCCGCCGGGTTCGTCGCGTGCAGGTACGAGAGCGCCGAGTAACCGATGACGACCGGCGCGATCGTCAGCAGCGCTGCGAGGGCGACGAGGCCGCGGCGCTTCCGCAGCTTGAGGAACTCCGCGCGTACGAGCTTCATGCTGCTTCCTCCAATCGGGACGTGATCTCCAGGAACCGCTCCTCGAGCGAGGCGCGGGAAGGTTCGAGCCGGTTGACGGCGACGCCCGCCTCGACGAGCCGGCGGTTGATGTCGGCCGGCGCGTGTTCGGCGGCGTCGGGGACAAGCTCGACGCGGAGCCCGTCAGGTGTCTGCGCGGTCGACGCGACGGCCGCGTGGCCGGCGAGAACCGGCCGGGCGCGCGTCTCGTCGTCGACGACGAGCAGGATCGTCCGCTCGCCGCCCTCCGTGATCGCGTCGATCGGGCCCTGCCAGACGACGCGGCCGCGATCGACGATCGCCACGGCGTCGCAGATCTTCTCCACCTCGTCGAGGAGGTGCGAGGAGAGCACGACGGTCCGCCCTTCGCCGACCAGGCGGCGGACGAGCCCGCGGAACTCGAGGATGCCCGCTGGATCGAGGCCGTTCGTCGGCTCGTCCAGGATCAGCAGCTCGGGATCCGCGAGCAGCGCCCGCGCAACGCCGAGCCGCTGCCGCATTCCGAGCGAGTACTTCGCGACCCTCTCGTCGGCGCGCGCGCCCAGACCGACGCGGTCGAGCGCGCCTGCGATCCGGCCCTCAGCTTCGCCGCCGCGCGCTGCCGCGACGATCTCGAGGTTCTCGCGTCCGGTGAGGAAGGGATGGAAGCGGGGCTCCTCGACGATGGCGCCGACGCGGGCGAGCGCCTCGGCGCGCTCAGCGGGAACCGGCCTGCCGAGCAGCCGCACCGTGCCGGAGCTCGCCGTTGTGAGCCCGAGCAGCATGCGGATCAGCGTCGTCTTGCCGGCACCGTTCGGCCCGAGATAGCCGAAGGCGGAGCCGCGCGGGATGCGCAGGTCGACGTGGTCGACGGCGATGCGCTCGCCGAATCGCTTCGTCAGACCCTCGGTCTCGACGATGTAGTCGTTCATGGATTCCTTTCGCGGTGTTCCAAGGTCGTCATCGAGGCTAGGGCCGGCCGGCAGCGACGCCATCGGCCGCGCGACGGAACTCGCCTCCTCCGCGAGGAGGATCTAGGTGACCGAACCAGGCCTGACGAGCCCGGCCTCGTACGCGAGTACGACGGCCTGTACGCGGTCGCGCAGGTTGAGCTTGCGGAGAACACTCGAGACATGGGTCTTCACCGTCGTCTCGCTGACGAAGAGGCGCGTGGCAAGCTCGGCGTTCGAGAGCCCACCAGCGACGAGCTTGAGTACCTCGAGCTCGCGCTCGGTGAGCGAGGAGAGCTCGGGAGGCGGTCCTTCGCCACCCGGGAGCGTCTCCGCGAAGCGGTCGAGCAGGCGGCGCGTCACCGACGGGGCGAGGAGCGCGTCGCCGGCGGCGACGACACGGATTGCTTCGACCAGCTCCGCCGGGCGCACGTCCTTGAGCAGGAAACCGCTCGCGCCTGCGCGAATCGCGGCGTAGACGTACTCGTCGAGGTCGAAGGTCGTGAGGATCAGGATCTTCGCCGGCGTACCCTGTGCGACGAGCCGGCGCGTCGCCTCGACACCGTCGAGGTTCGGCATCCGCACGTCCATCAGGATCACGTGCGGGCCCAGCCGGTTGGCGAGGTCGATCGCCTCGCGACCGTCCGCGGCCTCACCGACGACCTCGATGTCGGGCTGCGCCGCGAGGATCATCTGGAAGCCGCTCCGGACGAGCGCCTGGTCGTCGCAGAGCAGGACGCGCACGGTCACGTCACCCCTCGGCTCCGAGCGGGAAACGAGCCCAGACACGGAAGCCGCCCTCGGGCCGCGCACCGGTGCGCACCTCGCCGCCGAAGAGGCCGACGCGCTCCTGCATCCCGACGAGCCCGCGTCCGTCCTGGCCGCCCGCGCGCGGGGGACCGGCGCCGTCGTCGAGCACCTCGACTATGAGCTCACGCTCGCCGTAGTGCACGACGACCCAGGCGCGCTGCGCGAACGCGTGCCTGAGCGTGTTCGTGAGCGCTTCCTGGATGACGCGGTAGGCGGAGAGGTCGACACCCGTTGGCAGGTCGCGCTGCTCGCCTTCGACTTGAACGTCGACCGTGAGACCGGCGGCGCGCACCTGTTCGACGAGTGTGCCCAGACGCTCGAGGCCGGGCTGTGGCGCAAGGGAGGTGGAGCCGTCCTCGTGCGCGCGCGCGACGCCGAGCAGCCGGCGCAGCTCCGTCAGAGCTTCGCGTCCGGTGGCCTCGATGGAGGCGAGCGCTTCGCGGGCCCGATCAGGGTGCGTCTCGAAGACCTCTCGGCCGCCGGCCGCTTGCACCACCATCACGCTGACGTTGTGCGCGATCACATCGTGCAGCTCGCGCGCGATCCGCGCCTGCTCATCGGCCGCGGCACGGCGCTCGTTCTCCTCGCGTTCCCGCTCGAGGCGTTCTGCCTTCTCCTCGAGCTCGTGCAGGTAGGCGCGGCGCGTGCGGAGGTTGTCTCCCAAAATCCACGCTGCGGTGAGAAAGACCACGCTGGGAACGACGGAGCCGCCGCTCGCGTAGAGGGACGCGGGCACGTAGAGAGCGAGGCCGAGGACGCCGGCTCGAAGAGCTGTACGGCGGTCGCAATGCGCCGCGAGGGTGTAGACCGCGACCGCAATACCGGGCGCGAAGGTGTCCACGCCCGAGAAGTTGAGCGCCACGAGCGCGCCGAGCGTGATTGCGAAGACCGCGAGCGGGCGATAGCGCCGGACCGCGAGCGGGAGCGCTGTGAGGGCGGCGAGGGGCCCGACGAGCCACCAGGGCTGCGTGACGTGCTCCGCGTCGGCGACGAGCCCGCCGACGGTCGGCACTGCGAGGAGCAGCGCGAGCGCCGAATCGGCGACGTAGGGCGGAAACCTCGGGCGTCGCCACATGAGCGACAAGGTAGAGCGCACCGCCGCGCCCGGCCTCGTCCTCGGGAACGAGATCGGCGGCGGCGCGGCTGGAAGCGAGCCGCCGCCGAAAAAGCGCCTACCGATTGCTCAGTGCTTCTGGGGGAGCGCCCCCAGCGCCTGCAGCTGTGCTGCAAAGAGCGTCTTGTCGATCTTCCCCTGATAGATCGGGACGCCCTCTTGGACGCAGACGCGGATCACCTCTTGCCGGTCGATCCCGAGTTCCTTCGAGAGTTCCTCGGGCGTGAGGTGATTGGCCATGCCGCTCCTTTCCTTTTGCCTTCCGAGAACGAAAAACCCCGCCGGCGCGAACGCGCTCAAGCGGGGCTCAAAGGCTCCTTTCGGACGAGGCAGGCATCAGCGTGCCTGCTTCCCCAGGGTGCTCATCTCTCCGAAAGAATAGACGACGCCGGTGACGGACGCGATGCTGCTTCCAGGGTTCGAGGAGCGCTGGGCCGAGGTTCGCGGGATCCGGCTCCGGGTCTACGTCGGCGGGCCGGAGGGAGCCGAGGCCCTCGTCCTCGTCCACGGGCTGCGCGGGGCGGCCGCCAACTGGACGCTCCTCGCCCCGGAGCTCGCCCGGACACGGCGCGTCCTGGCGCTGGATCTGCCTGGGCACGGAGGCTCGGATCCGCTCCCGGCCGCGCCGAGCCTGGCGCCCTACGCCGACCGGATCGGGGATCTCGTCGAGCGCGAGGGCCTCGCGGGCGCCCACTTCGTCGGCCACTCGCTCGGCGGCCTGATCTCGCTCCGCCTCGCCGTCCGCCGGCCGGAGCTCGTGCGGGGCGTCGTCCTCGCGGCCGCCGCCGGGATCGGCTCGAGCACGCGCTGGGCCGAGCGGATCCTGGCACTCCTGGGTTGGCTCCAACCGGGCCGGAAGATCTCCCCGCACTGGCGCAGGGTCGTCGCGTCGCGCGCGCTCAGAGAGGCTGTGTTCGGCTACTGGGGTGCGGCCGATCCCGCGTCGCTCTCGGCGCGCGCCGTCGAGGGGCTGCTTCGCGACGTCAACCTGCACACCGACACCGCGAGTGCCTGGCGGGCGCTGACGCGCGACGACCCGAGGCGGGACCTGCACGACGTGCGTTGCCCGTGCCTCGTGCTCTGGGGCGCGCGCGACAACCAGCTCCCGCTCGTGGACGCGTTCGACTACGCGCGTCGGCTCGACGCGCCGCTGCGCGTGATCGCCGAGTGCGGCCACCTGCTGATCGTCGAGCGGCCGGACGCGTGCCTCGACGCGATCGAGCACTTCCTCGTTTCCCGGTGAGCTGCACCGGAGTTCTCCTCGTCGGCGGGGCGAGCCGGCGGTTCGGATCGCCCAAGGCATTCGCCGTGCTCGAAGGAGAGACCCTCGCCGAGCGCGCGTGGCGCATGCTCGGCGAAGTGTGCGACGAGTGCCTTGCATTCGGGAAGGTGACCGACCGCTTGGCGTTCCCGTTCGAGGTGCGCGACGACGGCTTCGACGTCCGCGCGCCGATCGCGGGTGTCGTCGCAGGTCTGCGCGCGGCGACGCACGAGGTGTCCCTCTTCCTTCCCGTCGACACGCCGCTCGTCCGGGCGGCTTCGTTGCGCCTGCTCGCCGAGCGCTGCCGCGATGCAGCGGTCCCACCCACCGGGCCGCTCCCCGGAGCGTACGCGCGGTCTGCGCTCCCAGTCCTCGAGCGCCGCTTGGCCGCCGGCGAGCTCGCGCTGTGGGCTGCGCTGGCCGATCTCGACAGCGTTGTCGTCGACCTCGACGAGGCCGAGCTCGTCAACGTCAACACGCTGAGCGACCTCGAGCGTTTACAGACGAGACGACAGCGGTAGCCCAAATTCGTGGCTGTGGAACGGGAGCCGCAGCAGATCTACGAGCGCACCGCGGAGGAAGGGGAGCGGCGTCTGAACCGCGGATTCCTGGAGCTCGCGGCGACGTCGTTCGTCGCGGGGATCGACGTCGTCTTCGGCGTGATCGCGCTCGGCGTGGCTCACCACCTGGTCAGCGTGCGCGGGGGACCCGAGCT
>DASYUZ010000139.1:0-9730 GCA_036000665.1 Gaiellaceae bacterium
AAGCACCTCGAGCACGTGCTGTCGAAGCTCGACGTCCACACGCGCGCGCAGGCGGTCGCGCTCGCCTACCGGGAGGGGTTGCTGTAGCCCTTTGACCCAGCCTTCGGGCGGCCGGACAATGCAGCGGTGGAGTTCGACTACGACCTCGTTGTCATCGGCTCCGGCCCCGCGGGTCAGAAGGCGGCGATCCAGGCGGCCAAGCTCCGGCGCAAGGTCGCCCTCGTCGAGCGGCGCCGCGTCGTCGGCGGCAGCAGCGTCAACACCGGGACGATCCCCTCGAAGACGATCCGCGAGGCGATCCTCTACCTCACGGGGCTGACCCAGCGCGCGATCTACGGCGCGGGCTACCGGCTCAAGGACGAGATCGGGATCGAGGACCTCGCGGCGCGGACGCGCTACGTCGTCGAGCGCGAGCGCAACGTCATCCGGGACCAGCTCCTCCGCAACCGCGTGACCCTGCTCGAAGGAACTGCGAGCTTCGTTGACGAGCACACGCTTTCCGTCGCCGACTCGAACGGCACCGGCCGGCGCGTCACGGCCATGAACGTGGTCATCGCCACCGGATCGGCGCCGGCGCATCCGCCCGACATCGCCTTCAACAGCAGCACGATCCTCGACTCCGACGACATCGTCCTGCGGCTCGCGCGGATCCCCGCGACGATCGTCGTCGTCGGAGCCGGCGTGATCGGGATCGAGTTCGCCTCGATGTTCGCCGCGCTCGGGGCGCGCGTGACCGTCGTCGACGGCCGGCCGGCGATGCTGGACTTCGCCGACCGCGACATCGTCGACGCGCTCCGCTACCACCTCCGCGACCTGAACGTGACCTTCCGCATGGGCGAGCTCGTCACGAGGGTCAAGGAGCACGAGTCGGGGACGCTCACGACGCTCGCGAGCGGCAAGCAGATCGCAGCCGACGCGGTCTTCTACTCAGCGGGACGCCAGGGCGCAATCGACGCGCTCCAGCTCGAGAACGCGGGGCTCTCCGCGGACGCGCGCGGCCGGATCGAGGTCGGCCCGAGATACAGGACCGCGACCGAGAACGTCTGGGCCGCCGGCGATGTGATCGGCTTCCCGAGCCTCGCCGCGACATCGGCGGAGCAGGGCCGCATCGCCGCCGCGGATGCGTTCGGGCACGAGGCGAACTCGATGCCCGAGCTGCTCCCGTTCGGGATCTACGCGATCCCGGAGATCAGCTACGTCGGCAAGACCGAGGAGGAGCTGACCGAAGCGTCGGTGCCGTACGAGGTCGGCATCGCGCACTACCGTGAGCTCGCCCGCGGCCACATCATGGGCGAGACGCACGGGATGCTGAAGTTGCTCGTCTCGCCGAACGACCGGACCATTCTCGGCGTGCACGCCTTCGGCGCGGGCGCGACCGAGGTCGTCCATATCGGCCAGGCTGTGATGGGCCTCGGCGGCACCGTCGACTACCTCGTCGACGCCGTCTTCAACTATCCGACCCTGGCCGAGGCGTACAAGGTGGCGGCTCTCGACGCCGCGAATAAGCTGCACGCGGTCAGCGCGCTGGCGGGCGAGCCGACGCAGCCGCTGCGTTGACGTCCGCGAATGCGGACTTCACAACCTCGCCGAACGGGCCGCCCGCGGCGTAGCTCGCGGTTCCGGCGCTGAGCAGCTCTCGTGCGCCGGTGAGCAACGCGTTGTAGGCCGCCCGCGCCAGCGCGCCCCCGGTCGAGACCCGTCGCACGCCGACCGAGGCCAGCTCGGCCACGGCGGAACCGTTCGGCAGCGCGAGAACGTTGACCGGCACGCCGACCGCCTGAACGACGGCCCTGATCTCGTCGAGCTCGGACAGGCCGGGCGCATACACGACGTCGGCCCCGGCATCCCGGTAGGCGATCAGGCGCGCGATCGTGTCGTCGAGGTCGTCGACCCCGTGGATGTGGTTCTCGGCGCGGCCCGTGAGCACCATCGGCTCGGGCAGGGCGTGGGCGGCCTCCGCAGCCAGCGCGACTCGCTCCGCCGCGAGCCCGACGTCGTCGATGCCGCCCGTAGCTGGGTTGTAGTCCTCGATCGAGAAGCCGGCGGCGCCGGCCTCGGCCAGGAGCGACACCGTCTCGGCCACGCCGCCGGGATCGTCCGGGTAGCAGCGCTCGCTGTCCACGTTGAGCGGCAGCGGCGTCGCTCCCGCAACGCTCTTCACGTGCGCGACGAGCTCGTCACGCGACACGGTCTGGTCGAGCTTGCCGAGCGACCAGGCGAAGCCGGAACTCGTGGTCGCGAGCGCCTCGAACCCGGCCGATGCGAGCAGCCGCGCGGAGCCGACGTCCCACGGGTTCGGCATCACGAACAGCTGCTCGCGGGCATGCAGAGCACGAAAGCGGGCGCGACGATCTCCGACGGACACGCTCACAGCCCAACCAGCGCAGGCACGACCTCGGCTGCAAAACGTTCGAGTTGAGTCTGTGCGTCGTCTCCGGGCCAGAGGATGAAGGTGTCGAAGCCGAGCTCACTCGCGAACTCGGTCAGCGTCTCGACCCAGTGAGCCGGCGGCCCGTCGAGGAGCCCTCGCGGCGGCCCGTCCGCGATCGTCCCGGAGATGTTGTAGACCCGCCGGATCTCGCTTGGCTCGCGGCCCGCCGCCTGCGCCGCGTCGTCGATGCGTTGCGAGAGCTCGGGCACGAGCTCCGGCGTCGCCCACCCGAGCGAGGGCACCCAGCCGTCGGCGAGCCGCCCCGTCAGGACGAGCGCGCGCGGCTTGCCGACGCCGAGCCAGATTCCGATCGGGTGCGCCGGCGGCGGTCCCGGATGGAGCCCCCGCACCGAGTAGTGCTTCCCCTCGAAGGAGACCGTGCGCTCGCCGCTCCAGAAGGCACGGATGATCTGCATCGCCTCCTCGAGCGCCTCGAGCGCCTCCCGGCCGGAGCGAACGGGACCGCCCATCGCGCCGATCGCCTCCCAGAATGCGCCTGCCCCTAGCCCTAGCTCGAAGCGTCCGTCCGAGAGCACGTCGAGCGACGCGGCCTGCTTGGCGATCATCGCCGGCGGGCGCAGCGGCAGGTTCGCGACGTCGGGGAAGAACCGGATCCGCTCGGTCCGCGCGAGCAGGTCGGTGATCAGCGTCCAGGTGTCGAGAAAGCGCCACTGATACGGGTGGTCCTGGATCCCCATCAGCTCGAGCCCGAGCTCGTCCGCGCGACGCGCGAGCGAGCGCGCAGACTCGAGGTCTGCGCTCGCGGGAACGATGCTGAGGCCGAACTCCAGCGGGCGTCCGTAGCGCGAGGTCATCCCCATACAGTCAGAATTGCAGTTGATGGAGACTCTGAGCCAGATGAGGTGCGTTGCGTGCCGCAAGGACGCACCGACGGTGTCGGACGCCGAGATCGCCGAGCTTCACCCGCAGGTCTCCGACTGGGAGCTCGTGGAGCTCGATGGGATCAAGCGGCTGCGGCGCGTCTTCTCATTCGACGACTTCGCGCAGGCCCTCGAGTTCACCAGGAAGGTGGGCGAGATCGCGGAGGAACAGGGGCATCATCCCGCGCTGTTGACCGAATGGGGCAGGACGACCGTCACCTGGTGGACGCACAAGATCCGGGGCCTGCACCGCAACGATTTCATCATGGCCGCGAAGACGGACGAGGTGTATCGCCCGCAGCCGAGCTACTGACGCGAGAGGGCGTGACGTTCGGTCAATTCAAGTCGCGACCTGCCGTTCGCGCGGAGCGAAGCCGAGGCGACGAGCGGGAACCGCACGACGACTGACGTACCGCGACCCTCCTCGCTCTGGATCGAGATCGCGGCGTTGTGTGCGTCGACGATCGCCTTCGCGATCGGGAGTCCGAGCCCCGTTCCCGCAATCGCGTTCTCGACCGCTGCAGAAGCGCGGAAGAACCGTTCGAAGAGCTGCGGCTGTTCGGCGACCGGGATGCCGATTCCGCTGTCGGAGACCCGCACGCAGACGTCCGCGTCGCTCGCCTCCACGAGGACTTCGACATGGCCGCCCGGAGGCGTGAACTTGACCGCGTTCGAGACGAGGTTGTCGAGTAGCTGCGCGACGCGTGCGCGATCGGCGCGGAGCTGCGGCACCGACTCGGCGATAAGCTCCAGCGCAACTCCCTTCTCCCGCGCCAGCGGCTTCGCCGCCCGAACGCATTCGTCGGCGAGCAGCGCAACGTCGACATTGCCTCGCGTCAGGCGGATCCCACCGTTCTCCACCTGCGCGAAGAAGAGCAGGTCGTCGACCAGCCGCGCCAGTCGCTCCGCTTGCACGCGCGCGATCCCGATCAGCTCTCGCTGGGTCTCGTCGTCGAGGTCCACGTCCGAGCGCTCGACCGTCTTGAGAAAGCCGATCGTCGAGGTGAGCGGGGTGCGAAGCTCGTGCGAGACCGAAGCCATCAGGTTGTCCTTGAGGCCGTCGAGCCGGCGCAGGCGCTCGTTGTACGCGGCGAGCTGACGTACGCGCCGGCCGACCACCAGCAGCATCCCCCCGAAGATGAGGAAGACACCGAAGACGATGCCGGCGTTGATCCGGTTGACCATCGTGCGGGCGCGCGCGATCTTCTTGCTGAGCGAATGCTCGGCCTCCCCGGCCAGCGCCAGGCTCGTGTTGAAGGCCGCGTCGTAGCGCTGGTCCTTGCGGCTTCCGGCCGTCGCCGTCGCCCGCGTCTTCCATCGTTCCGCAGCGAGTGCTCGCAGGCTTTTCAGGTGCGTGCACAGGCGAGAAAGCGCCGGGTCCGGGTCTTTCCCGCGCATTGCCAGACACATGTTGTGCGCAGCCGCGAGCTTCGCGTAGACGTCCCGCTTGACGTGGATGCTCCGATCGCCGGCGAGCGCCTCCTCGAGCCACACGTGTGAGAGACCGATTTGCAGCTTCACGCTCGCGAGGTCGTTCTTCGACCCCGTATACCCGTCGAGCGTCGCCGACGTGATCCGCGTCGAGAACACGAGCAGGGCGATCGTCAGCACGCCCGCGGCGACGACCGCCGTATCGAGGAGCCACGGAACCCTCACCCGGTTCGAGCGCGACCTCTGGAAAAAGGCGGGGCGGAGAATCGCTGCTCCTAAGGGATCGTGGGCAGGGGGACGGGAAGGGTGGGTACCGGCTCCACGCTCGGCACCGGCAGCTCGGGCAGCGCCGGGAGTGCGGGTGGGCTCACGGTCGGCAGCGCCGTTGCAGCCGGAACGATCGCTGCCGCGGCGACCGGCGGCTCAACGGACGCGCCGGTGTCCGGCGGCGCCGGACGGGGCTGTGCAGGCGGCGGCGTTGGAGCAGGAGCCTCAGGTGCCGATGTCGGCGCAGTCGGAACGGAAGCCTCTCCCGCTGCCGGCCGCGCTGCCGACGGACGCGAGCGAGTCACGTGTAGCGGTCGACGCGGAGCCTGCTTCGCAACCGGGCGGGTGGCGGGTCGTTCAGCGGGAGACCGCAGTGCAATCTGGGGCCGCGAAACAGCCGGGCCGGGCACGAAGGCGGGAGTGCGAGCAGGTGCAGCGAGACCCGGAACGCGAATCTCGAGCCCGAGCAGATGCACGACGAGATACGCGCACGCCACTCCACCGACGACGGCGAGGGAGAGCGTCGCCCGTTGCTGCCATGTTGCCGCGCCGACGTATTCAGCGACGTAGCGCGGCGCGCGTCGCCCACGCGGACGACGATCGCCAGTCTGCCGCATGTGTCCTCTCCCGCTCCGCCTGGCCGCCAGGCGGGAAATCGACCCCACGGCGCGCAGAGTAGACGCGATTCCGGGAGATCACAACCCCGCCCACTCAGCCCGGAGCGAGGCAGCTGCTGGTTTGCCCCCTCGGCCACGTTGAGGCAGAATCTCGAGAGCCTCAGGCTGCGACCTCCGCCGCCGCAGGTTCAATCTGCGGTTCACCCACCCTCGATCAGGAGAACAGCTATGGCATTGACGCAAACGCAACTCGCAGACGCGGTCGCCGACCGCGCGGGGCTTTCCCGAGGCGAAGCGAAGAAGGCTCTCGCGGCGCTCGAGGACGTGGTGCTCGAGCAGATCGGCAACGCGGAAAAGGTGAAGATCGGCGGCGTCGTCCAGTTGACCGTGCGCGTGAAGCCCGCACAGAAGGCGCGGCAGGGCCGGAACCCCGCCACCGGTGAAGAGATCACGATCGGCCCGAAGCCGGCATCCGTCGACGTACGCGCGCGTGCGCTGACGAAGGCGAAGGGCGCACTGCCGTCGCTCCAGAAGGCAAAGAAGGTACTGGCCGCTTAGCGCTCGGAGATGAGTCGGGCGGGCGACCGCACGGCCGCCCCGCCCGAAGCAGAGTTACCTGAGCCGCGTGGAGAACGTGTCCGAGCCGAGCGCGCCGTTCGCCTGGATCGCCAGGTTCGCGGCGAAGAACGGCTGGAACGAGGTGCCTGCGGCGTCGAGCCCCTGGTAGTCGCCGAGGAAGAACCCGCCCGCCGGAGCCGCGGCGGCGTGGTCGAACGCCGGCGTCAGGCGCCGACTCTGCGACCACGTGCGGCCGCCGTCGTTCGACGTCGTGAACCACTCCGCGGTCATGAAGGCGCCGTCCTTCGTCGAGGCGTCGTCGCGCAGGTCGTAGTAGAGGATGCCGACGCGTCCGCGGGCATCGACCGCGATCGCGGGCGTGAACGCGTCCTGCGCGTCCGCGGGCGTGTCGTTCGCCTTCACCGGAATCGACCAGGTCTGCCCCTCGTCGCGTGACGACGTGACGAGCACGTCGGTCCGCTTCCCGTTCGAGAAGCGGACGTCCTGCCAGCTCGCGTACAGCGTCCCGTCGGGCGCGACCGCGAACATCGGGACCGTGTCCCCCGAACGGATGCCCGGGACGGGCAGCGACTGCATGTCCATCACCAGCCGCGGGACGGTGAACGTCGCGCCGCCGTCCTTCGAGAGCGCGATCCACAGCTTCTGGCTGTTCTTGCCGAAGCTGCTGTTCTCGAAGAAGGTGCCGAGCACGGCGACGTCGCCGTTCGGGAACACGACCGGCACGTTGCCGATCGTCTGCTTGTTCGTCCCCGTCGCGAACACGACCTGCGGCGTCGAGAAGCTTGCGCCGCCGTCGGTCGAGCGCGAGAACATCGCCGGACCGGTGTACGTGCCGACGAACGGCTTACCGAGCGGATCCTCGATCAGGCGGTCCCAGGCGACGTAGACGTTGCCGCGGTGCGGGCTCGAGGCCCAATCGTCGGCCGTCAGTGCGTTCTTGTCGTTGAAGAACTCGAACTGCCGGTCGATGATCACCGGGACTTGCGCGCCCCACGTCAGACCACCGTCTGTGGACGTGCTCACGAAGAGGCCGTTGTCGGGACCGGTGTCGTCGAAGCCGAGACTGAACGCGTAGACGCGGTTCGACGGCCCGAAGTCGACCCATGGATCGGTGACGCGCTGGAATTCGCCGCCGGCGAGGATTCCGACGCCCTGGAGCGGAATGTTCGCCCAGGTCCGACCGCCGTCGAAGCTCGTGCCGAAGACAAGGTTGCGCGCGCCGCCGCTCGTCCAGCGGTCCTCCTGCCAGATGCCCACGACGTTACTCCGGTTCGACTGGTTGATCGAGACCATCGGCTCCGTCTGCGAGTCGATCGTCACGCGCCCGCTCGTCGTCAACTCCTCCGCCGTCAGCGGCCCGGTCACGCCCTGGTCCGTGGAGACGCGGACGAGTGAGTCGAACGGTGACGCGAACCTGATCGCCGGACCGGCAGCGACGTCCGGGTCCCCGGAGACACCTGCGGAGAACACAGCGCCGTTGAACGTGCGGCCGGCGGGACCTCGTGCCGCAGCCGTTCCGGCCAAGACCGCGGCGGTCAGGACAGCGGCGACCGCGATCGTCAGAAATCGTTTCACAGGCAGACTCTCCTCTCGTTCTCGTGCGATGACCAATCGCGGGCGCAGCATCCCACACCGAAATCAGTGAGTTCCAGTCATCCCATCAGTAGCGCGAGCAAGGCCAGCTCAAAGATCGCGACGAGACGAAAATGTGGCGCTCCCCGACCACGCCGTGAAACAACCGGCGCCAAGCCGGACATTCCCTCCGTATGAGCAGTCCCGGAGAGGCTGCCGAGTTCGAGGTGCTGTATCAGGAGCAGGCGCCGCGCGTGCTGGCGTTCTGCTTGCGGCGCGCTGACCGTACCGGCGCTGAGGACGCAATGGCCGAGACGTTTGCTGTGGCGTGGCGCCGGCGTCACGACCTTCCGAACCCTGCGCTCCCCTGGCTCCTGGGCGTGGCGCGGCGCGTGCTGGCGAACCAGAGGCGCGCAAGACGGCGACAAGAGCGACTCGGGGAACGGCTGAGCGTCGTTCCGCCGGCCGATCCGAACGAGCGTTTCGACATCGGCGTCTACGACGCGCTGCGCTCGCTGCCGCCGCGCGACCGCGAGGTGCTCGTCTTGGCCGCCTGGGACGAACTGCACGCGGCCGAAGCGGCGCAAGTCCTCGGCTGCTCGACCACGGCATACCGATTACGGCTCCACCGGGCCCGACGCCGCTTCGCGCATCTGCTCGCGGACGCAAATCCGACCGAAGAGGCCCCACGCCGATCAGCGCCCGTCGACGTATCCGTCGAGGAGATGACGAGATGACGAGCTCCGCCGACGCATTCGAGCGTCTCAGCCGGGCAAACCCCGTTCCCGCTGCGGATGATCCGGCGCTCGTTGCGCGAGCACGCGAGCTCGCTCGCGAGTGGGAGACCGTGCCCGTCGCGACGTCGTTCCCGGCGTCCCGGCGCCGGCTCCAGCTTGCGGTCGCTGTAGTGCTTGCGCTCGGTGTTCTTCTTGTGGTCGCACCCGCGCTCGGGTTCCGACTGCCGGCGATCGACTTCTGGAGCAGTGACGAAGCGCCGCCGAAGATCGTACGAGATTTCGAGACGCTCAACGTTGGCGAACCGCCTGGTATGGCCGTTGACGTCATCCCCGGCGAGACGCGCATGCTGACGTTGACCGACCCCAGCGGCAAGCGCCATACCCTCTACCTCGCGCCCACCCGCCGCGGCGGCTTCTGCAGCAGAAGCGCCCGTGGCGGCGGCTGCGACAAGCTCGGCACAACTCCCTTGAGCGTCTCGTTCGACTTTGCTCGAAGCGGCGTCGGCGTCCCTCTGGCTGGAGTGGCGCCGCCGACGGCTATCGAGGGCTACGTCAACTCCAATTACGCCGACTCGGTCGAGATCGAGTTCGCCGATGGGCAGAAGATCGAGCTGGCGGTGACCTGGATCTCCGAGCCGATCGGCGCCGGCTTCTTCGTCTACCAGGTCCCGGACGCCCGACGGGTAGCTGCTCGACGCCTCGAGTCGGTGACCGCACGCAACAGCGATGGCGACGTCGTCGCGCAGCAGGTCGTCGATCGCACCGCGATTCGTGAGGCACCGGCAGAAGCGCTCCTGGAAGACAAGCGCGCCGTGTTTCGGACTGCGACGAGCTCCGGCCCGGCGACCTACTGGATGGCGCCGACACGGTACGAGGGCCGCTGCGCTTGGCTCGACGTGGCCGGCCAGTCGGGCTTGTTCTCCCGTTGCCTGCCGAAGGGGTACGAGACGTCGCCGGGAGTGGGCTTCGGGTTCGTGCCCCTCGAGGACGACGTCCTCGTCGCCGGAGAGTTCGACCCTCGCTTCAGATACGTCGACATCGTCTACAGCGATGGGACGGTCGAGCGGGCAGAGCCGCGGGCCGGCCTCCTCCTGCACCGTATTGCCGCCGAGCGTTTTGCCCGAGGCGAGGCGGTAACGGCGCTTGTCGGTCGACGTACCGACATTAGCGAGATCGTCCGCTTCCCGGTTCCGACGGAGTTCGGCAGCGGCGACC
>DASYUZ010000140.1:0-12615 GCA_036000665.1 Gaiellaceae bacterium
GCGCCCCTTCAGCGAGTCGAGCCCGCGGCGCAAGCGTGAGTTCACGGTCCCGCGCGGGAGCTCGAGCAGCTCGGCGATCTCGCCGGGCGTGTAGTCGAGCAGGTGACGGAGCACGATCACCGCGCGCTGCTCCGGCGGCAGCTCGGCGATGGCGGCAGCGAGACCCTCCGCTTCGCCGCGCTCGGGCGGGTCGGCGGCCGGTGCCTCGGCGAGCTCGACCTCCGCACGCAGGCGGCGGGCGCGAGTCCAATCGATCGCCCGGTTGACCACGATTCGGTGCAACCACGGCCCGAACGGGCGCCGCCGGTCGAAGCGGTCGAGTGAGCGCACGGCCGCGATGAAGGCCTCCTGGGCCACGTCCTCGGCGGCCGCGGCGTCGTGTGTGACCAGGTAGGCGGCGCGGAAGGCGCGTCCCCAGTGCGCGCGGAAAAGCGCCTCGAAATCCGAGACCGAACCGGCCTGAGCGCCGCGCACCCAGGCACGCTCGTCGCGGCCCGAGCGCGCCATTCCGCACTGACTCTACGAGGGACGAATGTCAGGAGGTCCACGACCCAGATACGACTCCGGTGCCCGCGGAGGTCCTGGGGACCCGACAGGCTTCCCTGTCCGTACTGCTGATACGAAAGACGACAACCCCGGGCTGCCGATCAAGTTCGGGCCGTGCTCGAACGGCGAGTACGTGCCTGCGCCGCTCACGCCGGTCGAGCGCGAGGCGATCCGCCGTGCCCACAGGGCCTGCGAGGAGAACGCGAAGCGCGTCGGCATATCGCGCGCCACCTTCCTCCGCTCGATCTGCGGGGCCGCGACGACGCTGCTGACCCTGCAGGCGACTGCTGCCGCCGCGGCTTCGCGTGCGCTCGGCGGCGGCTGGGAGATCCAGCGCGAGGCCGCGCTCGACCTCGCGGCCGCTCGCGAGGTGCTCGCCGGCGACGAGTTCATCTTCGACGTGCAGGGTCACTTTCTCGAGTACGACCTGATGCGCCGTACGCAGGGACAGCCGTTCTTCGGCGGCGTCTTCCCGCAGATGTCCTGCGGCACCGACGACCCCCGGGCGTGTTTCTCACGCGAGGTCTTCCTCGAGGACATGCTCCTGCGGAGCGACACGAGCATGGTCACGATCTCCGCGCTCCCGATCGCTCCTCCGGGGAGCCCCCTCTCTGCAGCGATCATGGACGACGCCCGCGTGACCGCCGAGCTCGTCACCGGCTGGGAGCCCGTGCTGCTTCACGCGCAGGTGCTGCCGAACTACGGCCGGCTCGAGCAGAACCTCGAGCTGATGGAAGAGAACGCGCGTCGCTACCCGATCGCCGCCTGGAAGGTGTTCACGCATTGGCCGGACGCGTTCGGCGACCCCGGCAACGCCTGGCGCCTCGACGACGCGGATCGCAAGCTGGCGCGCGTCGGGCACGCGTTCATCCGCAAGGCGATCGGGCTCGGGATCCCGATCATCTGCGCGCACAAGGGGTTCGGCGCCGGCAGCCGCTACGCGTCGCCGGAGGACGTGCCTCGCGCGGCGAAGGACTTCCCCGCGGCGAAGTTCATCGTCTACCACTCCGGCTTCGAGCGGGTCGGACCGCGTGAGGGGCCGTACACGCAAGCGACCGCGCACCTCGGCATCAACCGCCTGATCACGGCGATGAAGCGCCACGACGTCGGGCCGAACGAGAACGTCTACGCAGAGCTCGGCTCGACCTGGTGGACCGTCATGCGCGATCCCGAGCAGGCCGCGCACGTGCTCGGGAAGCTCCTCAAGTACGTCGGCGAGGACAACGTCCTTTGGGGCACGGACTGCATCTTCTACGGCTCGCCGCAGGATCAGATTCAGGCACTGCGCGCGTTCCAGATCGCGCCCGGGCTGCGGGAGCGTTACGGCTACCCGGAGCTGACGCGGCAGCTCAAGGCGAAGATCCTCGGGTTGAACGGCGCGCGGGTGTACGGCGTGCCGACCGACCGGCGGACGTACACGTTCAACCGCACCGACCTGGAGGAGATCCGCAAGCTGATGCCCTTCAAGCACGAGACCTACGGGCCGCGCAACCGCCGCGAGGTCGAGCGGCTCCGCGCCGCGCACCAGGGGTGGCCCGGCTGAGGCGCGGGCGCGTGGTTGCCCTCTCCGCGGCTGCCGCCGCCGCCGTCGTCGTCCTCGTGGTCGTCGTCGCCGGGCGCCGGAGCGACGGGCCGCCCGCGGCGAGAGAGCGGACCCTGCCGCCGGCCCGGGCGGCTGCCCTGGTTCAGCTGCGTCCGTTCGACCGCCGCCTCTGCCATGCGTCGGTGCTACTCGGCCCGGCCTGCCCGCGGCGCGTTCCCGCGGCCATCTATCCGCGCCGGGGCGTCTACCTCGCGCCGCACGGCGGGCCGGGCGAGCGGTACGACCGCTTCGAGCTGATCGCGATGCCGCGCCGCGGCCGGCCGCAGCACGTCGTGTTGTTCGCAAGCCGGTACGGGCTCGATCGGGTCTTCACGAGCGCGCCGCGAGTCCGGCTTGGCCGGCCGACGTGGGGCGGCCTGCGCGGCGTGCTGGTCGTGGACAGCTCGCGTGCCGCCGCGGGCGACCACGTCGTCTTCCGCTGGCGCTCGCGCGGTGTCGAGTATGCGCTCGCGCTCGCTGCCTGGAAGCCGATGCGGGATGCAGTCGCAACGCTGCGCGCGATCGTCGTCGGCGAACGTTGAGTCGGGACCTCTTCGGGTCGGGCTGCGTATCAGGTGCATGAACGCACGCCAAACACTCCCGCTCATCTTGCTTGCGCTTCTGCCGGCACCGGCGGCTCTGGCCAACGGGTGCCCCGCGCCGTGCAGCGGTCCGAGCCCCAGCCCCGCCGACGCGAGGCTCTTGTACGTGCAGCCGTCCGGGGCAGACGGCCCCGTGATCGCGTACAGTACGAAGACCGGACGGACGGCTTTCACCCTTCCCGCCGGCGTGTCGTCTGCGGACGGCCGCTGGCACGTCGCCGCAACGCCGTTGGGACCGCAGACGGCGATTACCCGATTCGCCCTGGTCACCGGCCAACCCGACAAGATCTCGTTGTTCCCCGGCCGCTGGAGCGTGGGCGGCGTCTCGCCGACCGGCCGCTGGGCCGCCGTCGTTGGTCCCTCCTCACGGTCGACGACCCGCCTCGCGATCGTCGACGCCGTTCGCGGCGGTTTCGTCCACCGCGTCGAGCTGAATGGGAGCTTCGAGATCGAGACGCTCTCCGCCGACGGCCGCCGGCTCTTCCTGATCCACCACCTCGACTCGTCGCGCTACCTCGTCCGGCTGTACGACGTGGCCCACGGACGGCTGAAGACGCAAGCCCTGAGGGCCAGCGGCCAGGGCGCGCCGATGATCGGCTACGCCTGGAGCGGCGTTGCCTCGCCGGACGGGCGCTGGCTGCTCACGCTGTACCTGAACACACGCCACAACCACGCGTTCGTGCACGCGCTCGATCTCGAGCGCAGCGCGCCCGCGTGCGTCGATCTGCCGTCTGGGGGCAAACGCCTCGGCTCGCTCCAGCGCTACACGCTGACGCTGTCGCCCAACGGGCGCACGCTGTTCGCCGCGAACCCTGCGCTCGGCGTCGTCGCCGCACTCGACCTCAATACGCTCGGCGTGACGCGCATTGCCCGATTCGCGCCCTCCTCGGCGGGTCGCCCGACGCGGAGGCTGTCGGCAGGGACGATCTCGCGCGACGGCCGCACGCTCTACTTCAGCGCCGGTACAGGGCTGTGGGCCTACGACGCCGCCTACGGGGTCGTCCGCGGTCCCTATCCCACCGGCGGCCGGATCGTCGGGTTCGGCTACGGCCTTCGCGATCGCACCGTCCACGCAGTCCTCGCCGACGGCCGGATGCTGACCTTTGCCGCGGCTACGGGGCGCCGCCTGCGCTGAGTCGGGACCCTTTTCGAGGCCTCCGGCGTAGTAGCCGCATGAAAAAGCTTGCGCTCATAGCAACCCTGTTTCTGGTCACGCCCCTCGCCTCCGCCGCCGAGGCGGGCGGCGGCGGGTGCTCGACGTGCACCTCCGGCTCGGCCGTCCCCGGCTCGCGCTACCTGACCCTGCGCATCGAGGGTCAGAGCGGCCCCCTCGCGCTCTACGACATGGTCACGGGCCGCCGCCACGTCTCCCTTCCGAGCGGCCTGGTGTCGGCCGACGGAACGACGTTCGTCTCCGTGCGGACGCTCGGCGCTCGCACCACGCGCATCACCCGCTACGCGCTCCCGTCGGGCCACGTCGTCGGCACGACGAAGCTGCCGGGCCGGGAGTCGCTGGCCGCGATCTCGCCGAACGGTCGCCGCCTCCTGCTCCGTGTGGTCGCGCCCGGTCGCTCGACGCGCTTCGCCGTGGTCGACGGCCCACGCACGACGCGTCTGTTCAGCCTCCGCGGCGACTACGAAGTCGAGACGCTCTCGCCCGACGGCCGGCGAGTGTTCCTCGTCCACTGGGCAGACGGCCGGTACGACCTCCGGAACTACGACCTGCGCACGAACCGGCTCGCCACGACGCCGACGCGGTCCTCGGAAACCGGCGCGGTCGAGAAGATGCAAGGCATCCCCTCGGTCGGACTCGCCTCGCGCGACGGCGCCTGGCTGCACACGCTCTATGTGAAGGGCCGGGGATTGGCGTTCGTCCACGCGCTCGACCTGCGCGCCGGTGTCGGGCACTGCATCGACCTCGAGTTGCCGGCCGTCGACCCAGAGGCAATCGGAGCCGCCGCGCTCACGCTCTCGCCGGACGAGCGAACGCTGTACATCGCGGTGCCGCTCGCGGGCCGCGTCTTCTCGGTCGACGTCGGCCGGCTCGAAGTAACCCACACGCTGCGCTTCCGCCGTCCGGTGCTGTCGACGCTCGGCGTCAACCCGAGCGGGGCGCTCAGCCCGAACGGCCGCATGCTCTACGTGGCGGCAGGAACGTCCCTCTGGGCGCTCGACACGGCCGCGTGGCGCCTGACGGGGCCGCGCGCAGTCGGCGCCGGGGAGAGGCAACAGGCCATGGCCACGGGCGTCTCACCGGATGGCCGCCGCGTGGTCGTGCTGCGCTCCGACCGCAAGCTGGTCGCGCGCGACGCGGCGACGCTGCGCAGGATCCGCTAAGCGGGAACGGCGGCGACCTCGGTCGCCGCCGCGACCTCGCGAACGACCTCGACGATGTCGCGGTTCGCGTTGAAGACGCGGAGCTGGCGGTCGGAGCCGTTTCCGCGCGCGAGGATGTCGCGGATGCCCTCGAGCTCGCGCTCGGAGCCGAGCTCGCGCGCGTGCGGCTCGAGGTCGCGCAGCCGCCGCCGGATCAGCTGAGCGACCGGCACGCGGTTCCGGCGGCCCGTGAGCAGGTCCATCACTGGCGCCTCGAGCCCGTAGCGCGCGGCGAGCCACTTGTTCTCCGTCGTGAGGATCCGGTGGAACGACGGGATCTCCTCGCCGCGGTCGTACATCTCCGAGTACAGCTTCACGAGCGCCTGGCAGAAGGCGGTGATCGCTACGGCGTCCTCGACGCGCGTCACCGCGTCGCAGATCCGGATCTCGACGGTGCCCCACTTCGGGTGCAGGCGGATGTCCCACCAGATGTGCGTGTAGTCCGCGATGCAGCCGGTCTTCTCGAGTTGGCCCACGACCTCGGCGTAGTCGTTGTAGTCCTTGAAGCGCGGCGGCGGCCCCGAGCGCGGGAACGCCGCGAAGACCATCTGCCGTGACGACGAGAGGCCCGTCGGCTCGCCGCGCCAGAACGGAGAGCTCGCGGAGAGCGCGAGCAGCGTCGGCAGCTCGACGAGCAGGCCATTCACGATCTGGATCGCTTTCTCCGCGTCGTCGACCGCGACATGGACGTGCATGCCGAAGATCAGCTCGCGGCGCGCAACGTACTGGAGCTGGTCGACCAGGTTGTGGTAGCGATCACGCGCAGTGATCCGCTGGCGCTCGAAGAGCGAGAACGGGTGCGTGCCTGCCGACCCGACCCGAAGCCCCTTCGCGCGTGCGACGTCGATCACGTACGCGCGCAACGTGCGCAGTTCCTGCTCGACGTCGGCGGCGGTGCGGCAGATCGGCGTCGCGATCTCGAGCACCGACTGCATCAGCTCCGCATTGATCCGCGTCTCGAGCTCGTGGCCGGAGACTGCGGCGAGCACGGCGTCGATGTGCTGCACGAGATCGAACGTCTCGCCGTCGAGCAGCATGTACTCCTCCTCGACGCCGAGCGTGTACGGGTCGCTTTGCCCGAACTTGTGATCGAGCACGCTCCCCCCGGGCGCGAAGCTCTTGCCGGTGATCGACGCCGGGTCGATCTGCTTCACGGGAGCAGCGCCTCCGCGTCGATCTCGACGTGCCAGCGCGGGTCGATGAGCTGCGTCACGATCGCCGTGGAGGCGGGCCGCGCCGCGCCGAACACTTCTGCGTGCGCGCGTGCCACTTCCTCCCAGACGTCGACGCTCGTCAGGTAGATCCGGGTGCGGACGACGTGCTCGGGCGCGGCGCCCGCCTCGGCGAGCGCGCCGGTGATGATCTCGAGGCAGCGCTTCGCCTGCGCGTACGGAGCGTCCGGAAGCTCCTGGCCCTCGGGCATCACAGGCGCGGTGCCGCTGACGTACACGTGGCGCCCGTCGACGACCGCGCGCACGTATCCCCAGATGGGCTCGTACGGCGAGCCGGAGGAGATGTGCCGGCGCACAGGCCCGTAGTATCGCCCGCCGTGGACGCCCTGATGCAAGTCGAGAACTGGCCTGTCGAGAACGTCGCCGTCGCCGTCGTCGACCCCGAGGGGATCAAGGCGTGGCACGGCGACGAGGCGCGCGAGTACGGCTGGGCGTCGATCACGAAGCTCGTCGCCGCGCTCGCGGTCCTCGTTGCGGCCGAGGAGGGCGTCCTCGACCTGGACGAGCCCGCTGGTCCGCAAGGGTCGACCGTGCGGCACCTGCTCGCGCACGCATCCGGGCTGCCGTTCGAGGGTACGACGCCGATCGCACGCCCGGGCGAGCGGCGTATCTACTCGAACACCGGCTTCGAGGCGCTCGCCGACCACGTCAGTGCGCGGTCGGAGATGCCGTTCGAGGAGTACCTGGACGAGGCCGTCTTGCGGCCGTTCGATTTCTCCGGCGAGCTGCGCGGCTCGCCGGCGTCGGGCCTCTACGGAACGCTGTTGGACCTCGTGGACCTCGCCCACGAGTTCCTGCGGCCGACGCTCGTCGCACGGGAGACGTTCGCGGAAGCGACGAGCGTCCAGTTCCCCGGCCTCGCCGGCGTCCTCCCCGACTTCGGCCGCATGACCCCGAACGACTGGGGCCTCGGCTTCGAGCTGCGCGACGCGAAGTCGCCGCACTGGACCGGCGCGAGGAACTCGCCGCGGACCTACGGCCACTTCGGCGGCAGCGGCAGCTTCGTGTGGGTCGACCCGGACGCGGAGCTCGCGCTCTGCGTGCTTACGGATCGCCCGTTCGACGAGTGGAGTGACGACGCGAAGCGCCTCTGGCCGGAGCTCTCGGACGCCGTCCTGGGCGAAGCACGGTGAGGCTAGCCTAGGTGTCTTCCGCGAAGAGCGGGCGCACGTACTCGTCGAACGTCGCGGAGTCGCAGCTGGCGACCGTCGCGGGAGTGACCGCGCGGACGGACGCGGTGCGCGGCATGTGCATCGCCAGCGCGACCTCGCCGAAGTACTCGCCCGGCCGCAGAATCGTCCTGCGTCCGCGATCCGCCTGGCTCACCTCCAGCACGCCACTCAGGACGACGTAGAAGCGCTCACCGTCGTCGCCCTCCCGGACGACGGTCTTGCCGGGAGCGATCGTCTCGCGGCGCATGCGCGGCGCGAGCTGCGCCAGCCGCTCGCCGGGAAGGGCGGCCAGGAGCGGGATCCGCGAGAACTCGTGCTGAGTGACCGGGCTCACGCGTCGGTCGAGGCCGGGTCGGGCGAGATCTCGGGCGGGTTCTCGTGGCCGGGGCCGCGCATCGAGTCCTCGTCCTCCAGACGCTCAGGGACCTGTTCCTGCTCGTGCTCGGTGGGTTCGGGCTGCTCGTGCATGGCCCTATCCTGCCCGACGTGAGCCTGGACGCGTGGAGGAGTTGTCCCGTCTGCGCAGCCGCCGTCGAGCCTCAGGACGCCGGCGCGAAGGTCGAGTGCGCGACCTGCGGCTACGTCGTCTACGCGCACTCGAGCGTGACGGCGTCCGCCCTCGTGCGCGACGAGGCGGGCCGGCTGCTGCTCACGCGCCGCGCCTACGCGCCCTACAAAGACAGGTGGGACCTCCCCGGCGGCTTCGTGCACGAGGGCGAGCACCCGCTCGACGCGATCCGGCGCGAGCTCCGCGAGGAGACGGGTCTCGACGTCGAGCCCGAACGCTTCGTCGGCGTCTGGATGGACCGCTACGGAGAAGACGGCCGTGGCGAGCACACGCTGAACCTGTACTGGACCGCGCGGGCCGAAGGAGATCCGATCCCGGCAGACGACGTCTCGGAGGTCGGCTGGTTCGCGTCCGACGAGCTGCCGCAGCCGGCCGAGCTCGCCCTTCCACATCCCATCAGTCCTCGACGCCTGGCGGGACGAGCACACGTAGCGCGAGCGGGTCGGCGCGAACCTCGAACGGCGTCTCGAGCACCTCGGGCTCCCCGTCGACCGCCGCCTGCAACCGTCCCGCCTCCGCGTCGAGCTCGAACCGCCGACCGCTCCGCTCGGTCCACGTCGAGCGCAGCACGCCGTTCCCGGCGTAGAGGCGCAGCTTCCCTTCGTCGAGCCGCTCGCGCTCGCCGAGCGAGAAGAGATCGAGCTTGTAGGCGTTGTTGGAGACGAGCAGCACGCGGCCGACGACCGGCTCGCCGTCGACGAACAGGCCGCGCGGGGAGCGGTGCCGGAGCGCGATCACGATCGCACGCGCCCGCGCGAGCGCCTCGCGGCGGCGCCGGTTCCGCTCGCGGTGGTGGACGAGCCGCGCGTACATCCCGAGCGAGACGTTGTTCAGGAACACGCGCCCGTCGACGCGGCCGACGTCGATGCGCTGCTCCCGCCCCTCGAACGCGGCGAGCGCCACGATCGGGTCGTCGCGATCGAGCCCGAGGTCGCGCGCGAAGTGGTTGCGCGTCCCGAACGGCACGCAGACGAACGGGAGCTCACGCTCGATCGCGACCTGTGCGACCGGCGCGAGCGAGCCGTCACCCCCGGCCACGCCGAGTGGTTCCTCGGGCGCCTCGGCGGCGATCGCCGCGGGATCCTCTCCGGGCTGGAGCGGATGCACGCGGATGCCGCGCCGCTGGGCCTCTCGGACTACCTCTTCCGTGCTCGGCCCGGCCCGCCCGGAGCGCGGGTTCATGATCAAAAGCCCCCCCAAAGTGGGGGTAGAGGCTATAGGCCTTTACGGTCGGAAAATGAGCCGATCGGCCCATGGTTGCCATCCAGGCAGACGCCGATCATCTGGTCATGAGTGAACGGGGTTTGCATTCGATCGTCGACGACCTCTCCGACACCTGGCTCGAGGACTGGGCGGGTGCCGGCGTCGCCGAGATCGAGGCGTATCTAGCGAAGCACGCGGCGTTCATCGCCTTCCTCGAGGCAGACGAGGCGTAGCGCCGATCCGGTCGGCCCTTTACGATCGCCGGGCGATCGTCAAAGGAGCCACCGTGAATCTCATCCAGCGTCTCGACGCGGTCTGCGACCGCCGCAACATCCTGCGTCACCCCTTCTACCGCCGCTGGGAGGCGGGCGAGTTGACGCGCGACGACCTCGCCTTCTACGCGGGCGAGTACCGTCATGCCGTCTGCGCGCTCGCGGACCTCGCGGACGCCGCATCGCTGCAGGAGCACGCCGCCGAAGAAGCCGCGCACGTGCTGCTCTGGGACCAGTTCGCCGCGGAGCTCGGTGCGGAGCTCGACCGGGAGCCGCGCGCAGAGACCAACGCCTGCGTCGAGGCGTGGACCTCGCCGGCCGACGAGCTCGAAGGCATTGCCGCGCTGTACGCGATCGAATCCACGCAACCGGAGGTGTCGCGCACGAAGCTCGACGGCCTCGTCCGCTTCTACGGCTTCGAAGAACGGGGCACCGAGTACTTCGCCCTCCACGCCGAGCGGGACGTCGAGCACGCCGAGCAGTCGCGCCACCTGCTCGAGGAGCGGGCGGGCCCCGAGGACGCCGACCGGCTGGTGGCGGCCGCCGAGCGTGTGCTCGACGGGAACTGGACGCTGCTCGACGGCGTCGAGCGTGAGCTGAAGGAGCGCGTGTGAGCCTGCCGCGGCGGAACTCGGGCTTCGAGCTCAGCTACCTCTGGCGGGGCCTCCCGGGCCACCCGACCCACCCGCCGCTCACGGACGCGACGATCGGCGCGTACACGTTCGCGACCGTCGCCGCGGTTGCGGACGTGCTCGGGATCAGCGACACCGCCGCCGCGCACGGCTGGTGGCTCGCGCTGATCGTGGGGCTGATCTTCACTGTCCCGACGGCGCTGACCGGCTTCATGGACTGGCTCACGATCGAGACCCGCACGCCGCTCTGGCGGACGGCGACCGCCCACATGATCACGATGCTGATCACGAGCGCCGTCTTCCTCGCAACGGTGGTTGCCGGCAAGGGCTCCTTCGACGCGGGCAACGTCGAGAGCGGCCCATTCGTCCTGAATGTGGTCGCGTTCGGGCTGCTGACGCTCGGCGGCTGGCTTGGCGGCAGCATCGTCTACGTGCACGGCATGCGCGTGCTCAACCTCGTAACCGAACCGGCCCGCAAGGCGGCGGCGCCGATCGTCACTCCCGAAAAGAAAGAGGCCGAGGGCGGGTAGCCTTCGGCCTCGACATCAAGCCTCGACTGCGACGAGTCCCAGGGAGCGCTCCAGCGCGCCCTTGGGCTGCGCCCCGATCGCTGCGGCGGCCGGCTCGCCTTCCTTGAACAGCACGATCGTCGGGATCGAGATGACCCCGTAGCGCTGCGCGATGTCCTGCTCCTCGTCGATGTTCAGCTTCACGACCTTGAGCTCGTCCTTGCGCTCGTCGGCGATCTTCTCCAGCACGGGGGCGACCGCGTGGCACGGTCCGCACCATTCCGCCCAGAAGTCGACGATCACCGGCTTCTCGCTCTGCAGGACCTCCTGCTCGAAGGTCTGCCTCGTCACGTTTTCCATCGGTTCCTTTCTCGAAGGTTGTCCTGGTTGAAACGCGGAGAACCCGAGGCTTGTTCCCGCAGGAGCGTCCTTACAATCGAACCATGGAGCCCGGATTCCAGCCCCTGCCGGCCGTGCCCGACCACGTGGCGCTGGAGCACGAGGTGCTCGACTGGTGGGAGCGCGAGGGGATCTTCGACCGGCTGCGGGAGCGGAACCGAGACCGACAGCGCTGGAGCTTCCTCGACGGCCCGATCACCGCGAACAACCCAATGGGCGTCCACCACGCTTGGGGGCGCTCGCTGAAGGACCTCTTTCAGCGCTACAAGGCGCTGCGGGGCTTCGACCAGCGCTACCAGAACGGGTTCGACTGCCAGGGCCTCTGGGTCGAGGTCAACGTCGAGCGGCAGCTCGGACTCAACTCGAAGCGCGAGATCGAAGAGTACGGGCTCGCCGAGTTCGCGGACAAGTGCATCGAGTCCGTCGCCACCTATTCCGAGGTGATCACGCAGCAGTCGAAGCGCCTCGGCATGTGGATGGACTGGGACAACGACTACTACACGTTCAGCGACACGAACATCGAGTACATCTGGCGGTTCCTCAAGACCGTCCACGAGCGCGGCTGGCTGTACATGGGCCATCGCTCGAACGTCTGGTGCCCGCGCTGCGGAACCTCGATCTCGCAGCACGAGCTGATCGGGTCGTACGAGGACCGCAGCGACCCATCCCTTTACGTCCACTTGCCGCTCCTCGACCGCGACGGCGAATCGCTGATCGTCTGGACGACGACGCCGTGGACGCTGCCCGCGAACGTTGCCGCGGCGGTCTTGCCGGACGCCGAGTACGTGAAGCTCGAGAACGGCTCGTGGGTCGCGCGTGCGCGGCTCCCGGAGCTGCCGCTCGTCGACAAGACCGTCGTCGGGAGCGCGCGCGGCGAGGACCTCGTCGACCTCCGCTACGAGGGGCCGTACGACATGCTCCCGGCGCAGCAGGGCGTCGAGCACCGGGTGATCCCGTGGGACGACGTCACGCTCGAGGAGGGCACGGGGATCGTCCACATCGCGCCTGGGTGCGGCGCCGAGGACTTCGAGCTCGCGCGCGTCTTCGACCTCCCCGTGCTGACGCCGGTCGACGAGGCCGGCCGCTTTTACGACGACTACGGCTGGCTGCACGGCCGCTCGACCGCCGAGACCGCGGAGCAGATCATCGGCGAGCTCGGCGAGCGCGGCCGCGTCGTGGACGCGGGCGAGATCGTGCACCGCTACCCCGTCTGCTGGCGCTGCCACACGCCGCTGATCTTTCGGATCGTCGACGAGTGGTTCATCTCGTGCGACGAGATCCGGCAGCCGATGCTCGACGCCAACGCGACGGTCGAGTGGACACCCGAGTTCTACGGGAAGCGGATGGACGACTGGCTGCGCAACATGGGCGACTGGAACATCTCGCGGAAGCGCTACTTCGGGTTGCCGCTGCCGTTCTATCCCTGCGATTCGTGCGGCAAGCTGAACGTGATCGGCTCGCGCGAGGAGCTCGAGCAGCGAGCCGTACATGGGCTCGGCCGGCTGCGCGAGCTGCACCGCCC
>DASYUZ010000141.1:0-32592 GCA_036000665.1 Gaiellaceae bacterium
GGCGACCTTGCTGGTGACGTCGTAGCTGACGCTGGCAGCGACCGGGCTGCCGCCGCTGGGCGTGAGCGTGAACGAGCTGGTCGTGATCGTGGTCGCGTCCATCGCCCGCGAGAAGGTGGCGGTCGGGGCGACGTTGATCGCGACACCCGTCGCGCCGTTGGCCGGGCTCTTCGCGGTCACGGTCGGGGCGGCATTCACGGTCGTGAACGACCAGGAGACGCTGCTCGCGAGGGCGACGCCGTCGGCGGCCTTGACCGCGGTCGTCAGCGTCGCCGTGTAGGTCGTGTTATTGGCCAGCGCCGCGCTGGGGGCGAGCGTGGCGACCTTGCTGGTGACGTCGTAGCTGACGCTGGCAGCGACCGGGCTGCCGCCGCTGGGCGTGAGCGTGAACGAGCTGGTCGTGATCGTGGTCGCGTCCATCGCCCGCGAGAAGGTGGCGGTCGGGTTGACGTTCGTAGCGACGCCGGTGGCAGCGTCGGCCGGGCTCTTGGCGGTCACGGTCGGGGCGCCGTTGATGGTCGTGAAGCTCCAGCTGATGCTGCTTGCGAGCGCGACGCCGTCGGCGGCCTTGACCGCAGTGGTCAGGGTGGCCGTGTAGGTGGTGTTGTTCGCGAGCGCGGCCGTGGGGGCGAGCGTGGCGACCTTGCTGGCGGCGTCGTAGCTGACGCTGGCCGCGATCGGGCTGCCGCCGCTGGGCGTGAGCGTGAAGCTGGAGCCGCCGATCGTGGTCGCGTCCATCGCCCTGGAGAAGGTCGCGGTCGGGTTGACGCTGGTGGCGACGCCGGTCGTGGCGTCGGCCGGGCTCTTGGCGGTCACGGTCGGGGTGCCGTTGATCGTCGTGAACGTCCAGCTGACGCTGCCGGCGAGCGCGACGCCGTCGGCGGCCTTGACCGCCGTCGTCAGGGTCGCCGTGTAGGTGGTGTTGTTCGCGAGCGCGGCGCTGGGGCTCAGGGTGGCGGTGTTGCTGGCGCCGTTGTAGGCGACAGTCGCTGCGACGGGGCTGCCGCCGCTCGGCGTGAGCGTGAACGAGCTGGTCGTGATCGTGGTCGCGTCCATCGCCCTGGAGAAGGTCGCGGTCGGAGCGACGCTGACCGCGACAGCGGTCGCGGTGTCAGCGGGCGTCTTCGCCGTCACCGTGGGAGCGCTGTTGACGGTCGTGAACGTCCAGCTGACCGCGCTCGCGAGCGCAACGCCGTCCGCGGCCTTGACCGCCGTCGTCAGGGTGGCCCTGTAGGTGGTGTTGGTGGCCAGTGCGGCGCTCGGCGTCAGCGTCGCCACGTTGGTCGCGCTGTTGTAGGTGACGCTGGCCGCGACCGGGCTGCCGCCGCTGGGCGTGAGCGTGAAGCTGGAGCCGCCGATCGTGGTCGCGTCCATCGCCCGCGAGAAGGTCGCGCTCACGACGGCGTCGGTTGCGATCCCGGTCGCCGCGTCCGTGGGCACCGTCGAGGTTACGGTCGGCGGAGCGGTGATCGTCCAGGACGACGTCGCAGGCGTCGGATCGCGGCGTCCCGACGCGTCGATCGCCGTCGCCTGGAAGGTGTGCGTCCCGGCCGCCAGCGGTCCGGTGTACGTGTGCGGGCTGGTGCACACCGACGGGGCGCCGGCGTCGAGCGAGCACTCGAAGGTCCCGCCGGCCGGCTTCGTCGAGGTGAACTCGAACGTCGCTGCCGTCGCGGTCGTCGGGCTCAGCGGACCGCTGGTGATAGTCGTGTCGGGCGGCGCGATGTTGATCTGCCAGGGGTGCGTCGCCGGCGTCGTGTCCGCGTTGCCCGCCTGGTCGGTCGAGGCGACCGTGAACGTGTGCGTGCCCTCCGCGAGGCCGCTGTACGACACGCCGCTCACGCAGAGGACGGCCGGAGCACCGTCCAGCGAGCAGCGGTACGTCGCGGCCGTGGGCTCGGTCGACGTGAACTGGAAGGTGGCGGTCGTCGACGACGACGGGTCCGTCGGACCGCCGGTGATCGACGTTTCGGGCGCCGTCGTGTCGATCGCCCACGTGAACGAGGCCGGAGTCGGATCGACGTTGCCTTGCGCGTCGGTCGCGCGGACCTCGAACGTGTGCGTGCCCTCCGCGAGGCCCGTGTACCCCTTGGGCGAGACACACCCTCCGAAGCCGGCACCGTCGATCTGGCACGCGAAGGTCGCAGTGGCGTCGTCGGACGTGAACGCAAAGCTCGGGTTCACCGAAGACGTCGGGTTTGTCGGGCTCGACGTGATCGTGGTCTCGGGCGGAATCGCGTCGATGGTCGTGAAGTTCCAGGCGATCGCATTGGCGAGCGCCGGCCCGCCCGCTGCAGCCCTGATCGTCGTGTCGAGGGTGGCCGTGTACGTCGTCCCTTCGGCGAGCGGCGCGCTGGGCGTCAGCGTCGCCGTAAAGCTCAGCGCGTGGTAGGTCACGACTGCCGGCACTGCGCTTCCGTCCGGCCGCTTGAGCGTGAAGCTCGTCGACGTGATCGTGCTCGCGTCCATGTCGCGCGAGAACGTGACGCGGACTGCCGACGTGGTCGCCACCTGCCGCTCGCCGCCGCGCGGGCTCGCATCCGTCGGCGCGGGCGGCGCCTCGAGGCCGGTGTCGGCGACCTGGAGGTCGACGAAGTAGTTGTTGTTGTTGAAGTGCTGTGCCGGGAAGACGCCCGCGGCGTCCGAGAAGACGCCGTTCTCGCCGACGACGGTCTGCGCAGATCCGGCGTTCACCTGGGTCGCGAGCCCGGCGCCGGTGAAGGCGAAAAAGTCGTTCGCGTTGACCGAGATCGTGTAATTCGTCCCGGGCTGCAGGTCCACCGGCGTGGCGAGCGCCTGGTGCTGCCAGCCTGACGCGGACTCCGTGACGTAGATCGCCTGCGTGACCAACGCGCCGTTCGCCCAGAGCTTCCCGGTGTGCGAGCCACGCTCGGCCGGGGACTTGTAGAAGCGGAACGCGGTCAGGCGGGTCGCCTGCAAAACGGTGAACTTGAGGCCGAACTCGCGGCTCCACGGGCCGGGCCCGACGCGGCTGTCCTGGGTCGGGTTGTCGAGGCTCGCGGGCGTCAGGGTCGGCGAGAAGAACGAGCACACGCAGCTGCTCGTCGTGGTGAACGTCCAGACGGCGGACGAGGCAAGCGTCTGGCCGCCGGTGTTGCTGATCGATTGCGCGAGCGTCGCCGTGTAGGCCGTTCCGGGGGCGAGCGGCGAACTCGGCGTGAAGCGTGCTGTCCGGCTCGGCCCGTCGTAGGTGACACCACCGGCGACGGCAGCGCCGCCGGGTCCCGTCACGGTGAACGTCGTCCCGTTGATCGACGCCGCGTTCATCGCAGTCGAGAACGTGGCCGTCACGTTCGTCCCGGTCGACACCGTCGTGGAGAGGCTCCGCGGCGTGACGGCCGTCACGGACGGCGCGACCGCCGTGCCCGGGATGACCACCTCGAGGTCGACGAAGTAGTTGCTGTTGTTGAAGCTCTGCGCCGGGAACAGGCCGCCCGTCGGCGCGAAGACGCCGTTGTTACCGACAACCGTGTGCAACGGACCGGACGTGACCTCGGCGGCGAGCCCGCCGGAGGTGAACGAGAAGAAGTCGTTGGCGTTGACGGAGACCGTGTAGACCTGGCCCGGCTGCAGCGTGACCGCGTTCGCGAGCGGCTGCTCCTGCCAGCCGCTTGCCGTCTCGAGCGCGAACTCCGCCTGCGCGATCACGGCGCCGGCCGCGCTCCAGATCTTGCCGGTGTGAATCCCACCCTCCTGCGCGGTCTTCCAGAAGCGCAGCGAGTTCACCTGCATCGGCGTGTCGACTTTGACCTGCACGCCGAGCTCGTAGCTGAAGGGGCCGGTCCCGGGGCGGCCGTCCTTCGTCGGGTTGTTCTGCGCGACCGGCGAGGACGCAGGCGAGAACAGCTTGCAGGGACACGAGGCGGTCGTGAACGTCCAGCTCGTCGCCGCGAGCGGCCCGTTCGTCGAGGACTGGATCGTGGAGTCGAGGCTCGCCCGGTAGCTCGTGCCGAGGGTCAGTGGCGCGCTCGGGGTGAGCGTCGCCGTGCGCGACAGCGCGTCGTAGGCGACCGCGGCCGCGACGTTCGCGCCGCCGGCGGACGGTGCAAGCGTGAAGCTCGTGGACGTGATCGTCGCTGCGTTCATGTCGGTCGAGAAGATCGCGCGGACGGTCGTCCCCGTCGCCACGCTTCCGGCGCCGTCGGCCGGGAGCTTCTCGATCACCGTCGGTGCAATGCCGCCGCCGGGGTCGCCGGCGCCACCGCCGCCGCCCGCGGGCGTGGCGATGATCGTCAGGCCTGCCGCCGGCGTCTCGGGAGTTGCGCCCATGTCGGTCAGGATGTTCAGCGTCGTCTGCTGGATCCGCACGTCGGGGGTTGCAGGTGCGTAGTTTGTTCCGGCCAGTCCGTGCGACCACCGGTTCGTGCCGGCTGCAAAGACGAGTGCGTTGCTCGGCGCGGGGGCTCGGTACTTGACGGCATTGGCAGTCGTTGAGCCCGGTGCCCCGTTTGCGCCGTTGTTCTGGATCAGGTTCCCCGAGACCGGCGAGCTCGCCACCGTCGTGACGCCCGCCGGCTCGAAGCCGTTCGCGACCCGCGCGTCCCACTCCCAGCCGACGATCGTGGAGCCGATGCTGGTGTCCGTCGTCGGCGGCGGCTGCGGCGACGGCGGCTGAAGCGAGGTGCCGCGGTAGATCGGGTCCGTGGCCTCGGCCGGCTTCACGACCAGCGGGAAGTCCTGCGAGTCGCTGTCGCCGACGTACATCACGCCGAGGAGCGCGTTCTCCGGACGGTTCGCACCCGCCGGATCGCGCCAGGTGCCCGTCGGGATCCCGCTCGGGTCGGCCCCGCCGCTCTGCGTCGACTTGTAACAGACCTGGATGCGGTCCTGGCCGCCTGCGCCGTTCTCGAAGCGGATCTTCCAGTAGACCTGGTTCGCGCCCGTGCTGAAGAGGTTGACGCCTGCGTCGCGGGCCTGCTCGAGCGCGCTCCGCATCGCCGACGAGTAGTACTCGTCGTGCGCGGACAGCGTGTAGAGGCGGTGGCTGCGGACGCGCGCGCCGTTCCGCTCCATGTCCGTGTCTGACTGGTAGCCGATGTCGTAGCCCTGCTCCTCGAGCCAGGAGACCCAGGCGCTCTCGGTGACGAAGTAGAAGTTGTGGCCGCCGCCGCGCGCCTGCGCATACGGACGGTCGTACGAGACCTTCACGGCACGCGTCGCCCCGGCGACCGTGCTGGCGCCGGTGGAGTTGAAGTCGTAGAGCGACTTCCCGCCGAAGTTGTTGTAGGCCTGGTAGGTGGCGAAGCCGACGCCGTACAGGAGGTGCGACTGCCGCGCGTCGTCCCGGACGACGAAGACCACGTAGTTGTCCGCGCCGTTGTCCTCGCGCACGAGCCGCGCGAAGTAGACCCCGGAGGGCCACGAGCTCGTCGTCGTGATCGTCGCGGACCGGGTCCAGTTCGCGCAGTCGATCAGGCCCGTCGGCGCATCGGTCGTGCAGCTCGGCTGCGGGGCGCCGTTGAGGCCGCGGATGACCGAGAAGAGCCGCGCCTGCACGTCGCCGTAGTAACCGCTGCGGAAGATCTCCAGCCGGTACGAGGCCGTGCTGTCGACCGAGATCTTGAGGTCGAGGGATTCACCCTTGTTGATGCTGGACGCGGTCGCGTAGCCGTCGATGCCCGACGGCGCGTTCTGGTTCAGCAGCTTCCACGCCGCATCGCCGGGGTAGCAGTTCTCGAGGTGGATCTCGTTACCGGACGCGCAGCCGCGCGCCTTCGGGGTCGACTGCACGACGAGCGAGTCGCCCGACTCGACGCCGCTCGTCACCGAGCGGACGACGTAGTAGTAGGAGGTGCCGTTGGCGGCGGTCGTGTCGGTGTGGAACGGCGTCAGGACGCCGGTCGCGAGCGGCGTGGTGATCCCAGTCGGCGTCGTCGCCCGGTAGACGTTGTAGGACGTCGCCCCGGTGACCGGGGTCCAGGCGAGCTCGACGCGCGCGTCGAGCGCGATCCCGGTCACGCCGGCGGGTTCTCCCGCGGCGAGGGCGGCCGTGGGCCAGATGGCGGCGACGGCGGCGAGTGTGGCGGCGGCGGCGGCAAGGCGGCGCATCAGGCCAGAGCGACCTCCCTACTCCCACGAAGTTCACGATGCCAGGCAGCGGTCTCGGCGAGACCGTCCTCGAGTGACACGGTGGCCTCGAAGCCGAGGAGGCGTCGCGCCTTGGTCCCGTCCGGGATGCGCACGCGCACGTCCTGATACCGCCCCGGGAGCGACTCGTACGGAACGAGCCGCACCCGGAGCGGCTTTGTGAGACCGAGCGTCGACTGAACGAGCTCGGCAAGCTCGAGGATCGTCGTCGGGCGGTTGCCGCCGATGTTGATGACCTCGCCGCGCGCCGTGGGAGTGAAAAGCGTGCGGACGATGCCATCGACCGTGTCCGAGATGTAGGTAAAGGTCCTGACCTGTTGACCGTCGCCGTGGATTTCCATCAGCTCGCCGTTGAGCAGGCGCTCGATGAACGCCGCCTGCGGGCCGCCCCACCAGCTTGGGTGGTTGCGCGGCCCGTACGAGCCGAAGAAGCGAAGAATCGACACCCTGAGACCACGCTCCTCGGCGAGCGCCAGCGCCACGTGCTCGTCGTAGAGCTTCGAGACCGCGTACGCCCAGCGGCGCGTGGTCGGGGGACCGAGCACGAGTTCGTCGTCCTCGGAGAACGGAGGAGTCGCGTTGCCGTAGACGTCGGACGTCGACGCGATCACGAGGTCGGCGTCGAGCGCAAGCGCGACGGTCGAGGCCGCCTTCAGGCCGCCGACGTTCGACTCCAGCGTGTAGAGCGCATTGCCGTAGCGCGGAATCTTCTGCGCCGCGAGATGGACGATCGCGTCGCAGCCCTTGAAGGCCGCGCGCAGATCACGCCGGCGCGTGCAGTCGAACACCTCGAACGCGAAGTTCGGATGGCTGAGGCACTCGAGGTTCTCGAGCGAGCCCATCGACAAGTCGTCGACGCCGACGACCTCGTACCCGTCGGCAAGCAGCCGGTCGCAGAGGTGCGAGCCGATGAAGCCGGCCGCGCCGGTGATTCCGATTCGGTTCATGAGCTTCTCCTCACCCAGATTTCGACAGGGCGCGGGGTGGGATCTCCGCTCCGATAGGTGTGCGCGAGCACGAAGTGCCGGTGGAGCCACTTCGCGACGAGCCGGTCGAACGAGTCGCCGAAGGACGTGTGGCCGCCGTACTCGGTGAACGGACGCTTGTCGATCACGGCGATGCGGACGCCCGAGCGCTCGAGCTGTGTGATCGCCGCGCGCTCGTCGGCGGGGTCCGAGAGGGCGCCCGGCAGTAGCGAGATCCGGTCGAGCGGGTCGGTGCGGCCGGAAAGCGTGTACAGCGAGGTCAGCTGTGGCGCGATCAGGACCGGATCTCCTGGGCGCGTGCCCGAGTCGATCCAGTCGAGCACGGCGTTGTAGGTCGCCGCCTCGCTGGGCGTCGCCTGCAGCGTCCCCTGCGGACCGGCGACGGAGGCCGATTCCGCGCGCGCGTCCTTGAGCGTGAGGCCGAAACCCGCTGCTGCGAGGAACCCCAGCCAGAGCACACCCGCGGCGAGCACAGGCCGGCGGCCGCGAACGTGCACGCGAACGAGGAACAGCGCTGCAAACGGCGCCGCGTACACGGCGAGCTGCGCGTGCGGTGCGGCATGGAACATGAAGTTCGCGTACGTCTTGGCCGCCAGCACGAGGAGCACGGCGAGTGCCGCCAGCTCGAGGTGAGCGGCCGGCGAGCGCTCGCGGTCGCGCCATGCGCGCACGGCCAAGACCGCGAACGCTGCCGCAGCGCCGGCCGGGATCCAGCCGTAGACGAGGTACAAACCCGATCGGAGCGCCTCCGGCTCAGCGGTCGCGGCCGTTACGGCGGCGATGACGACCGCAGCGGAAAACACGCCTCCCCAGAGACGCCCCGCCCGGACCACGCCGCCGGCGAGCCCGATCAGCAGGGCCGTTCCGGCGGCGTATGAAGCGAGCTTCAGGCTGACGGCGCTGAAACTCGCCAGAGTGAATGGCGCGTACGCACCGAGGATTGCGTCGCCGCCCTGGCGAAGCTCCTCGACGGGATAAAGGTTCTCGAAGATGAGCTGGTGGGGCCCGACGACGGCGAGCAGCACGCCGTAGACGACGCCGGGGATCGCGAGCGCGGGCACGACGAGGCGCACGAGCTCTGATCGCGTGAGCGCGCCGCCACGCGCCCGGGCCATGATCCACACGACGAAGCCCGCCGCGACGGCGAGCGCGAACTCGGGCCGCGTGAGCGTGACGAGCCCCACGCAAGCGCCTGCGAGCGACATGTGGCCGCGCGCGAGCGCAAGCAGGAACCCGAGCGCACAGAGGAGCGCGAGCGTCGCCGTCGAGCTGTGCGGGAGAACGAAGCTGAAGTTCGTGGGCTCGAGCGCGACGCCGGCCGTGAGTGCCGCGGCGAGGAACGCTCCCACGGGACTGCTGAAGCGGCGCGCAAGCGCATAGGTCGCACCGATGATGCCGCCCGTGGTCACGAGGCCGAGAGCGACGGCGGGCCCGAGACCGCTGCCGCCCAGGAGGGCCGTGAGCCCGAGCAAGGCGGGGGCGAGCGGGCCGTAGTAGTAGACGAAGTCGAGGTACGGGACCTCCCCGGATGCGACCCGCGCGCCGGCGACGAGGTCGTAGCCGGTGTCGCTCGCGATGTCGCCCCACGTTCCCCACGCGAGCAGCGCGACCGCGCCGCTGAGCAGGAAGAGGACGCCGACCGCGACAGTATCCGCCGAGACCGCGGCTGCGGCACGCACACGAGGCTGCGTCGCCGCAACGGTAGGTGCCGTTGTCACGCCGCCACCGCCTCGCGTGTTGCGCCCGCCCGCGCCACGATCCCGGCCACTGCGCGGTCGGCGACGCCGATGACAGCTTGACCGTTGACGATCTCCGGGTAGACGTGCGCCGTCGAGACCAGGACGAGCCCGGGGACGGCAAAGGGATCGGGCAGCCGCGCTACGCCGCCCACGAGGTGCACCGGCTCGACGATCCGCGCGCGCTGCACGACCGCGCCGAGGATCTCGTCGTCGCGCAGGTCCGGGAAGATCGTCCGGACGTGCCCGAGGTATTCGGCTTCGACCGCGTCTGCGGGCTGGTCGAAGACCGGATGCGACGGGTCGACGTATTTCGTCGCGTAGAGGAGCGTTCCGCCCACGTGCTCGGGATCGACGACGTGCGTCGTCTCGACGACCGTCGTCAGCGGCACCCGGCGATCTGTGATGTTGAGCGTGTAGTACGGGCTGACGCTGCGGGTCGTGCGCAGCACCACGCAGACCACGCCGAGATAGCGGCAGTGATCTTCAGGCGCGAGCGCGTCGAGCGGCGGCGCGAGCAGCTTGCGCGCCTGCGGAGGAACGAGCGTGCAGAGCACGGTGTCGAAGGGCCGGAAGTGCCCGTCAACGACGATCCCGCGGGCACCGCCCTCGTCGCCGACGATCCGCTCGACGGCGGAGGCAGCGTGAATCTCGGCGCCCATCGCGCGAAGCCGCCGCTCCAGCGTGTCGATCAACGTCTGGTAGCCGCCTTCCAGCCAACCCATCACTTCGCGGCCGGCCGAGTCGCGCGTTGCCGACATGCGGCGTGTCCGCGCCCAGATGTAGGTCGCAGGCAGATCCGCGAAGCGGCTGTCGAACTTGGAGTCGAGCAAGGGGCGCCAGAGCCGTTCGAGCGCGCGCTTGCCGGAGAGACGGCGCAGCCAGGCTTCCAGCGGCAGGTCATCGAGCGCCTCGCTGCTCTTGATCGTCTGACAGCGCGCGACGAAGGCACCAAGCCGGAGTCGATCGTGAAAAGGGAGCATCGGGAAGGTGAGGAACTCGCGCAGCGAGCTCATCGAGAAGAGACGGCCCTTGTCGTAGAAGCCGACGCCGACGGGGCGGAAGCGGAAGTGCTCGTCGAGCCCGAGCTCTTCGGCGAGCCCGCGCACGCGATCGTCCGTGGGGAGGATCACGTGGTAGAAGCGGTCGACGCTGCGGCCGTTGAAGTCGAACGAGCCGACCAGCCCGCCGAGATCCGGCGAGCGCTCGAAGAGCGAGACGCGGACGCCCTTCTGCGCGAGGCGGTAGGCGGCCGTCAGGCCGAGGATGCCGCCACCGACGATGCCGACCGAGTGGGTCACGCCGGCATCCGCTCCCAGCCTGCGGCCTGCCGGACCATCAGCCGCCAGTACGCGAGCAACGTCGGGAGCACTCGCATGTTGCTCTTCCCCACGCGCCTGCCGCCGTCGACGTCGACTGGAATCTCTTCGACGCGCGCGCCGAGCGTTGTCAGCTTCGCGAGCAGCTCGGCCTTGCAGGCAAAGCCGGTCTCGCGAATCAGCAAGTCGCCGTAGTGCGCGTGCGCCTCCCGCAGGGCCGACGCGCGGTAGACGCGGAAGAACGAGGAGACCGTTCGCGCCTGCACGCCCAGCGCCAGACGCATGACAGCCGAAGCACAATGGCTGAGCAGACGCCGGCATGCGCTGACGTTGAGCATGTGGCCGCCGCCGTGGACGGAGGCAAGAACGAGTTCCGCGCCGGCCGCCGCGCGCGCCAGCATCTCGGGGAGCGCGTCGAGGTCGCACGTCGTGTCCGCTTCAAGCGTCACCACGAGCGCCTCGCCGGCGGAGCTGCCGAGTGCGGCGGCGAAACCGGCGCGGAAGGCAGCGCCCGGCCCCTGGTTCTGCTCCAGCCGCACGAGCTCGACGGGCAACGGTCCTGCGTATGCCTCGACGAGCTCGGCTGTCGCATCCAGCGAACCGTCGTCGACGACGATCAGACGGCTCTCTGGTGGGAAGAGCTCTGGCCGTGCCTCGAGGTCCGCGAGCAGGCGAGGAAGGTTCTCCTGCTCGTTGTGAGCCGGAACGACGAAGACGTTTGGCGTCGCCCGCGACAGAGGGAGCGCCGCAGGGAGTCGCAGCGCCTCGGCGGGAACGTACGGCGCAACGAGAGACGTCATCGAGTCAACCCCCGATGGACCCCTTCGCGCTGGGCGGAGCTAAAGGCCGCGCATTCCACTCCGAGCTTCTCCCTTTCGAATTGCCACAGAGCAACGACAATCGCCGTCGCCCTGGCGACACTAGGAACGCGGGGCGCGCAGTTGTAGACCAGAAAGGGAAACCCGCCGGGGGTGGGGGGACCTAGCCTTTAGGCGGGGCCAGACCGGCATTCGCCCGCTGCAGCACTGGCCGTACGTCCCTGGCGCGGGTTCCGTGCGCGCCCGAACATCCTTCGATGAGGATTCGGCTGCGGAGCTTCCTCGTCACTGCTGCGGCTGCGGCTGTGCTCGCGCCGTCCGTGGAAGCCGCCGTGCTGCTCGGCAACCAGCAGCTCGAGACCGGCGCGGACAACAACGCCGCGGGGCTTGCCGAGGCGTCACGCGCGACGGCTTCTGCCTCCGGCGCGGTCACCGGCATCAGCGTGTACGTCGACACCGGCTCGCAGGCGACGCTCGTGGCCGGCCTCTACAGCGACGCGGCCGGCCATCCGGGTACGTTGCTGGCGCAGGGGACGCTGAACACGCCGACGAGCGGGGCCTGGAACGTCGTGCCGGTCCCAGCGGCCAGCGTCACGGCGGGCACTGCGTACTGGATCGCGGTGCTCTCGCCCGCCGGTTCGGGCACGATCCGCTTCCGCGACCGCTGCTGTTCCGGCACCGGCACGCTGCTCGAGGCGAGCGCACAAACCTCGTTGAGCACGCTTCCGGCCTCTTGGACGACCGGAAACCTCTTCGCCGACGGCCCGATCTCTGCCTTCGCAAGCTCCTCGGACGCGCCTTCGCTCGCCGTCACGCCGCCGGCGCTCTCGTTCTCGGCCATCGCCGGCGGCGCGAATCCCGCACCGCGGTCGCTCTCCGTCATGAACGGAGGCGGCGGTCTCCTGCAGTGGAGCGCGAGCGCGAGCGTTCCGTGGCTGACGCTTTTTCCGGCGAGCGGCGTCGGCTCAGGGACGATCACGGTGGGGGCGTCGGCTGCGGGCCTCACGGCCGGTACCTACCGCGGCGCGATCACCGTCTCGGCGCTGGGTGCCCAGAACGCACCGCAGACGGTTGCCGTCGACCTGACCGTGACCGCCCCCGCGCCCCCTCCACCGCCGGCCCTGGTCGGGAACGACCAGCTCGAGCCGGGCGTCGACTCCAATGCGGCCGGGCTCGCCGAGGCGTCGCGTACCACCGCCGCCGCGTCCGGCACGGTCAATCGGATCACCGTCTACGTCGACGGAGGGTCGACCGCGAACAAGCTCGTGGCCGGGCTCTATGCCGACGCCGGCGGTTCGCCCGGCGCACTCCTCGGCCAGGGGACGTTGAACGCGCCCGCCGGCGGCGCCTGGAACGACGTCCCGATCGGGTCCGTCTCCGTGACCGCGGGGAGCACGTACTGGATCGCGCTCCTTGCACCCGCCGGCGCGGGAACGCTCCGCTTCCGCGACCGCTGCTGCTCCGGCACGGGCTCGGCCCTCGACACGAGCGGGCAAACCGCGCTCTCCATCCTCCCGGCGAGCTGGACGACCGGGACCGTCTACGGCGACGGACCGATCTCGGCCTACGGCCGGGGCGGCGCTGCGCCCCCTCCTCCACCGCCGCCGCCTCCCCCGCCCGGCGCGGATCCCGCGGTCGTCGGCTCCTGGTCGGCGCCGATCGACTGGCCGCTCGTGCCTGTGCACATGATGCTGCTCAACACCGGCAAGGTCCTGATGTACGACGGCTTCGACTTCGCGCTCGGCTCGGAACACGAATGGGACCCTGCGACGGGGACGTTCATAGCCGTTCCGTACGACCGCAACCTCTTCTGCGCCGGCCACCTCGCGCTCGCCGACGGCCGCGCCCTGATCGTCGGCGGCCACGTGTCCCCCTACAACGGTCTCGCCGACACCACGATCTTCGACCCGCTCGCGCACACGTGGTCCAGGAAGAGCAACATGGCGCGATCGCGCTGGTACCCGACGGCGACGATGCTGCCCGACGGTCGCGTGCTCGTCGTCTCAGGCGACAACATCACCCGGGACCGGCCGGACGAGCCGACCCCATACATCAACGCCTCCTTCACGCTGCCCGAGGTCTACGACCCGGTCGCCGACAGGTGGACATCGTTGCCGAGCGGCCAGCGCTGGATTCCGCTCTATCCCTTCATGTTCGTCGGGCCCAACGGCCGCGTCTTCGAGGCCGGGCCCGACACGCGGTCGCAGGAGCTCGACGTCTCGACCGGCACCTGGAGCGGCTCGGTGCCGAGCTCGGTGGACGGCCACAGCGCCGTCATGTACGCGCCGGGCCAGATCCTGAAGTCCGGAACGTGGGCCGACCCATGCTGCCCGGGCCAGCCCGTCAGCAACGGCGCCGCCGTCGTCAACCTGAACAGCGTCGCGCCCACATGGCGGAACGTCGCGCCGATGGCGTTCCCGCGCTCCTATCACACGCTGACCGCCCTCCCCGACGGCTCGGTGCTCGCGACCGGCGGCTCGCGGCTGTCGGACGGGATCACCATCCCGGGCGCCGTCTACGAGGCCGAGCTCTGGGATCCCGCGACCGAGACGTGGAGGACGCTCGCCGCGATGCAGACGCCGCGGCTCTACCACTCGTCGGCGCTGCTCCTGCCCGACGGCCGTGTGCTCGTCGCGGGCGGCGGCCGGCTTCCCAGCGCCACGATCACCGACCAGCTGAACGCCGAGATCTACTCGCCGCCTTACTTGTTCAAGGGTCCGCGGCCGACGATCACGTCCGCGCCCTCGGTGGCCGTCCACGGGAAGTCGTTCACCGTGCGGACCCCGGACGCGGCGCGGATCGCGAAGGCGCACCTCGTGCGGCTCGGCGCGGTGACGCACAACTTCGACCAGGAGCAGCGGCTCGTGCCGCTCAACTTCCAGACCCGCTCCGGCTCGCTGGTCGTGTCCGCTCCCGCCAACGCTGCGATTGCGCCTCCGGGCTACTACATGCTCTTCCTCGTCGACGCGAACGGCGTGCCCTCCGTCGCCTCGTTCGTACGGCTGCCCATCCCCGATCCGTCGGCGCCTCCCGCGCCCACCGTCACCTCGAGGTCTCCTGTCGACGGAGCGACGGGTGTCGCGACGACCGCGCAGGTCAGCGCGACCTTCTCCGTCGCGATGGATCCGAGCACGATCACGGCCTCGAGCTTCACGCTCGAGGCTCCCGGCGGGTCGCTCGTTCCCGCGACCGTTGCCTACGGCCCCGAGAGCCAGACCGCTACGCTCGCGCCCGCCGCCCCGCTCGCCGCTGCGACGACCTACACGGCGAGGCTCGAGCACACGGTTGCAGCGCCCGGCGGCAACGAGCTCGCCGCTCCGGTCGCCTGGACGTTCTCCACCGGGTCGGGGGCCGGTCCCCCGCCCGGGGCGAGCACCGTCCGCATCAACGCCGGCGGGGGCGCGTACCCGGGCTTCAACTCGGACCTGCACTTCGTCGGCGGGCAGCTCTGGGCTTCAACGGCGCCGATCGCCGGCACGACAGACGACGCTCTCTACCAGGACGAGCGCTGGGAGCAGTTCTCGTATGCGATCCCGGTGGCGAACGGCGTCTACGACGTGCGCCTGCACTTCGTCGAGCTCTTCTACCCGGCGCCCTGCGCGGGCCGGCGCGTCTTCTCGATCGACGTCCTCGGAACGCCGGGGATCGACGTCGTGAACCTGGACATCTGCGCCGCCGTGGGTCCGAACGCCGCGCTGGTGCGAGTCATCCGTGGCGTGAACGTCCAGGACGGGGCCGTCCACCTGCAAGCCGTCTACGGGGCCGTGGACGACCCCGAGCTGGCGGCGATCGAAGTCGTGCCCGCCTCGTAGCGTCGCCGCCGCCGGAGGCGCGCCAGCTCGGTGCGCACCTCGGGCGCAGCGAACACGACCAGGCCGAGGTACGCCGCGGCGCCCGCGGCGATCTCGACCACGAGGCGGGGGCCGGGAGGGATCCCGCCCTCCGTCAGCAGGCGACCCGTCAAGAGCGCGGCGGCTCCGCATCCCGCGGCGGCCAATGCGACTCCGCGGAACGCCCACGCGAACGCCGTCACCGCGACGCCGATCGCGCGTGCGGTCAGCATCGCGAACACCGGCTCGACGATCGTGGTCGAGATCGCATATGCGGCAGCGATCCCGACGATGCCGAACTGGATCCCGATCACGAAGGCCGTCACGTGCGCGACGAAGAAGAAGAGCGAGTAGCGCAGAAGCGTCCCGGTCCGGTCGACGGCCTGCAGCAGCGGCCCGTTGAGCGTCTGGAGCGACTGCAGCAGCCCGACCCAGGCGAGGATCTGCACGACGGGAACGATCGGGCGCCAGCGCTCGCCGAGCACGACCTCGACGAAGTCGGGAGCAACCGCGGCGAGCCCCACGAGCGCCGGCATCGAGACCGCAGCCACGAGCCGTGACGCGCGCAACCACGAATCGGCGAGCAGGCGGCGATCGTCCTGGAGCCGCGAGAAGGCGGGGAACAGGACCTCGGCGATCGGAACCGCCAGCCGGCTGAACGGCACGGCGACGATGCTGTACGCGAGCCCGTAAACCCCGAGCGCCGCGGATCCGAGCACGCGCCCGACGAGCAGCTTGTCCACGTTCGCGTGCAGGTAGTAGAGGAGCCGCTGACCGAACACCGCGCCGCTGAAGCCGCCGAGCTCGCGCAGGCTGGCAAGCGAGAAGACGAACCGCGGCCGCCACGGCGACACCAGCCAGAGCAACACCGTCGAGACGCAGGAGATTGCGAGCTGCTGGAGGATGATCGCCCACGCGCCCGCCCCGGCCGCCGCCGCGCCGATGCCGACGACGGCGCCGGCCAGGGTCCCGCCCATCAGCCGCAGCTCGAGCGAGCGGAACGACAGCTCGCGCGTGAGCAGCGCACTCTGCGTCGTGCCGAGCGACGTGATCACGAAGCTGAGCGAGAGCACCGCGACCAGCGGCTTCACCTCCGGCTTCCCGTAGAACGACGCGATCGGACCCGAGGCCGCGATCCCGACGAGCGTGAACAGCGCACCGGCGCAGAGCGCAGTCCAGAACACGGTCGAGCGGTCCTCCTCGGTCAGCGTCTTCCGCTGCACGAGCGCAGCACCGAGAGCGAGATCCGAGAAGACGAGCACGAGCGTGGCGACGACGAGCGCCATCAGCGCGAGCCCGTACTGCTCGGGGGCGAGCAGCCGGGCGAGCAGGACCGCGACGCCGAGCCGCGAGACCTGCAGGAAGATCTGCGACGCGCCCTTCCAGGCGAGACCCGAGACGACGCGCGAGCGGAGGTCGTTCACCTGGCGACGGCGACCGCGAGGTAGCCGCGCAGCTCCTCGACGAGGGCGCCCCCGGACGTCGCGCGCTCGAAACTGTGCTCGGCGGCCACCGCTGCCGCCAGCTCGTCGGGGTCCTCGACCAGCGTGACGAGGCCCACCGCGTGCAGCCGGCGCGCGAGCGCGACCTGGTGGTCGTCCACCGCCTCGCCGAAGCGGCTGAGCCGCGGCACGACGATCGGCCGCTTCCCGACCGTGCGCGCAGCCATGATCGAGCCGACGCCCGCGTGCGTGACCACGACACGCGCTTCTCGCATCAGTTCGAGCACGCGTTCGAAGGGCAAGAAGTCGAAGCAGGTCGCGCCGAACGGCCGGAGCGGCGACGCGCCGCACTGCACGACGAGCGGCTCGTCGCGCGGGAGCCGGTTGGCGGCACGCAGCAGACGGTCGAAGGGGTCGCTCGTCCCGAGCGAGACGAAGATCATCCGGGCAGCACCGTCCCGAAGTAGCGGGCCCGGGGCATCGCCTCGGCGAGCTCCGGCCACTGCACGTAGACGCGTTCGGCGATCGGCGCGATCAGGCGGCAGGCGAGCGAAGGGCCATCGATCCGGCTCAGGCTCTCCACGTAGACGATGCGGGCGCCGACCAGGCGCGCCGCCCATGCGAACGGAACCGCGGTGCCTGCGCCCGTGGTCAGCACGACGCGCGGACGCTCGCGTGCGACGAGCCGCACTGCGAGCAGGATGTTCCGCAGGACGTTCCGCGGGCTGCGGTTCGGAGGCCCGAACGCGTAGACGACCCGCTCGGAGCGAAGCAGGGAGCGCGCGTCGCTCGCGTCGTCACAGACCCAGACGCGGGAGAGGCCTTCCCACGCGTCCTTCAGCGCGAGCAGCTGCAGGAGATGACCGCCTGCGGAGCAGACGAGCAGCAGCTCGGTCCGCTCACGCCGCAAGCTTGCGACCTTGCAGCCAGCCGCGCGCCTGCGCGAGGCCGCTGAAGTAGGGAAGGAGCAGGTACATGATCGGCAGCGCGCGCAGGTCCTCGCTCAGCCGCGGCACGACGCCGTGCTCGGCCAGCCGCCGCCGGTCGAGCCGGATCGAGCGGTCGAAGCGGCGCCTCGCGCGCAGCGGCTGCACGAGCGGAACCCAGGACCGCAGCTTCAGCCCGTCCGGTCTCCGGCGGGCGTGCGCCTCGCGGGCCGCGTAGGAGTGGTGCATCATCCAGACCGTTTGCAGGAAGGACCGAGCGCGGTCGCGCGTGGGATGGGAGACCTGCGCCGCGGGCGCGTACACCAGGCTCGCGCCGGAGGCGACCGCGCGCTGGGCGAAGTCGAAATCGGCGTGCGCGGGCAGCGAGTCGTCGAAGCCGCCGAGCCGGTCGAAGAGCTCGCGGGTCGCGAACAGATTCGCCGTCTCGGCGTTCGACGCGGCCACCTGGCGCCGGTGGTCCTTGTACGTCTCCATGTCGAGCAGCGTCCAGACGGTGCGCCGCTCGGGGACGGCGAAGCGGATCTCGCCCGCGGCGAGCTCGGCCTCCGCGAGCGCGGCGAGGCCCGCCTCGAGCCAGCCCGGCTCCGGACGGCAATCGGCGTCGCAGAAGGCGAGCACCTGCCCACGCGAGGCGCGAACCGCCCGGTTGCGGGCCGCATACGCGTTGATGCGAGACCCCGGAAGGACGCGCACCGAGCCGTCGGGCGTCTCAAGCGACTCGGGCGCGTCCTCCGAGCCGTCGTCCCCGATCACGACCTCGAAGCGCTCGCGAGGCAGCGTTTGCCGCTCGAGCGAGGCCAGGAGGCCGCGCAAATCCTCGATGCCGTTGCGGACCGGGACGATCACGCTCACGGCAGGGTTGGGCCGACGACTCATCGCCGTCTGACGATAGGCCGCGTTGCACCTGGGCGGCTACGGCCGGACAGCCAGACCGTACCCTGATCGATGGGCTAGGTCAGACGCTGGCCCAACGTCCCGTAGGCGCGGCTCCCGGCCGCACCTAGCATCGATGGGCCGCTTATGGATCTACAGCTCTACTTCCGCGTCCTGTGGCGCTTCAAGTGGCTTGTCGCCGTCGGGATGCTCCTCGCAGTCGCACTGGCGATCCTCTCGTTCATGGCTCCTAACTTCAGCGGCAAGGGGCCGCTGCTCGAATATCGCCAGGGCGAGCAGTGGGTCAGCTACTCGACGATCTTCGTGACTCAGGAGGGCTTTCCCTGGGGTCAGCTCACCGATGCGACCGCGCAGAAGCAGGGCAGCGCACTCGAGAAAGCGGCCGACCCGAACCGGTTCTCCACCCTCGCCGTGCTCTACGCGCACCTGGCGACGAGCGACCAGGTCCGCGCGCTCATCCTGCGGGACGGGCCGATGTACGGCGAGGTCGACGCAGCGCCCCTGTACGCGTCGGAGAGCAATCAGTCCGGTCCTCTGCCGCTCGTCCGGATCGCCGCGATCGCCGATAGCTCCGAGCACTCGCTCCAGCTCGTCGTGCGGATGACCGAGGCGTTCAAGACGTTCCTCGCCGAGGAGCAGGAGGCGAACAAGATTCCCGACGGAAACCGGGTCCGGCTGACGGTCCTCAAGAAGGCGGACAAGCCGCAGCTCTGGGCCGGGCGGTCGCTCACGCTGCCGATGGTCGTCTTCATCGCCGTGATGATCCTCGTCTCCGGCCTCGCCTTCATTCTGGAAAACATGCGGCCGCGCGTGCGGCCGCGCCCGGTTGCCGCCGCCGCCGATCAGGCGCCGGCGGGCGACGCGCGCCTCAGCGCGTAGCCATGCGGCTGATCCTGGGCGCGGCTCAGCGCGGAGAGGTCCGCCCGCTCGTGCTGCTCGGCGCGCTGCTGGTGATCACGATTGCGGCGGCCCTGCCGGGGCCGGCGGTGAACGTCGCGCCCTACGTCGCGTTGTTGCTCGGGCTGACCTTGCTGCATGCACGCGTGCTCTCGTGGAAGTCCCTGCTCGCGCTCACGATCGCGATCATCCTCTTCATCCCGATCCGCCGCTACACGATGCCCGGCTCGCTGCCGTTCGAGCTGGAGCCGTACCGGCTGATGGTGGCATTCCTCGGCGCGGGCTGGATGGTGTCGATGCTCGTCGACAATCGCGTCCGGCTTCGAAGCTCCGGCCTCGAGGCGCCGCTCGTGCTCTTCGGCTTCGGGGCGCTCGCCTCGATCGTCGTCAACACGGGCCACATCAACGCGCTCGCCGTGCAGGACGTCGTGCTCAAGAAGCTGACGTTCTTCGCGAGCTTCTACCTGATCCTGTATCTGATCGTCAGCGTCGCGCACTCGCGGCAGCTGATCGACTGGATCGTGAAGTGGCTCGTCGCCGGGGGCGCGATCGTCTCCGCGTTCGCGATCTACGAGGCGTGGACCGGGTTCAACATCTTCAGCAACCTCCAGCCTTTCATCCCGATCCTCGACCTCGCGTTCGCGCCGGAGCTGGACGTCCGCGGATCGCGGCTTCGCGTGTTCGCCTCAGCGCAGCACCCGATCGCTCTCGGCGTCGCGTTCGTGATGCTGCTCCCGCTCGCGGTCTATCTGGCGAAGAAGTACCGGCAGCGCCGCTGGTTCCTCGCCTGCGGCGTGATCGTGCTCGCCTGTTTCTCGACGGTGTCGAGGACGACGATCCTGATGCTGGTCATCGTCTTCATCGTGTTCCTGCGCCTGCGGCCCAGGGAAACGAAGCGGCTCTGGCGCGTGCTGCTCCCGGGCCTGATCGTGGTCCACCTCGCGCTGCCCGGCGCGTTGGGGACCCTCCAGGAGTCCTTCTTCCCGGAGGGCGGGCTGATCGCGGAGCAGCAGGCGGGTGCGGGCGGCCGAGGCAGCGGGCGGCTGGCCGACGTCGGGCCCTCCCTCGACGAATGGAAGCGCCAGTTCGTGCTCGGGCAAGGCTTCGGCACGCGCGTCGTCGACGAAGGCCGCATCAACGCGATGATCCTCGACAACCAGTGGCTCGGCACCCTGCTCGAGACCGGCCTCGTCGGCGTGATCGCCTGGATCTGGCTGTTCAGGCGCTTCCTGAAGCTCGTGAACGCAGAAGCGCGTCGCGATCGAAGCGATCGGGGCTGGCTCCTGACCGCGCTCTCTGCCTCGGTGCTCGCCTACGCGCTCGCGATGCTCACCTACGACGCGTGGTCCTTCATCCAGGTGACGTTCCTACTCTTCATCCTGCTCGGTGTCGGCGCCGTGGCCCTGCAGCAGCGGGAGGAAACCGTCCCGGCACGCACTCTCGAACCCGCCCCGACGCCGCTCGGAGTACTCGAGGTGCCCGTTCCCGCAACCGTCTCGCCGGCCTACGGCACGTCTCTGCCCGCTCGGCGCAGCGGCCTGGTCGGCCTGGCGAAGCTCCCGAACCTGCTCTTCGCGCTCGGGCTGGTGCTCTCGTTCCAGGCGGTCCGCAGCCGCGAGCGCTAGGGGCGGCGGCCGAGCGCCTCGCGCACGCGGAGCGGCAGCGACCTGACGCTCTGGCGGCGGCGCAGCTCCGCCCGCGCGGCCGGATCTTGCAGGCGCGGCTCGCCGCGCAGCGCGGCGCCTGCGTACGCCCAGAGCATCGCGAGCGCCGCAGGATCGCGGCGCGCGCGGAAGAGCGTTCGCGCGAGTACGTAACCAGGGCGGTAGCCCATGGCCCACATGCCTCGGCCCTGCGCAAGCCACCGGGCGCGCCGCGCACCGTCGCGCTCGCCAACCGAGCGGTGGTGCCGGAACGCGAGCCCGGGCACGACCTCCGTCTTCCACCCGCGCGCGTTCGCCTTCAGGCCGTCGATCCCGTCCCACCCCATGCCTTCCTCGAGCGGGAGCACGTCGTCGAGGCACGCCCGCCTGTACGCGCGTACCGCACCGCGGACGTGGCCGGCGGTCACCGGCTGCGCCCGCCACTCGCCCTCCTCCAGCTCGTCGCAGCGTCCGCCCGCGATCCCGAGCCGCGGATCGGCAGCGAACGCGGCGAGGAGCCGCTCGAAGTAGTCCGGCTGGAAGGAGACGTCGGCGTCCAGCTTGACGACGACGTCCGGCTCAGAGGCGAGCTCGGCGAGCCCGGCGTGGAACGCCCGCACGACTGGCGCGCCGGGCCGGGCCGCGGACTCGCCGGGCACGCGCAAGTACCGGATCGGCACGTCGCCGGCGGCGAGCTTCGCGGCGACGTCCGGCGTCTCGTCCGAGGAGCCGTTGTCAACCACCACCCACTCGGTCGGCAGGACGGTTTGCGCGAGGACGGACTCGCCGAGCCGGCGCAGGTTCTCCGCCTCGTCCCGCGCGGGAGTGACCAGGGCGTAGCGGAGCGTCAAGCGGCCGCCACCACCGGCGTCGACAGCGCCCGCGGCAGGAACGTCTGCAGCCAGACCTCGAGCATCAGGATCCTGAGCAGCACCTGACCGTTCCCGCGGCCGCGCTGGTGGCCGGCGAGGAGCTCGCGCACGGCGCTCGGCTCGAGCAGCTCGCTCGTTTCCAGAAGATAGTCGGAGGCCGCGCGATCGAGCTGCGACGTGAACCACGCATTGACGGCGGCGTTGAAGAAGCCGACCTTCGGCTTGTCGATGATCCGGTCCGGCACGAGGCCGCGCGCGGCGACCTTGAGCAGGTGCTTCGTCTCCAGCCGCCGCACCTTCAGCTCCGGCGGGATCGTCGCGCAGGCCTCGACGAGCTCGTGGTCAAGGAACGGCACGCGCACCTCCAGCGAGTGCGCCATCGAGGCGCGGTCGAAGTAGTGGAGCATGTCGTCGACGAGCCCCAGCTGTGCGTCGAGATAGAGCGTGGCCGGCAGCGGATCGTCTGCGAGGCCGCCGAGCCGCGAGAGGACGGCGCGGCGCGCCGCGCTCCCGTCCAGCTCCGCCAGCGGGCCGCGCACGAGCCGCGCGCGCAGGGCCGGGTCGAGCCGGCCGGCGAGCGCCCGGGCCGCAGTGTTGGGAGCGGCCAGCGTTTCCGCCGCGCGTCGCACACGGCCCGGACCGATCCGGGCCAGGCCGAGGCCGGAGCGCCGCAGCGACTCCGGCAAGCGGAGCCACGCCGTGGCGACCGCGGCGGCCCGGTGATTGCGGTAGCCGCCGAGGAGCTCGTCCGCTCCCTGCCCGGAGAGCGCCACGGTCACGTGCCGCCGCGCGAGTTCGGAGAGCGCGAGGAAGCCGAGCGCCGAGAGGTCGGCGAGCGGCTCGTCGAGGTGCCAGACGAGCTCGGCGAGGTCGACGGTGTCGTGCGCGAACGAGAGCTCGAGCTCGTGATGGTCGGCTCCTACCGCCGCGGCCACCGCGCGCGCATCCTCGAGCTCGTTGCCCGCGCCGGCCTCGGCGAAGCCGACGGAGAAGGTCTGCACGGGAGCGCTCATGTTCCGCGCCATCAGCGCGACGATCAGGCTCGAGTCCAGGCCGCCGCTCAGCATCGCGCCAAGCGGCACGTCGCTCATCAGGCGCAGTCGCACCGACTCCTCGAGCAGGGCGAGCAGGCGCTCCGCGTGCTCGTGCTCGGACAGCGAGCGGTCGGGCTCGGGCACCGGGAACGTCCAGTAGCGCTCGACCCTGACACGCTCCTGGTCGACGACGAGGCGGCAGCCGGGCTCGAGCTTCCACACGTCCGCGAGCGGCGTGCGCGGCCCCGGCACGAACCCGAAGGTGAGATAGGCGTCCAGGGCTTCGTAGTCGAGGTGGGGCTCGATCAGCCCGCTCGCGAGCAGCGACTTCAGCTCGGAGGCGAACAGGACGAGGTCGCCCCTGCGTGCCCAGTAGAGCGGCTTGATCCCGAGCCTGTCGCGCGCGAGCACGGCCCGGCGTCTGCGTGCGTCCCAGACGGCGATTGCGAACTTGCCGCGCAGCCGCTCGACGAAGGCGTCGCCGTCGCGCTCGTACAGGTGGGGCAGGATCTCGGTGTCGCAGCGGCTGCGAAAGCGATGGCCGTCGGCTTCCAGCTCGGCCCGCAACGTCGCGTGGTTGTAGAGCTCGCCGTTCTGCGCGCCCCAGACTGATCCGTCCTCGTTCGAGAACGGCTGGTGACCGCCGGCCACGTCGACGATGCTGAGCCGGCGGGCGCCGAGGGCGATCCCCGGCTCCTCGTGCAGCCCGCGGTCGTCCGGGCCGCGGTGGCTCATCGTGTCGGTCATGCGCGCGAGGACGTCCGGCGGGAGCGCAAGGCGCGGCTCCCCGCCGAGCTGGACCGCTCCGCAGATCCCGCACACGGTTCTTCCGAAGCTACCGCCGGGAGACCGCCGCCCGCGATGGCCGGACGGCCAGCTTCCTCAGTGCGGCGCTAGCCCATCGGCTAGCGCTCGCCGAAACGCCCGCAGGTGCCCGGCCCGCACGGCCCGGCCGCCGCGAGAGACGAGGGCGTGCGTGAGGGCGCCGAGCGCCACGCCGAGCCGCTCGAGCAGCGCGCCCGTCCGGCCACGGTGCTTGTGGGCGTAGCGGATGCGGCTTGCCGCAAGCACGGGGAGGAGGGACGCCCGCGGCGCCGAGGCACCACCCTCGTGCGTGACGACGGCATCCGGCACGAACCGGATCCCGTAGCCGGCGTCGCGGAGGCGCCGGCAGAGGTCGATGTCCTCGCAGTACATAAAGAAGCCGTCGTCGAGCCCGCCGATCGCGTCGAGCGCACTTCGCCGCAGGAGCACGCAGGCGCCCGACACCCACGGCGGCGAGCCGACCTGCCGGTAGGCGTCCTCGTCGCGCTCGAGCTCGTCCACCCAGTCCGCGCGCGGAAAGACCCGGTGCAGGAAGAGCGCCTGCGCGTAGGTCGAGCGCAACCGCGGGAACCGCCGTTGGGAATACTCGAGCGAACCGTCCTCGGCCACGATCCGAGGGGCTGCGGCGCCCAGCCCCTCGTCCGCGGCCAGTTCCTGGACGAGCCGCCGGACCGACTGGGGCCGGATCTTGGCGTCAGGGTTCAGGAGCAGGACGTAGGGCGCGCTCCCGGCGGCGATCCCGGCGTTGCAGCCGTGGGCGAAGCCGCCGTTCCGTGGGAGCGGGATCGCCGTCACCGGCAGACCGGCGACGGCCTCTAGGCTCCGGTCGGTCGAGGCGTTGTCGGCGACGATCAGGTGGAGGTCTTCGTCCCCGAGCAGCGGGTCGACAGGACCACGCAGCTTGGAGCGGCTGTTGTAGGAGACGATGACCACGTCGACGAGCGCCACGGGCCCCGAGGCTACTTCCCTTCGGACCGGGCGCTCAAGATCGGTCTCGAAACCTCGTCGACCGGCCAGTTGGCGCCGAATATCGAGGTCCCTAGCATGGCCGCTCATGCCGCTGCGGCCCGTGCTCCTTTTGCTCTGCCTGCTCGCGCTTTTCGTCGGCGCCTCCATCGCCGGCGCCCGCGACAACGGGCCCGACCAGAACCGCGGCAAGCACTTGAAGCCCGTCTCGGGATTGACCCTGACGAGCGCGACGCCGACAACGCTCTCGATCGACTGGCGCGCCGCGCGCGAGCACGACGAGGACGCGGAGGACGGCGGCAGGAAGACGCTTCGGTACGACGTCTTCCTCGACGGCGCGCTCGCACTCACGACGACCCAGACGCAGGCCCAGCTGACCGGGCTGAAGTGCGGCACCGACCACAGGATCGGCGTCCGGGCGCGCGACACGAAGGGCCGCGTCTCGCCGCTGTCGACGCTCCGCGCGTCCACTGCCGAGTGCGACACCACACCGCCGACGATGCCGTCGAATCTCCAGGTCGTCGACGTGCTCGAGACCGGCTTCACGGTCACCTGGTCGCCCTCGACCGACGCCGAGGGCGTCGCCGGCTACGACATTACGCTCGACGGGGTCTCCGTCGGGTCCACGACCGAGACCAGGCGCGTCTTCGACGCGATGTCGTGCGAAGAGACGCATCGCGTCTCGATCGTCGCGCGCGACACGAACGGCAACCGCTCCGCCGCCGGCGAGACCGAGGCGAAGACGGCCAAGTGTCCCGATCACACCCCGCCGACGGCGCCGACGGGCCTCACGGTCACGGACCGCCAGCAGACGGGCTTCACGGTCGGCTGGCAGGCGTCGAGCGACAACGAGGGCGTCACCGGCTACGACCTCTCGCTCGACGGGACCTCGGCCGGGACGACGAGCTCGCTCAGTCACGCGTTCACGGGCCTGTCCTGCGGGGAGGCTCACAAAGTCTCGATCGTCGCACGCGACGCGGCCGGCAACGGCTCCGAGGCGGCAGAGATCCCCGCGACGACCGCGGATTGTCCGCCTCCGCCGCCCGCCGCGGATCTCTTCGTGTCGCCGACCGGCACCGACACGGACCAGCGCTGGCGCTACCTGGCCACGACCTACGACGGCACGACGGTTCGCCTCTACGTCGACGGGCTCGAGGTCGGGTCCACGCCCGCGAGCGGCCAGATGCTGCCGTCCGACGGGGCGTTGCGGATGGGCGGCAACAACGTCTTCTCCGAGTGGTTCGCGGGCCTGCTCGACGAGGTGCGTCTCTTCGGCCGGGCGCTCTCGCCCGCCGAGATCCGCGCCGAGATGATGTCGGCCTCGCCCCAGGCTTCCGGCCTCGCCGCTGCCTACTCCTTCAACGAGGGCGCAGGGGAGAACGTCGCCGACAGCTCGGCCAACGTGAACAACGGCGCGATCTCCGGTGCGACCTGGGCGCCGGAGGGACGGTTCGGCGCCGCACTGGCGTTCGACGGCGTCGACGACATGGTGAGCGTGCCAGATGCCGACTCGCTCGACTTCGCCGACGGGATGACGTTGGCAGGCTGGGTGAAGCCGAGGACCTCGAACGATTATCAGACGCTCGTGACGAAGGAAGCGGAAAAGATCGAGGTGTACGGCCTCTGGCCGAGCACCAACAAGGGCCAGGTGCCGAGCGGGCACGTGTTCATCGGGGACTACCACGAGGCGCTCGGCGCCGCGCCGCTGACGTTCAACGACTGCCGCTCGACCCCGTGCGCGAGCCTGCAGGCCGCCTACCTCGCCGCGCGCCGCGGCGAGGTTGTCCAGGTCGACGGCGGCACGTACGACGGCAACCAGGTCCTGCCCGCCGACCGCGGCAAGCTGGGCGACGGCGTCGTGCTCTTCAAGCCGGCACCCGGCGCGACGGTCACGATCGCGGGCGAAGTGTTCGTGGACGGCAGCCACGTCGAGTTCCGCGACATGCGCATGGACTCGGGCTGGCAGGTACGCGCGGGTGCGGACGACGTCACCTTCCGCGACGTCTCGTCCGCGCATCTCTTCATCTTCTCGGCCTCGAACGTGAACGTGCTCGGCGGCGAGATCGGCCCCGGCAAAGGGCTCGACTTCGACTCGATCATCGCAAGCGCCGGAGGCGGAGCGCAGCCGCCGACGAACATTCTGATCAAGGGCGTGCGGTTCTACGACTGGTCGCGCCCGGCCGGCAGCGACTTTCATACCGAGTGCCTCCAGATCGGCTCCGCGGTCAACCTGACAATCTCCGGCAACCGCTTCCAGCGCTGCGCGACGCACGACATCTTCATCAGGAGCTGGGGCGAGGTGAACGGCTCGCTGTCGCCGCTGCGCAACATCGTCATCGAGAACAACTTCCTCGACGAGACGCTCGACGGTTTCTACACGCTCGCGATCTCGAATGACCTCGGTACTCCGGATGCGACGTTCGTCGTGCGCAACAACTCGTCGCTTCAGGCAATGAGCCTCGACCCGCGCCTTAACCCTGGTGACGACACGAGCCCTGCGAACGCGAGCATCTTGGTCTACGGCAACATCATCGGCTTCCAGCAGAGCAACGGCTGCACAGCGACGCTGTACGGCTTCAACGTGATGGAGCTGGGGACCACCTGCGGCCCGACGGATATCGTCGCCTCGGTCGAATACGTCGACCGCGCGCTGTTCGACCTCCACCTGGCGCCGGGATCCGCCGCAATCGACCGCGGTGACCCGTCGAGCTTCCCCGGCGTGGACTTGGACGGCGACGCCCGGCCGGCCGGCGGCGCGCCGGACGCCGGCGCCGACGAGCGCGGCTAGCGCTTCTGAAGAAACAGCCGGCGGGCTTGACCCTAGGGTTCCAATCCAGGGAGGCGCCACGCCGGCCGCGCGCTCAGGATGCTTGTTCGCCGCGCGCTTGTCCAGGGTGAGTTGCGCGTTTTGGGACCACGACTCGCGGGTACCCCTGCGCTCGGTTCCAATCCAGGGTAGGGAGGTTTCGAACCTGTAGGGCTTTTGCGGCGCGGTGGCGGCGCCGCTCACTGACACGCTCCTGCGGCGCGTGAGTGAGCTGCGTCTCCTTCCAATCCAAGGAGGAGATCAGCATGGCCCTTCCCATGTTCGGCCGAGCGCGTGCTCGCGCCGGGGCGACACTCTTCGTTCTCGCACTCGTGCTCGCGGCCGGCAGCGGTTCGGCCACGACGACGGCAGCGGCGGGAGCCGTGCCGGGTCTCGTCGCCGCGTACTCGATGGACACCGGTGCCGGCACGACGCTCGCCGACGACTCGGGCAGCGGCAACAACGGCGCGATCACGGGCGCGACCTGGGCCGCCGGCAAGTTCGGGAGCGCACTCTCGTTCGACGGGACGAGCGACTGGGTCACCGTCGCGGACGCGGCGTCGCTCGACCTCGCGAGCGCGATGACGCTCGAGGCGTGGGTGCGCCCGACGAGCCTCGGCGCCGTCTGGCGTGACGTGCTGATCAAGGAGCAGCCCGGAGAGCTCGTCTACGGGCTCTACGCGAGCTCGCAGAGCTCCGTCCCCTACGGGATCGCGTACACGCAGGGTGCCGAGCGATCGGCACGTGCGAGCGCGGGACTGCCGCTGAACACGTGGACGCACCTTGCCGCGACGTACGACGGCGCACTCGTGCGGCTCTTCGTGAACAGCGTCCAGGCGGGGACTGCGTCCGCCTCGACCGCGATGCCCAACTCTTCAGGACCGGTTCGCATCGGCGGCAACGCCGTGTGGGGCGAGTGGTTCGCCGGCCTCATCGACGAGGTCCGGATCTACAACCGTGCGCTCTCCGCCTCGGAGATCCAGTCCGACATGAGCACGCCGATCTCCTTGCCGCTGGGTCCCGTCGCCGCGTATTCGTTCGATGCCGGATCGGGTGCGACCGCCGCGGACGACTCCGGCAACGGGAACGCGGGCGCGATCAACGGAGCCGCCTGGGCCGCGGGTAGGTTCGGCAACGCGCTCCGCTTCGACGGCGTCGACGACGTCGTGAACGTGCCCGACGCACCCGAGCTGGACGCCTCGAGCGCCGTCACGGTCGAGGGGTGGGTGAACCCGGACTCGCTCGGCTTCTGGAAGACGGTGGTCATGAAAGAGCAGCCGGGCAACCTGACCTACGGTCTCTTCGCGGACTCCGACACGGCACAGCCGACCGGGAACATGTACTTCGGCGGGCAGCAGATCGTGCGCGGGAGCTCGACGGTGCCGTTGGGCACATGGACGCATCTCGCGACGACCTACGACGGGGCGGCGATGCGGATCTTCGTGAACGGCGTCCAGGTCGGCAGCCGGGCGCAGACGGGCCTTCTGGCCGTCTCCAACGGCGTGCTCCGGATCGGTGGCAATACCGTCTACGCCAACGAGTACCTCGCAGGGTTGATCGACGAGGTGCGGATCTACAACCGCGCGCTTTCGGCCGTCGAGATCCAGGCCGACATGAACACGCCGATCGGCGTTGGAGCGCCGCCGCCGCCGCCTCCTCCTCCTCCGCCTCCTCCGCCCCCGCCGCCTCCTCCGCCCCCGCCGCCTCCACCTCCACCTCCACCTCCACCTCCGGCCGGCAGCGCGAGCGTCTTCCTGTCGCCGGCGGGCTCCGACACGAATGCGTGCACCGCGGTGTCTCCCTGCCGGAGCCTCGACCGCGGCTACCGCGTCGCGGCGGCAGGCCAGACCGTCGAGCTCGCGGCCGGCAGCTACTCAGGAGGCAACGTCAACGCCGACGCGAGCAAGACATCGCTCTCCGACGTGGTCTTCCGACCGGCTGAGGGCGCGTCGGTCACGATCTCGAGCAGCGTCGCGGTCTTCGGCAGTCACATGGAGTTCCGCGACATGAAGTTCGCGGGCGGCTGGAACACGTACCCGAGCGCGAACGACGTGACGTTCCGCAACATCTCCATGCGTCACTTCTTCCTCTGGTCGTCGACGAACATCAACATCATCGGCGGCGAGGTCGGGCCGAGCGACGGCTCCGACTACGACTCGCAGATCACCGAGTACTCCGGCTCACGGGTCGCGCCTCGCAACATCCTGATCGACGGCGTGGCGTTCCACGACTGGTGGCGCCCGGCGGGATCGAACTTCCATACCGAGTGCCTCCAGGTCGGAGCGGGTGTCAACGTCACGATCCGCAACTCCCGCTTCTGGAACTGCGCGACCCACGACATCTTCATCCGCTCGTGGGGCGGCATCAACGGAGGCGTGCACGAGCTGAAGGGCTGGCTGATCGAGAACAACTTCTTCGCGAAGACGCTCGACGGCTTCTACGCGATCCAGTTCGTGAACGATCTCGGCTTCTCGATGGCCGACTTCGTCGTACGGAACAACTCGTTCCTGCAGGGGATCTACATCGATGGTCCGAACACGACGGTGACCGTCGACTCGAACATCTTCTCTGAGCAGGCCACTTGGGGTTGCTCCGGCGACGTCTACCGGAACAACATCTACGAGACCTTGCAGGGCACCGGCGGCCCCTGCGGAGCTTCCGATCGCGTCGCAACGGTCCAATATGTAAATCGTGCGGCGCTCGATCTTCATCTACGCCCCGGCTCGCCGGGGATCGATCAAGGGAACCCGAATAGCTTCCCCGCGACCGACATCGACGGGCAGGCCCGGCCTCGCGGCGCCGCTCCGGACGTCGGCGCGGACGAGACCTAGCCTGGCGGACGCGGGACCGGGGCGCGTTCCCCGGTCCCGCTCTCCCTCGTTGGAGCGATCCCACGATCGCTCGCCGCGGCCGATCCATCGCCGTGTGAGGGGAGCCGCCCCCCGGCACGCCGCCCGTCTCGGGTCCATCGCCCTCTCGTTCCTGACGCTGCTCGGGACCGGGCAGGCCGCCGCGCGCACCGACGCCGCTCCACGCAAGGACCGGCTCGCCCCGACGCGGCCGACCCAGCTCCGCCAGACGACGGCGACGGGAACGAGTGCGACGCTCAGGTGGAGCGCGGCGAAAGACAACCGACGCGTCATCGCGTATGGCGTGTACCGCGACGGCGCGCTCGTCGCTCGGACGCGAGGCCTGAGCTTCACGGCGCGCGATCTGCGATGCGCTCGAACGTACAGCTTCGCGGTCAACGCCGTCGACGCGGCCGGCAACCGTTCCAAGCGCGCGTCGGCCCGCGCGGCGACGTCGGCGTGCGAGGCGACGCCGCCTGCCCCGGCGCCGCCGACTCCGGCGCCGCCCGCTCCCGCACCTCCGGCTCCGGCGCCGCCTGCTCCCGCGCCGCCTGCCCCCGCGCCGCCGGCCCCGCCGCCGCCGCCGCCTCCACCGCCGCCGCCACCTCCCACGCCTTCGACCGCGTCGGTCTTCCTCTCACCGGCCGGGTCTGACTCGAACGCGTGCACCTCCGTCTCGCCCTGCATCAGCCTCGACCGCGCCTTCCGCCTCGCCACGCCGGGCCAGACGATCGAGCTTGCGGCCGGCACCTACGCGGGAGGAACGCTGAGCGCGGACCCCTCGAAGACCTCGAGCGACGACGTCGTCTTCCGCCCGGCCGCCGGTGCGACGGCCACCGTGAACACCGAGCTCGCGGTCTACGCGTCGCACGTGACCTTCGAGGGGCTGAAGCTCGCCGACGGCTGGAAGACGTACAGGGAGGCCGACGACGTCACCTTCCGGAACGTCGCCTCGCGCCACTTCTTCATCTGGTCGTCGTCGAACGTCAGCGTGATCGGCGGCGAGGTCGGCCCGAGCGACGGCTCCGACTACGATCCGCAGATCTCGGAGGATCCGGGCTCCCGGGTCGCGCCGCGGAACATCCTCGTCGACGGCGTCTCGTTCCACGACTGGTGGCGCCCGCCCGGCACCGACTATCACACGGAGTGCCTGCAGATCGGCGCCGGCGTCAACGTCACGGTCCGCAACTCGCGCTTCTGGAACTGCGCAACCCACGACATCTTCATCCGCTCCTGGGGCGACATCAACGGCGGCGTCCACGAGCTCAGGAACTGGACGATCGAGAACAACTTCTTCGCGAAGACGCTCGACGGCTTCTACGCAATCCAGTTCGTGAACGACCTCGGCTTCTCGAACGCCGACTTCCTCGTTCGGAACAACTCGTTCCTGCAGGGCATCTTCATCGAGGAGGCGACGACGACGGTCACCGTCGACTCGAACATCTTCTCCGACCAGGCGACCTACGGCTGCTCGGGCGACGTCTACCGCTACAACATCTACGAGTCGCTCCAAGGCGGCACGCAGCCGTGCGGAGCGACCGACAAGGTCGCGACCGTGCAGTACGTCAACCGTGACGCGCTCGACCTCCACCTGCGCGCAGGATCGCCCGGCATCGACGAAGGCAATCCGTCGAGCAGCCCGTCTACCGACTTCGACGGCCAGCCCCGCCCGCGCGGCGGCCGCGCGGACGTCGGCGCCGACGAGTACTAGATGAGTCCCTAAACCTCGGCGAGGGACGCGACGGCGGCGGCTCGAGCGGGCACGCCGGCCACGGTAGAGCCCGGAGCGACGTCCTTGGTCACGACGGCCCCGGCGCCGACGATCGCGCCCGCGCCGATCCGGACACCGCAGAGGATCACCGCGCCCGAGCCGATGCTCGCTCCGCGCTCGACGACTGTCGCCATGAGCTCCCAATCGGCGTCGGTCTGGAGCCTGCCGCTGCCGTTCGTCGCGCGCGGCCGCTTGTCGTTGATGAAGACGACGCCGTGGCCGACAAAGACCTCGTCCTCGATCGTGACGCCGTCGCAGATGAAGGTGTGGCTCTGGATCTTGCAGCGCGCTCCGATCTGCGCGCCGCGCTGGATCTCGACGAAGGTTCCGATCCTGGTGCTGTCGCCAATCGAGCAGCCGTAGAGGTTCGTGAACGAGTGCACGACGACGTTGTCGCCGAACGCGACGTCGTCGAGCAGCCGGAACGGCGCTTCGTTGACCGGTCTACCAGCCACGGGCAAAGAAGTCGCGTACGCCTGCGACGACGGCCTCGAGCTGCGACGAGGTGATCCCGGGAAAGATCGGCAGTGAGAGCCCTTCTTCCGCGAGCGCCTCCGCGACCGGGAACGCTCCTGGGAGGTAGCCGAGCCCGAGATACGCGTGGGTCAGGTGCAACGGCTGCGGGTAGTGGCGCCCGGTTGCGATCCCGCGCGCGGCGAGGAACTCTGCGAGCGCCTCGCGCCGGCCGCTGCGGACGACGTAGAGATGCCAGACCGGACGGCTTCCGGGCGCGACCGGAGGCAGGCGGAGGTCGCCCACGCCGGAGAGCGCCTCGTTGTAGAACGCGGCCGCCGTGCGCCGCTCGTCGTTCCAGCCCGCGAGGAGCGGGAGCTTGCGCAGGAGAACGAG
>DASYUZ010000142.1:0-11218 GCA_036000665.1 Gaiellaceae bacterium
GGCGTGCAGCGCGACCTGCGTCTCCTCGAGACGGGGCTCCCGCGTGGTCAAGCGCTGGAGGGCGAGCCCGGGGAGGAGGAACACGCGCGCGAACCGGCGAGTCGAGCCCTCGATCGCAACCCAGAGCTCCATCGTCAACGCGAGCGAGAGGATCGCCACGGCCGCGGCCGGGAGCGGCCAGACGCGATCGCCGAGCGCGGCGATCGGAAGCACGAGCGCGGAGAAGTTCGTGCCGCAGCGCGCTGCGAAGCGGGAGGGACGGCTCGCGCCCGCCCACGTCTCGGACAGGCGCCGGTCCTCGGCGGCGCGGATCGCACGGTGCTCGGCGCCGTGGAGATGGAGCGTGCGCCCGCGCATGATCCAGGCGAGCATCGACGCCGTGAGCAGCAGGCCTGCCGCCAGCTCGAAGCGATCGGGAAGGACGAAAAAACCGAACGAAGCGGCGATCACGGCGCCGACGAACGCGCGCTCGCGGATCCGGACGACCCCGTCTCGCCGCATCAGCGGGGAGAGCGCGGCGCCGAGCCGGAGCAGCCCGCGGACGAGCGGAACGTGCCGGAGCGCGCGCGGCGTCGGCCTCATCTCGCCCTCGCGGAGCGAGCCGTCGACACCCGCGAAGGCCCAGAAGCGCTCGCTGACGATCACGACCCCATCGGGTCGGGCCATGCCCCCGAGGCGAGGCAATTTGGCCTGCGCGTCCGCACGGGCGAGGGTCTCGAGCGTAAGGCGTGGGTCCACGCCCCAAGGATCGGCAAAAGGAAGCCGCCCGGCAACCGGCCGGGCGGCCTATTCCAGCGTCGACCTGGTCCTAGTGGTTACCAGCGCCCGCGCGTGAAGAAGCCCAGCAGCGCGAGCACCAAGATGACGATCAGGATGATCCACAAGAGAGACAACAGATCCCCCTTCGCAGTCGCTTGAGGCGGTTCAGGGGTAGAACGGAGAACCGCCGTGAGAGGATTCGGGGCCTGATCTCCCACCGGGACGAGGCGGAAAACGACCGCGCCGAGCTGGGCCACCTGGCGGCACGCTGGACCGACCTCGCCGAGGCCACCGGATGCCGCGGCCTCGGGGTGAACAGGATCGAGCTCGATCCGGGCAGGTGGTCGACGCCGGCGCACACCGAGACCGGGGAAGAGGAGATCTTCTTCGTGCTCGACGGCTCGGGCTGGTCGTGGCAGCAGCTCGGCGCCGAGCGCGAGGTGCGGATGTACGAGGTCGGCGAGGGCGACTGCGTGCTGGTGCCGCGCGAGCACATCGGGTTCCACGAGCAGTGATCGCGCACTGGGACGAGGTCCCGAAGAAGCGCGCCGCACGTGATGAGCTCGGTGCAACCTGGACGTTCCTCGGCGCCGCCGCAGGCACGCGCAACGTCGGCGTCAACCGGATCCAGATCGACCCGGCCAGGCGCTCGACACCTGCGCACGTCCATCAGGGCGAAGAGGAGATCTTCTTCGTGGTCGGCGGGTCCGGTCTCTCGTGGCAGGACGGTGAGACCTTCGCGATCCGCACGGGCGACTGTCTCGTTCATCGCGCGGGCGCGGAAGCGCACACGCTGATCGCGGGTCTCGACGGACTCGACGTGCTCGCGTTCAGCACGCGGGCGCCCGCGGCCGCGACGTACCTGCCGTACGCCGACGCGGTCCGCTTTGGGCGGCTCTGGTTGCGTGTGGAGGTGCTCGACGGCCGCCCGTTCGAGCACCGCGACCTCCCGCTGCCCGAGCCCAGTCCGCGCCCGGAACGGATCGTCAACGTCGAGGACGCTAAGGGGGACGAGTGGCGTGCCGGCGACGACATGGGGGCGTTGACGAAGGAGCTCGCGGGGAAGCGCTCTGTTCTGGCGGGCCTCAACCTCGACATCGTCCCTCCGGGTCTGCTCAACACGGCGCCGCATTTTCATTCCGCCGAAGAGGAGGTGTTCGTCGTGATCGACGGCGAGGGGACACTTCTGCTCGGCGACGAGGAGCACCCCGTGCGGCGCGGCCACGTCGTCGCGCGGCCGCCCGGCACGAAGGTCGCGCACGCGTTCCGCGGCGGCGACACCGGGATCACGGTCCTCCTCTACGGCACGCGGGAGCCGAACGACATGACCTACTACCCCCGCTCCGACGTGTTCGCGCTCCGCGGGATCGGCCTGCTTGGACGGGTCGAACGCGTTTCCAGGGACGAGGTTCGGTGATCGCCACTCGCGCGACGTCGGCTGCCCTCGCCGAATCCACGGTGCGCGAACGTTGTCAACGCAGAGTAAAGGAGAACCCCCGGTAGACTCGAATCACGCGGGGTCATGGCCCTTGCCAGGCTGCTTCCACGTCCCAACACACGCCCAAAGAACGCGAAGGAACCGCGCATGCCCAAGGTGATCGCCTTCGCGAACCAGAAGGGGGGCGTCGCGAAGACCACATCGACGCTCAACCTCGCAGTCGCGTTCAAGGAGCGGGGCCTGAACGTGCTCTCGGTGGACCTCGACCCGCAGGGCAATCTGACCATGAGCCAGGGGTTCAACCCCGACGAGATCGACCGCTCGATGTTCGACGTGCTCGTCCACAAGCTCCCGATCGAGCAAGTGATCCGCCCGGCGGAAATCGACCTTGCAGTCGCGTCGATCGACCTCGCCGGCGCCGAGCTCGCGCTCGCCTCGATGATCGGCCGCGAGCGCACTCTCGAGAAGGCGCTCGAGCCGGTCCGCGGCCGCTACGACTACATCCTGATCGACACGCCGCCGTCGCTCGGGCTACTGACGATCAACGCGTTCGTCGCAGCGGACGGCGTGATCGTCCCGGTGCAGACTGAGTACCTCTCGCTCCGAGGTCTCGTGCAGCTCGAGAACACCCTCTCGATGGTCCGCGACAACCTGAACCCAAAGGTCGAGATCATCGGGATCCTGCCGACGATGTACGACAAGCGCCTGCTGCACTCCCGTGAGGCCATCGACATCCTCGCGGAGAGCTTCGGCGACCTCGTCTACCAGACGAAGATCCGGAAGACGATCCGCTACGCCGAGGCTCCAGTGAAGGGACAGTCGGTCCTCGCGTACGATCCCCACGGAGAGGCCGCGATGCTGTATCGCGACCTCGCGAAGGAGGTGCTGAATGGCGCGACGGCGCGCGAGCATGCGTGAGGGCCCGCTCGCGGAGCTCTTCCGTGCGACCGAGGCGGCGCAGCGCCAGACGGCGCGCGAGGGCGCGGGCGAAGAGCAGGGGACGAAGGAGCCACAGCAGCAGCCGCCGGGCGAGCAGCCGGTAACGCCCCACGAGGAGACGGTCGAGCACGTGCCCACCTTCGAGCGCCCCGAACCGCCGCCCGTCACGCCGCCGCCCGTGTCGGCGCCGCCGACCGTTCCTGCGCCGCCCGCGAGCGCGGAGCCCGAGCGGACCTATCTCGAAGCTGTCCCTCCCCACGCCTCCGAGCAACGGTACGAGCCGCACGTAACGCGGCTCGAGTCGCTGCCCGAGCCCGCGCCTCGCCTCCACCGCGTCCCGCGCGCCGACGCCGGCGCGTACCTCGCCGTGATCCGAGTCGTCGGTGTCGGCGGCGCAGGCCTGAACGCGATCCACCGGATGATCGACGCAGGCATCAACCAGGTCGAGTTCGTCGCGGTGAACACGGATCTGCAGCAGCTGCAGATGTCGGACGCCGAGGTGAAGATCCACATCGGGCGCGATCTGACCAAGGGTCTCGGCTCTGGTGCCGACCCCGAGGTCGGCCGACGAGCCGGCGAGGAAGCGTACGACCAGATCAAGCACGCCCTGCGCGGCTCGGACATGGTCTTCGTCACCGCCGGCGAGGGCGGTGGCACCGGTTCAGGGGCCGCGCCCGTCGTCGCACGCATCGCGCGCGAGCTGGGCGCGCTCACCGTCGGCATCGTCACGACACCGTTTCCGTTCGAGGGCACGAAGCGCCGCTCGCAGGCGGAAGCGGGCGTCGACGAGTTGCGCAAGAACTGCGACACCGTGATCGTGATCCCGAACGCGAGGCTACTCGAGGTGCTCGACAGGTCGACCTCGATGCTGGACGCGTTCAAGGTCGCGGACGACGTGCTGCGTCAGGGCGTGCAGGGGATCTGCGACCTGATCACGCTGCCCGGGCTGATCAACCTCGACTTCGCAGACGTGCGCACGATCATGAAGGACGCCGGGACTGCGCTGATGGGCATCGGCTTCGCGACCGGCGAAAGCCGCGCGCGCGAAGCTGCCGAGCGTGCGCTCCGTTCGCCGCTGATCGACGAGGAGCTCATCGGCGCGACGGGCATCCTGCTCTCGGTGGCGGGCGGCAACGATCTCTCTCTGCTGGAGGTGAACGAGGCCGCCGAGGTGATCCGCCGTGGCTCGACCGACGACACGAACATCATCTTCGGTGCGACGATCGACGAGCGTCTCGCGGGGCAGATGTGGGTGACGGTGATCGCGACCGGACTGCGCGGGAAGACGGGCGTCGCCGCCCGACGCGAGCGACCACTGTTCGGGCGTGGCGAGCCGCCGCGCAGCGCGGACGAGCTCGAGCCGCCCAGTTTCCTGCAGGACCTCTAGGTCAGCGCGACGTCTGGCTTGTTGGCTTCAGGATCGCCCCGGCCCACCTGGGTCAAGACCCGTGCGCGATCCATGAGCGCGACTGAGGCTCGCGTGCCCCCGTTGCTGTGGAGAATCCGGCACGCATTTGGCCCAAAGCCGTCACTCACGCGTGACGCACGTCCCGTTACCGTTCGTGTTGGGGCGCTCGTTGCGCCCCCCAAGGGGGCTGCGCGCGCGTGCGCGTGCGCGCGCGTCTAGATGAGGACGGTTGCGCCAAAGAGCGCAGCGACGATTGCGGTCGCACCCGCAAGCATCCAGCGCGGCACGGGTATGCGCGTGAGGTAGACGACACCGGAAGCGCCGAACATGAGTCCGACGACCGTTTCGACCGCGTGGAACGCGATCCCGCTCGAGAGCGCGGTCGTGACGTCGACCCCCTGGCTCTGAAGTGCAATCGCGATCGCACCGCTCTTCAGCCCGACGTTCCCGGGCGTGATCGGGAGCAGCCCGGCCGCGTCGATGGCGGGGAGTACGAGCAGCGCAGCGAGGAACGGCGAGTCCACACCGAGTGCCGCGGCGATCGCGGCCGCCGCGAGCAGCCGCGCAACGGTCGCCGCGGCGACCCACGAGGCGATGCGCCCGAGCAGCGGGACGATTAGGAAGCCCGCGAGTGCATACGGCCACACCGTCGCGAGCAGAAGCAGAGCGACGAGAGCGAGCCGCGTGATCCCGACTCCGGCGAGCGCCTTCCCGGCGGTGAGCATGCCCCGGTCCGGCGCGACCCGGGCGAACAGCGCGAGGCGAACCGCGTCCCCGGCGTGCGCGGGGGCGAGTGAGTTGACCAGCGACCCGACTGCGTAGCGGGCCGTCGCCTCGGCGCGATCGACGCCGCCGATCGCCGCACGCCACGCGGACGCCGAGCACAGCAGCGCCACCAGGAAGCCGGCGGCGGCGAGCCAGAGCATGGCCGGGTCTGCTTTCCCGAGCCCTTCGAGGGCGTGCTCGACCTCGTCTCTGAGCAGCCCGGGCCAGAGCGCGGTGACGAGGAGGGCGATCGTCCCGCCGACCGCAAGGGCGACGACACGCCGGTCCAGCGTCTCCCGCACCATTCCTTGGAAGAACGTTCTTGCCGACGGGTGCGTTTCGGCGAGCGTTCGCCGTTCGGTCACCGGCTGTTGACGTGATCGCAACGGGGAGCGGCAGTCGTTCCCGAATGCGGGCGCCAAGCCCGCGATGACCAGCCGTGCGCGCTGGCGCGCCTTTCCGAAGGAGACCCCCACGACCTCTCCTATCGGCACGTAGGCTCCGCGGGATGAGAGGGGCCATCGCCGCGGGGCATCCGCTGACGGCGGAGGTCGGCGCGCGCGCCCTGGAGGAGGGCGGAAACGCCGTGGATGCGTGCGTCGCTGCGGCGTTTGCGTCCTGGGTGGCCGAGAGTCCGCTGACCGGTCCTGGCGGGGGCGGCTTCATGCTCGTGCACACGGCCCGCGACGACCGGACGCGCGTGCTCGACTTCTTCGTCTCGTTGCCGAGCGGCCCGCGCGGCGAGCCGGAGGAGGTCTCGATCGCCTTCGACGAGTCCACGACGCAACTCTTCCGCGCCGGCCCGGAGACCTGTGCCGTCCCCGGGATGACGGCCGGCCTCGAGGCCGCGCACCGCGCGTACGGCTCGCTCCCTTGGCGGAAACTCGTCGAGCCGGCGATCGAGCTGGCGCGCAGCGGCCTCCTCGTCACCGACGCGCAGGCGTTCCTGCACGTGGTCCTGGCGCCCGTGCTCGCAAGCACGCCCGTCGCGGGGCTCGTTGAGGGCGACCGGCTGGTGTGGGACGACCTCGCCGACACACTCGAGAAGATCGCCCGCCGAGGCGCCGCTGCCGTCTATCGCGGCGAGATCGCCCGTCGGATCGCCGCCTCTGCGCCGGCGATTCGCCGCGCCGATCTCGAGCACTACCGCGTGATCCGCCGGCGCCCTGTGCGCGCGCCGTATCGCGGGCACGAGTTCCTCTCGAACCCCCCGCCGTCCTCGGGCGGCGTCCTGATCGCGTACGGACTGCGCCGGCTCGAGCAGCCGGGCCGCTACGGCAGCCAGGCGGCCGTCCGCCGCCTCGCCGAGACCATGGAAGCGCAGGCAAGCGCGCGGGCGCGCCGCCTTACACGCCGGCTGGCCGAAGTCGGAGGCACGACCCACATCTCCGTCGTCGACGCCGCCGGCGACGCGGCCTCTCTCTCGGCGTCAACCGGTGGCGGCGGGTCGGGCGTCGTCGTCACGGGAACCGGGATCCACCTCAACAACATGCTTGGCGAGTACGACCTGATGGTCGGGACCCCGCGCCCGGGCGATCGGCTGACGAGCATGATGGCGCCCTCGCTCGTCCTCGACCGCTCAACTCCGCGCCTGGTCGTCGGCAGCGCCGGCTCGAACCGTCTGCGCGGCGCGATCATGCAGATCGTCGTCAACGTGCTCGGGCATGACATGGACGTCGCGAACGCGATCGCGGCCCCGCGCGTCCACCTCGAGGACGACGTCCTCCACCTCGAACCTCCCATGGATGCGGGACGGGTGCCGTACACGATTGTCCGCTGGCGCGACAAGAACCTGTACTTCGGCGGAGCTGCAGCCGTCGAGACGCTCCCGGACGGCAGCGTCGGGGCGGCGGGAGACCCGCGCCGGGGCGGCGTCGGCCTCGTGGTCGACTAATCCCCCGTTCGCGCGGTCGAGCGCGGCACCGGGCGCGCCGATGCCCGGGTCATGGCGGACGACGTCTCCCAGCGGCCGGGAGAGCTTGCGGTCGAGCGCAGGCGCTACCTGCGCCGTTCGCTGCTCTTTGTCGCCGCGGGCATGGCGATTGCTGCGCTTCCGCTCGTCGCGTTCCCCGGCGGAGAGGTGCAGCTCATCGGTTCAGTGATCCCGATCACGCTCATGACGGTGCTCTACCGGGCCGCGCACGGCGAGAGCGAACGCGGTTACCGCTGGCTCCACGGCGCCCGCGCCGAGGCACCAGAGCCCGCGCTGCACGCCGTCGAGCAGTCGCAGCGCCTCGCGCGCTTCGCAGACACGCAGTAGACGGGACGTATCGTTGCGGCGTGCGCCGCGACTTCACGATCCGCCGTGCCGAGCCGGGTGACGCAGCCGCGCTCGTCGAGCTGGCGACTGCGGTCGGCTCCGAGCCGGGCGGCTGGCTGATCACGACGAACAACTGGCGCGGCGTCGGCGAGGAGCGCCGCTACCTGCGTTCGATCCGCCGCTACCCGCACGCAGCGGTGTACGTCGCGGAAGCTCCAGAGGGAATCGTCGGCCGGCTTTCTGTCGGCCGTGACCCGCACCCGGCGAGCCATCACGTCGCCGACCTGGGACTGATGGTCGCGGAGAGCCACCGCCGCCTCGGGATCGGCTGGGCGCTCCTCGAGGCCGCGGTGGACTGGGCCCGTGCGAGCGGCGTGCAGAAGCTCGAGCTGCACGTCTTCCCGCACAACGAGGCCGCGATCCGCCTCTACGAGCGCTTCGGCTTCGAACGCGAGGGATATCGCAGGCGGCACTACCGGCGGCCCAACGGCTTTGTCGACGCGATCCTCATGGCCTACGACGTCGAGTAGTCGGCGAAGACCTGCAGGAAGCGAACCCACGCGCGCTGCTGCCACAGCGCATAGACATCGACGGGCAGCCGCTCCGGGCCGCGACGCTCGACGGCACCTCGACGCAGCGGACGATGGTCACCGCTTGCGTTCCACGGGCCGCCGGAACGAGTCGAGCTGCTCGCCCCAGAACGTGTCCAGCCACGCCTGCAGGCCGCGCAGGCGCTCCGGGCGCAGGCGGTAGACGCGCGCTCGCGCGTCCTCGTCGAGCAGCTCCGCCTCGACGAGCCCGCTCGTGCGCAGGACGCGGAGGTGCCGGCTCATCGCGGGCGCACTCGTCCGCGCGGCGGCCGCGAGCTCGCCCGCGCGGCGCGGATGCTCGCCCAGCAGGTCGACGACCCGGCGTCGCGTCGGGTCGGCAAGGGCCGCCAGCGTGGTATCGAGTTGCTTCACAATCGGAAAACGATTAACGTAACCGTTAACGATACAGAGGGAGGAGGACGATGAGCAACGTCGTGCCGATGGTCTCCTACGAGGATGTCGGGAAGGCGTCCGAATGGCTGGGGAAAGCATTCGGGTTCAACGAGGTGGAGCGTTTCGAGGACGACGGCCGCGTCACGCACGCCGGCCTCTCCTACGACGGGACGCGCTTCGAGATCGGCTGGCCCGGCCCCGCGTACCAGAGCCCGAAGCACCACGCACAGAGCTGCGAGGCGGCGCGCGAGTGGCTGAAGGTGCCCTGGATCGTGGACGGGGTGCTCGTCTACGTCGACGACGTCGACGCGCACTTCAAGCGGGCGCGCGAGGCCGGCGCGACGATCCTGCGCGAGCCCGAGGACGAGCCCTACGGGAGGCTCTACGCTGCCGAGGATCTCGAAGGCCACCGCTGGATGTTCATGAAGGCAGCTCAGGAATGACCGGGGAGCCGTTGCACTTCGGGCTGGGGTGAGCGTGCGGGTCGCGCCGTTCCTGGCTCTCGTCGCCCTTGCCGGCTGCGGCGGAGGGAAGGAAGCCGACTCGGAGACCATCCGCCTGGCCCAACGGGCCTATGCAAAGGCGATCTCTTCCGGCGTCGACATGTCCCGTGGCCCCTGCCTGGGCGTGATCAGGAAAGACTGGGTCGCGGACGTCGCCCACGACCCGCGTCAGGACGTCGACGACGACCCCGCGAACCAGTGCGAGGCGTACCGCAACGGCGACGCGCACCACTTCGTCGAACTCACTCCGGAAGGCGAGTACATCCGGTCGGGTTGAAGGCCCGCGAAGCGCGCACGATTTCGTGCGCAGGCTCGGCGAATGTTGTTGTTCCAACGGCGGACGTTCGCAATTTGCGCGAACTTTTCGGCGCGGCGGCTTGATCGGCCTCGCCCGATCCCGGAGGATGTCGCTTGCGCCGAGCACGGAGCGCGACTAGGTCGAAGTTGATCCGGTCGGCTGTACGCGGAAGCGGAAAGTCAGCTGGATCAACGGACGAAAGCGAAACCGGCTCGGCGAATTTTTTTGGTCCGGTTCAGCTCTCGGCGGCGACCGGGTTCGCGAGCAGGCCGACGCGCTCGATCTCGATCTCGACCGAGTCGCCGGGCTGCAGCGAGATCGGCGGCTTGCGGAAGCCGCCGACCCCAGCGGGCGTCCCGGTCAGGATCAGGTCGCCGGGCTCGAGTGTGAAGACGGACGACGCGTGCGCGACCACGTGCGGGACGTCGTGGATCAGCTCGCTCGTGTTCGAGTCCTGGAGCGTCTGAGCGTTCAACCGCTGGACGATGCGGAGACCGGACGCTTCGCCGAGCTCGTCGACCGAGACCAGCGTAGGGAGGAGCGGGCAGAACGTGTCGAAGCTCTTTCCGCGTAGCCACTGCCCGTCGGAGAACTGAAGGTTCCGCGCGCTGACGTCGTTCGCGACCGTGTAGCCGGCGACGAGCCCGAGCGCGTCGTCGGACGCGACGCGGCGGCCCGAGCGGCCGATCACCACCGCGAGCTCTGCCTCTGCGTCCGTGTGCGTGGACTCGCGCGGGATCACGATCGGCTCACCCGGGTCGAGCAGGGCGTTCGCGAACTTCGCGAACAGCAGCGGCTCGGCCGGCGGCTCCGCGCGCTGCTCCGCTGCGTGGTCGTGGTAGTTGAGGCCGACGCAGATGATCTTGCGCGGCGCGTCGACCCCGAAGCGCTCGCGCCAGAGCTCTCGGATCGTCACGAGAGCGCCCGCTGCAGGCGCTCGAGCCCCAACTCGAGCGTCTCGTCGCTCACCGCGAGCGAAAGCCGCGCCCAGCCCGCGCCGCCCGGGCCGAATCCCTCTCCCGGCGCGACCGCGACGCGGTGCTCGGTCAACAGCATGTCTGGCGTCGTACCCAGCGGCAGCTCGATCCAGACGTAGAAGGTGCCCTCGCTGACGGCGCGCACCGGGAGCGCCTCGACGACGCGGTCGCGCCGCCACTCGTACCGGCCGCGGCGCTCCTCGACAGAATCCTGGGGTCCTGTCAGCGCCGCGATCGCCGCCTCCTGCACGGCGCGGAAGACCCCCGCGCGCGTGTGGTCCTGGAGCAAGTTGATGCGCTCGACGAGCTCCGCGTTGCCGAGGACGAACCCAAGCCGCCAGCCGGCCATCCCGTACGACTTCGACATCGAGAACATCTCGACCCCGGCCTCCTTCGCGCCGGCGGACGCAAGGAAGCTCGTGGGGCGCAGCCCGTCGAAGACGAGATCGCCGTACGCAAAGTCATGGACGATCACGGCGCCGGTCTCGTCCGCGTACGCGATCGCGGCGTCGAACGTTCCCGCGGGCTCGCAGGCCGCCGCCGGGTTGGAGGGAAAGTTGAGGAAGAGCGCCGCCACGTCCCGGCGCGGCGCGGCCGCGAAGTTGGGCCTCCAGTCGTTTCCCGAGTCGAGGGCGACGGTTCCGAGCTGGGCGCCCGCGAGCGCCACGCCCGAGGGGTAGTCCGGGTAGCCGGGGTCCGGGAGGACGATCGTCTGGCCACGCTCGGCGGTGACGAGCGCCAGCTCGACGAGCGCCGTCTTCGTCCCGGGCACGACCGCGACCTCGGTCTCGGGGTCGAGCTCGACCGCATAGAGGTCGCGATAGCGCTGGACGATCGCCGCGCGCAGCTCGGGAAGTCCGCGGAAGGGCGGGTACCCGTGCGCGCGCG
>DASYUZ010000143.1:0-10860 GCA_036000665.1 Gaiellaceae bacterium
CGGCGCGCTACGAGACCGCGGTCTCGCCCGGGCGCGGCTCCTCGAGCCCGGTTTCGGGCGGGCCGACGACGGCCGGCTCGAGCGGGCGGAGATAGAGCAGGTCGTAGGCGAGCGCCGCGATGCCCCCGCCGGCGAGCGGCCCGAGCCAGTACACCCACCAGTGGTCCCAGACGTTCTGGACGAGCTCGGGGCCGAACGCGCGGGCCGGGTTCATCGCTGCGCCCGTGAGTGGCCCGCCGGCGAGGATGTCGAGCGTGATCGTGAGCCCGATCGCGAGCCCTGCGATCGACTTGAAGGTGCCGCGCGGGTCGGCGGCGGTCGCGAAGACGACCCAGACGAGGAAGAACGTGAGGATCGCCTCGGCGAGGACGGCGCCGCCGTTGCTGACGCGGTCCGCAACCACCGGGACGCCGGCGTCGAGGTTCGGCGGCGTGGGGAAGATCACGTTCAGAAGCAACGCGGCGACCGCGCCCGCAGCGAGCTGCGAGACGGCGTAGATCCCGGCGAGCAAGCCATCCATCCTGCGGGTTAGGAGGAAGCCGAAGGTGATCGCGGGGTTGAAGTGCCCGCCCGAGATGTGTCCGACCGCGGAGACCATCACGGCGATCGCGAGCCCGTGCGCGAGCGCGACGCCGGTCAGCCCTCCGGCGTTCCCGAACATGATCGAGCCCATCCCCGCGAAGACGAGCGTGAAGGCGCCGACGAACTCCGCGACCGCACGCCGGAACCAATCCTGGGGCACGCGTGAAGCCTAAGGTCGGCTTCGGACGGCTCTCTGCTAGCTTGGACGGCGTGAGCCAGTCGGCCCCGAACGGCTCCTACAGCGTCACTTGCCCGCACTGCAAACGGCCGTTCGAGGCCAAGCTGCTCGAGGGACGGGCGCAGCGCTACACGGGCTTCAAGTGCCCGCACTGCAAGCTCTTCGTCCCGATCGAGCGGGGTGCGAAGACGCCGCAGGTCGACCCGACGTAGCTAAACGCAGTCCTTGAGGCCCTGGGCCTCCGGGAGGGACTCGAGCTTCTTGAGCGTGTTGTTCTCGATCTGCCGGATGCGCTCGCGTGTGACGCCGAAGGCTCGGCCGACCTCCTCCAGCGTGCAGGGCTGAGCGCCCGAGAGGCCGAAGCGGAGCTCGATCACCTTGCGCTCGCGTTCGGGGAGCGAGTCGAGGGCCCGGTCGATGTCGCCGCGCCGGAGGGTCACCTGCGCGGTGTCGAACGGCGACTCGGCGGTCTCGTCCTCGACGAAGTCCCCGAGCTGGGAATCCTCCTCCTCGCCGATCGGCTTCTCGAGCGAGACCGGGAGCTGGGACATGCGCAGGATCTCGCGCACCTCCTCGGTCGTCATCTCGAGCTCCTCGGCGATCTCGTCCGGCCGCGGCTCCCGCCCAAGGCGCTGGACGAGCTGGCGCTCGATGTGCACGACCTTGTTCAGCTTCTCGACCATGTGCACGGGGATCCGGATCGTCCGCGCCTTGTCCGCGATCGCTCGGGTGACAGCCTGCCGGATCCACCACGTCGCGTAGGTCGAGAACTTGTAGCCCTTCCGGTAGTCGAACTTTTCCACAGCCCGGATCAGGCCCAGCGACCCCTCCTGGATTAGGTCGAGGAAGCTCAGCCCGCGCCCGAGGTACGACTTGGCGATCGAGACGACGAGTCTCAAGTTCGCCTCGATCATCTGCGTCTTCGCCGCCATGTCGCCCCGCTCGATCCGCTTCGCCAGGTAGACCTCCTGGTCGGCGGTCAAAAGCGGCACCTTCCCGATCTCCCGCAGGTAGAGCCGCAGCGAGTCCAGCGAGGGCTCGACCGTGAGGTCGAGCTTGGGTGTGACCTTCTCCTCCTCGGGCTCCGGCTGCTGCTCATGGGGCGGGTGCTTGTGCTGCTCCCCCTCCATGAGGTCGACGCCGTGCTCGATCAGATAGGTGTAGAAGTCTTCGACCTGCTCCTTCGTAAGCTCGACGTCGTCGAGCCCCGTGACGATCTCGTCGTAGGTCAGGAACCCTTTCTCGATTCCGTCCTGGACGAGCTTGTGGAGCTCCTCGACGTCGGGAAGGGAGATGTCGACGGTGAGCATGAACCTCCTCGCGCGGACGGACGAAAGGGACGCCAACCGGACACACGAAGAGCCGGTGCAAAATCCCCCGGCTCTACCAACAGACGCTCGATGTTACACCCGATCTTCACGATTCGGTAGAGGTTTGCTCACGCGTTGCTGACGATCTCGCCGACGACTTCGCCGTGGGCGTTCCGGACCGGCACGCGGGCGAAATCGTCGGGGAGTTCTAGGCCGAGCGGGCGTAAGAACGCCGCGAGCGCGGGGCGTTGGCCCCGGCCGATCCCGTCCTCCGACTTGAGCGCAACGCCGAGACCGTCGGGCGCTGCCGCGCACAAAAGTCCCTCCGCCCCGCCTTTCGCGATCCAGCCGGGCAGCGCGCGCATCAGCTCGGTGTCCGTCTGGCCGGCGCCCCCGACGAGCTCGGGGTGTGCGCGCATCGCGGCGGCGACGCGCCGGCCGCCTCGCAGACCCTCGAGCCGCCCGAACGCGTGGGCTGTCCGCTCGAGGTCGAGTGCGAACGTGACCACGCCGCACCCGTCGACCGCGGTCGGGATCGTGTCCGCGTCCACGTCCGCGGCCTCGGCGTGGACGGCGAGCATCGCGCGCTGCACCCTGTGCCCCTCGTGCCGGTAGCCCTCGGAGCGCCAGTCGTGCGCGCGGCAGAGGGCGAGCATCCCGGCGTGCTTGCCGGAGCAGTTGTGATGGAGCGGGTCGCGCGGCCGGCCGTCCTGCAGCCCGCACTCGAGCTCCTTCTCGCGCGCAGGCGCCTTCGCCAGCAGCCGGCGCACGGCCTCGAGCTGCGGCGGCTCCGCGCGGTGCGACGCGGACGCGATCGCCAGGTCGCGCTCATCGAGGTCCTCGCGCGCGCGCGCGAGGGGAAGCGCCTGGAGCGGCTTGGACGAGGAGCGCAGAAACGCGACGAGACCGGGGTCCCCGGCCTGCGCGACGACCTCGCCGTCGCGCACGGCGACGGCATGGAAGCGGTGACGAGCCTCGACCACGCTGCCGCGCCGCACGACAACCTCGAGCGCCTCCATTGCGCGAAACCTACAGCGACGCGAACGCCAGTCTGCTGCGCGGGCGCGCGGTGTCACGTGGACGCGTCCAGAAATAACATGTCGAGCACATGCGCTAACATGTGCAGCGCATGGCAAAGATGATCCAGGTCCGGAACGTTCCCGACCGGCTCCACAGGGAGCTGAAGCGTCGGGCCAAGGTGCGAGGGCAGACACTCACCGCCTACGTCGAAGAGATTCTCGAGCGCGAGGTGGCTCGTCCGTCGCGAGAGGAGCTGTTCGCCCGCATCCGCAGTCGCGAACCGGTCGACCTCGGCGTCTCCGTCGCAGAGCTGATCCGCGAGGAGCGCGGCCGCCTGCCGAGCTCGTGAGGCTCGTCGCCGACGCGTCGGCGCTCGCTGAGTACGTGCTGTCCGCTCCGCGGGCCCGGCTGTTCGCGCTTCGGATCGAGCATGCGGAAGCGGACCTCCATGCGCCTGAGCTTTGCGACCTCGAGATCGCTTCCTCCGTAACCGGAGCTCTACGCGCGGGACGCCTGACAGCACAGCGAGCGGCGGAGCTCCTCGAGGATTATCTCGAGCTGCCGCTCGTCCTTCACGAACACCGACCGCTGCTCCCTCGTGTGCTCGAGCTGTGGACGAACTTCTCTGCGTACGACGCCGCCTACGTCGCGCTCGCCGAGACGTTGAAGGCTCCGCTGTTGACGGCGGACGAGGCCCTCGCCCGAGCGACCCGAGCACACACGAACGTCGAAGTTGTCGCCCCGTAGTTACGGGCTACGCTGCTCACGTGCCCGAGCTGCCGGAGATGGAGGCGTGGCGGCGCCAGCTGAACGATCCGGTGAGCGCGTTCCCGATCGAGAAGGCCGGGCCTGCGCACGTCGCGACGCTGAAGACGTTCGACCCGCCGCTGTCCGTGCTCGAAGGGCGCAAGCTCGCAGGCGCCGAGCGCCGCGCGAAGCGGCTGCTCTTCCCGACCGAGGATGAAGAGCTCGTCCTGCTCGTGCACCTGATGACCGCGGGCCGGCTCAGGTACCTACTGGCGGGCGAGAAGGGACCGAAGGTCCCAGCGTTTCAGCTCGAGTTCCAGGGCGGCGGGAAGCTCGTGCTGACCGAGGCCGGCTCGAAGAAGCGCGCCGGTGTGTGGCTGCTCACGCCGGAGGCCGCGGAAGCCGAGCTTGCGCACCTCGGCCCCGAGGCGCTCGGCCTCGGCGCCGAGCGGCTCGAGGAGCTCGTGCACGGCGAGTCGCGCCGCTTGCATTCGCTGCTCCGCGACCAGAAGCTGATCGCCGGGATCGGGCGCGCGTGGGCGAACGAGATCCTCCACCACGCGCGGCTCTCGCCCTACGCGCTCTCCACCGAGCTCTCGCAGGAGGAGGTCGAACGCCTCGCGGCCGCGATCGACGAGGAGCTCGCGCGCGGCCTCGAGCTGCGCGAGCGTGGCGCGAACGACAAGAAGACGTACCGCGTGCACGACAAGCTGAACGAACCGTGCTACGTCTGCGGCACGCCGATCGCGCGCGTCGACTTCGAGGAACACACGATTTACTACTGCCCGGAGTGCCAGACCGGCGGCCGCGTGCTCAAGGACCGCCGGCTGTCACGTCTCCTCAGGTAGTTAGCCGGTCATTGCGGCGGGCGTCTTCATGCCCATCGCGGCGGCGCGGCGATCCTCGCCACGCTCGAGGTAGGTCTTGAGGTTCTCGAGGAAGAAGCCCCAGCCTTCCTCGTGCATCCGCACCGCCGCCGGCCACTCGCCACCTTCGCCCCAACCGCTGTGGACGAGACGAAGCGTCGTGCCGTCGCCGCTTGGCCGGAGCGTCACGTCGACCTTCGTTTCCCCGAGCCGCGCTTGCCAGGGATACGCGACGCGCTCGTTCTCGACGACCTCGTCGTACGTGCCGCTGTAGCCGTGGTCCTGGCGCTGCTCGGTCTGCTCGTCGAACTCGAAGCGGTAGTTGAACGCGCCGCCCGGGCGGGGATCCGATTCGGCCCGCGTCGTCCACCAGCGCGAGAGCTCGTCGGGGTCGGTCAACGCACGAAAGACCGTCTCGGGTGATGCGGCGATCTCCTTGGTCAGCTCAATCGTCTGTCCCATCTCGTCTCCTTTCAGAACTGCTTGTCGAAGGGACGGCCCTCCGCGAGGGCCGCGAGGCAGTCGAGGAAGTGCACCCAGCCCGCGTCGTGCAGCGGACGCCACTCGGGCGCGTGCTCCCAGCCGGAGTGAACGACCTCGACCCGGCAACATTGGGAGTCGAGCTCGGTGACCGTGAGCTCGACGAAGGTCGAGATTTCGGGCCGTTCGGCGCGCACCCATGTGAAGGCGAGTGCCCGCGGCGGCTCGAAGCGCTTGACCTCGCCGGTGACGATGCTCTCGCCGCCTCGGAACTCCATGCGCACCCGGCCGCCGACGTGCGGCTCGAGCTCCGCGACGTCGGGCCACCACTGTTGCAGCGACTCGGGCTCGACGAGCAGCGGAAACAACCGTTCCGCCGTCGTCGCGATGTCGACGCTGCGCACGATCGGCGCGGTCTCAACCACGGTCGTCGTCCTCCGCGAGCCTCTTCAGCGCCCAGAGACGGTCGTCCCAGTAGCGCTCGAGCCACGCGCGCAGCTCGGCGAGCGGTTCGGGATCGGCGCGGTACAGCCGCAGCCGTCCCTCGCGGCGCTCGCGAACGAGACCGGCTTCGCGCAGGACGCGCAGGTGGCGGGAGACGGCTGGGCGGCTGACGTCGAATTCCGCCGCCAGCTCGCCCGCGGGGACCTCACGGTCCCGGACGAGCTCGAGCACCCGGCGACGGATCGGGTCGGCGATCGCTGCGGCTGCTTGCATAATGAGTAACCTATCTGTTACACATTCTCCACGTCAAGACGAACCGGGAAGAACGCGCAGGCGAATCGCGTCTAGAAGAACATGAAGCGCGCGATCCTTTTGACCCTGCTCTTCACCGCTCTGGTCCTGCTCGCCGCGGGCGGGTGGGCCGCGCAGCGTCTCAGGCTCCTCCCGACGTAAGCTCACACGCGTGCCGCCCGCGGTTGGGCAGACGGCTCGCCGCTCGCGCGTGATCTCGCCGCGCGACATCGAGCTGTTCACGGAGCTGACCGGCGACCGCAATCCGCTCCATTACGACCAGAGCGCCGCGGCGCGCTCGCGGTTCGGCCGGGTCATCGTTCAGGGCGGCGTCACGACGGGGTTGCTCAACGCGATCGTGGCTGAGGAGCTGCCGGGCCCGGGGAGCGTCTTCCTGCACGTGGACTGGAGCTTCAAGGCGCCCGTGGCGCCGGGCGACGAGATCACCGCCGAGGTCGAGGTCCTCGAGGCGCGGGAGGACAAGCCGATTACGCGGCTGCGCACGACGATCGCGAACCAGGACGGGACGGTCGTGCTCGACGGCACGGCGCTCGTCTGGACCGAGCCGCTGTGACGGCGCCGCGCGCGCTCGCCGTCCTCTCGCTCGCTCTCGTTCTCTCGATGACCACCTGGTTCTCGGCCACCGCGGTCGTGCCGCAGCTGCGCGAAGAGTGGGACCTGGGGCGTAGCGGCGCGGCCTGGCTGACGATCGCCGTGCAGCTCGGGTTCGTCGCGGGCGCGCTGCTCTCGAGCGTCGGCAACGTCGCGGACGTGCTCTCGCCGCGCGCGGTCATCCTCGTCGGCTCGCTGGGTGCCGCCGCCGCGAACGCGCTCGTCGCGCTCGCCTCGGGGCCCGCCGAAGCCGTGCCGCTGCGCGCGCTGACGGGCTTCTTTCTCGCCGGCGTCTATCCACCGGCGCTCAAGCTCATGGCGACGTGGTTCCGGCGGGGGCGCGGATTCGCGCTCGGCACGCTCGTCGGCGCGCTCACCGTGGGATCGGCGGCGCCGTACCTCGTCAACGGACTCGGCGGGCTCGACTGGCGGCTGGTCGTCTACGCGACCTCGCTGTTGACCGTGGCCGGCGGCGCGATCGCAGCGCTCTTCGTGCCCGAGGGGCCGTATGCGTTCCCAAGGGCGCCCTTCGATCCCCGGCAGGCCGGTCTGGTGTTGCGGAACCGCGGCGTCCGGCTCGCCTCGCTCGGCTACTTCGGCCACATGTGGGAGCTCTATGCCATGTGGGCCTGGTTCTTGATCTTCTTCCGCGACGGTCACGGCGCGTCAGCGAAGGCCGCCGCGTATGCGACGTTCGCGGCGATCGCGGCCGGAGGGCTCGGCTGCGTCGCCGCCGGGCTCGTCGCGGACCGGCTCGGCCGCGCCGAGACGGCCGCCGCTGCGATGGCGGTCTCCGGCCTCTGCGCCGTCGCGATCGGCGCGCTCGTGCACGCGCCGAGTGCGTTCGTGCTCGCGGTCGGGCTCGTCTGGGGCTTCGCGGTCGTCGCCGACTCTGCGCTCTTCTCGACGCTCGTGACCGAGTACGCTGACCAGGCCTACGTCGGGACCGCGCTCGCGCTGCAACTCGCCATCGGCTTCACGCTCACCGTCGCGACGATCTGGCTCGTGCCCGTACTCGAGGACGCGGTCGGCTGGCGCTGGGCGTTCGCGTTCCTGGCGCCCGGGCCCGCGCTCGGCGTGCTCGCGATGCTGCGCCTACGCTCGGGCGCAGTCGAAGCGCCGGTGTAGGCGGGTCCTCGGCTCGATCAGAACGCGCGCGAGGAGCCAGGCGACCAGCACGACCGCGCCGCCCGCGGCCGCATCGAGCCAGAAGTGGTTGCCCGTCGCGACGATCACGAACAGCATCGCGCCGGGATAGGCAACGCCGAGCGCGCGCACCGCCAGCCTGCGCGCGAGCGCCGCGACCGTGACCCCGACGACGAGCGCGTAGCCGAAGTGCAGGCTCGGCACCGCCGCGATCGGGTTGTAGAGCTCACCGAGCAGCGCGGAGTTCAGATTGATGCCAGCGTGGTCGGTGACGGTGTCCGCGAAGCCGAGCCCGGCCAGGCGCGGCGGCGCGGTCGGATAAAGGAGGTAGACGACGAGCGCGAGTCCGCTCGCGGCGACGATCACCGTGCGCAGGAGCGCGAAGTGCTCGTGATGCCGCCGGTGCACCCAGACGAGCGCGAGGATCGTCCCGCCCACGTGCAGTCCGACGTACGCGAGACCGAGCAGGACGGGCATCAGCGGTAAGCGCGACGCCCATTGCTGGACGTCCCATTCCCAGAACATGCCGAGGTCGCGCTCGAACCGAACGATCTCGGCCGCGTTCCGCTGGGCCAGGTCCCAGCTCCCGACCGCGACACCGCGGCAGAGCTCGTAGAGGCCGTACATGGCGAACAGCGCCGCCGTCTCGACCGCGCCGTGGTGCGGCCGGACGAGCCGTCCCACCTGGGCTCGCATACGTCCCACTGTAGTCGTCTCAACGACCGGGGCGTACTTCCGCTTCCCAGGCGTCCACGAGGGAGAGGACGTGGCGCCGCTGCTCCTCGGAGAAGGGCATCCGCTCGACCAGGCGCCTGGCCTCCCCCGGGTCGTCGTTCTCGACGGCGGCCTCGAGGTGCTCGCGGAGCGGCATCGGCTGCCGGAGCTGGCGGCGGAGCCAGCGGAGCAGGCTGACCCGGGCGGCCGAGACGGGCATTACGCGGGGAGCCGGACGACGAGCCGCTGCGCGTCCAGCTCGAGCGAACCGCCGAGGGCCGAGACGATCCGGGCCGCGATCGCGGCGCCGAGGTCCCGCATCTGGACTCGCATCAGGATGGGAGCGGCCGCCTCTGTGACCGGTTCGATCGCCGCCTCGGCACCGCTCACGGCGATCGTGACCTCGTCGAGGCCGCCGTGGCGCCGGGCGCAGCTCGCGAGCTGGCGCAGCGCGATCGTCGCGGCGTCGCGGTCGACGCGCACGGTGCCGCCGTCTCCCTCCGCGCGCACGCCTTCGACCTGCGCTGCCGCTTCCTGCGCGAGCTCGAAGAGATCCGCGTCCTGCACGTTCGGCTCCCAACGTCCGCTCTCGATCCGCGCGGCTAGGCCGACGTCGTCCAGCAGGTCGGCGAGTTGTCCCGTCGCCGCGACCATCATCTGCACGTACTGGTTCGCGGGATCGCCGAGATCGCCGCGCTGTAGCGTCCGGGCGAAGCCCGAGACCGTCGCGAGCGGCGTCCTGAGGTCGTGGACGGCGAGCGAGACCAGGCGGGCGAACGTATCCTCAGACGCCATGGATCCGCGACACCTTCTCACACCCGACTTGCAGGCCTCCGCGCCCGAGGTGCGTCTGGCCCTCTCGCGGGCCGGGGTCACGCGCGTGCAGAAGGCGGTTCGACTGCGCTGGGGCGAGACGGAGAAGCTGATCCCCGCAGAGATCGACTGCACGGTCGACCTCGACCCCGCGCAAAAGGGCGTGCACATGTCGCGCTTCCCGGAGCTGTTCGAGGAGGCGATCGACGAGGTCGTGATCGGCGAGTCGTTCCTCGTCGAGGAGCTCGCGGAGCACATCGCGCAGCACATCGTCGGGCGGCAGCGCGCCTGTCGTGCCGAGGTCCGGATCGTGACGCGCTACCCGCGGCAGAAGACGACGCCCGTCACGGGGCTCGCGACGCAGGAGCTCGTGACGCTGATCGGGATCGCGGCCGCGAGCGAGCGCTCGTCGCGGCGCGTCGTCGGCGTCGAGGCCACCGGGATCACCGCCTGCCCCTGCGCGCAGGGGCTCGTCCGCGGCAGTGCCGCCGAGCGCCTCCTGGAGGCGGGGTTCGAGGATGGGGACGTGGAGCGGATCCTCGAGCTGATCCCGCTCGCGACCCACAACCAGCGCGGCCGCGGCACCCTCTACGTCGGAACGTCGGGTTCGGTGAACGCCGAGCTGCTCGCGGACATCGTCGAGCGCTCGATGAGCTCGCCGATCTATTCGCTGCTCAAGCGTCCCGACGAGCTCTTCGTGGTCGAGCACGCCCACCTGCAGCCGCGCTTCGTCGAGGACGTCGTTCGCCACGCGCTCGCTGAGACCGTCGAGCGCTACCCCGCGCTCGCGGACGCTGATTTCCTGCTCGCGCGCCAGGTCAACTTCGAGACGATCCACGACCACGACGTCGTCGCCGAGCGCTACGGCACAGCGGGCGAGCTCCGCGCAGAGCTCGAGACGGGCGAGCCGGCGGCGCGCCACACAGAGCTGCGCGAGTGGCTCGCGGCGTAGGGCGACGCGCGGGCGCTTTCGCAAGTAACAGTCTGTTACTTGGGTCGGTTCGCCCCGCCGCGCGCTAACGCCTGAACATTCCGGCGAGCTGGACTCGCGGCTCGCGGTGGGCGACGAGGCGCTTGATGTTCTCCCGGTGCAGGAAGACAACTGCCGCCGCCCCCGCGAGCGCGAGGATCTTCACGGGCCACGACTCGTCGAGGGCGAACGCGAACACCGGCACCGAGACGGCCGCCGCCATCGACGCGACCGAAACGTAGCGCGAGACGAGGAAGGTCAGGATCCAGACGCCGAGGGCGAGCAGCGCCACCTCCGGCGCGAGCCCGAGCAGGACGCCGCCGGTCGTTGCGACCGCCTTCCCGCCGCGCTCGAAGCGCAGAAACACGGGCCGTGCATGTCCGAGCATGGCAGCGCCGCCCGCGAGCGCGCCGGCGAGGTCGTCGACGAGCATGCTCGCAACGAGCGCGGGCACCAAGCCCTTCGCGACGTCGAGCACGATCGTCGGCAGCCCGACCTTCCAGCCCATCACGCGCCAGACGTTGGTCGCGCCGATCGACCGCGACCCGACGCGCCGGATGTCGATCTTGCGGAACAACCGGACGAGCCAGTACCCCGTCGGGATCGACCCCGCGAGATAGCCGCCGAGCACGGCTGCGACGTAACTCACTTCAGCGGGATCTGGTACTGCGAAACCCAGTCGTTCAC
>DASYUZ010000144.1:0-48659 GCA_036000665.1 Gaiellaceae bacterium
AACCGGGACGGTCACGTTCAGCGGGCCGACGGACGGGGCCGGGGTCTCGCTCACGAGCAGTAACCCGGCCGTCGCGAGCGTTCCGGCCGAGACCGTCGTGAACCAGGGCCAGTCGAGCGGGGCCTTCCCCGTCTCGACGACGTCGGTCACCGCCGTCACGTCGGTCACGATCACCGCAACGGCCGCGGGCGTGTCGCGGACGGCCACCCTGACTGTCTCGCCGGGGGCGGCGCCGGCCGACGACACGGTCGCGATCACGCGCGCGGAGTGGGCAGCCGGCCTGCTACGGATCGAGGCCACGAGCACCAACCCGAACGCGATCCTGAGCGTCTACTCCGAGTCGGGCTCCTTCATGTTCACGCTCACGAACAACGGCGGCGGACGCTACTCCGACCAGAGGGGTTTCGTGAGTCCCCCGTCGATCATCACGGTGAAGAGCAACTTCGGGGGCTCTGCGACGAAGACAGTCGCACGGAAGTGAGGCCCTGGGTCGCGCCGACTCAGGCCCGACCCACGCTCTCGGTGTCGCTCAGCCCGTGATGTCGCCGGCGTGCCGGTGATCGCGTTCACCCAGCGCTGCCGTGGCCGCGGCCGACGTGACGATCGCGGCCGCCGGCGACGTATCTCCTGTCAGACAACCCAAGGAGGGTCCGTGAAGCTCGCTCGCATCGCACTCGTTACCGCAGCCGTACTCGCCGCCGTCGCGTTCGCCGGGGTCTTCCAGCCGTCAGGCGCCGCTGCCGACACACCGCCGGGCGGGCTGACCGTCGTCGGCAACGCCTCCTCGACCGTCACTCCGGACCGCGCCGGCTTCGCCTTCGGCACCGTGAGCCAGGGCAGGACGGCCGCGGCGGCGCTCGGCGCGAGCTCCGAGGCCGTGACGAAGATCATCGCTGCCCTCCGCAGGGCGGGAGTCGCCCGCGCGGACATCCAGACCGCCGAGATCTCGATCTCTCCTCGCTCGAGCGACAACGGCGACTCGATCATCGGCTACACCGCGTCGAACACCGTCACCGCGATCGTGCGCAAGCTCGACGACGCCGGCGACGTGATCGACGCCGCGGTCGCTGCGGGAGCGAATCAGGTTTCGGGACCGAACCTGCTCGCCTCCGATCAGACCGCCGCCTACAACGCCGCGCTCAAGGCCGCCGTCGCGGAGGCCCGCGCGAAGGCGCAGACGCTCGCGACTGCGGCCGGCGTGACCCTGGGGCGAATCACAACGATCGCCGAAGGGAGCGGGGCGCCGAGCCCGATGCAGGCCGGCGCGGTGCGCGAATCGGCGGTGCCGATCGAGCCGGGGACGCAGGAGATCCAGGCGACGGTGAGCGTGACGTTCGGGCTCGGCTAGCGAGTGGCCTCACCCTCTCGGCCGAGACCAGCGCCGAGGATTTTCGCCGGTAGCAGATCGAGCTCGGCGTCAGTGCCGCCGTCGTGCTCGGGCTCGCCGTGAGCTTCTTTCTGATCAGCCGTTCGGGCCTCGAGTCGCCCAGGGCCGAGGGCGCCTAACGGCGCTGGCCCGCCCCAGGCGCAGACCGAGGGCGACGAGCAGGAAGCCTGCCACGTGCACTACGGCCAGCGCGGGACGCGCGGCTTCTCCGCCTCGAGGGCGGCCCAGTCCTCTCGCACCGGCGCGAAAATGTCGATCACGACCGCGCCTTCCGGCCCCGCGGTCACCTCGTGGGGGACGTTCGAGGGGATCGTCCACGTCTCGCCGGGCCCCAGCGTCTTCGTCTCGTCGCCGATGCGGAAGTGCATCCGGCCGCTGAGCACCATGCCGAGCTGCTCCTGCTCGTGGCGGTGCTCGGGGACGACAGCACCCGGATCGAGCTCGACGATGCCGAGCGAGAGCCGCTCACCGTGCACGGTGCGCGCGGCCACGCCGTCCCAGATGCGCTGGAGTGGGAGCTCGGCGACATCGTCGAAGCCGGCCACGCTGTCATTATCGCGGTCGATGTGCTTCGACCTCGACTCCTCGCCGCCGATCCCGGCGCTCCGCGGCGCCGTCGTCTCGCACCGCGACCTGACGCTGGAGGCCTCGGACGGCAACCGCTTCGCCGCGTTCGAGGCGCTGCCCGACGATTCCGGCGAGACGGGGATCGTGATCCTCCCCGACGTTCGCGGGCTCTACCGGTTCTACGAGGAGCTCGCGCTCCGCTTCGCCGAGCGCGGCCACCGGGCCGTCGCGTTCGACTACTTCGGGCGCACGGCAGGCGTGTCGAAGCGCGAGAACGACTGGGACTACGGGCCCCACGTGCAGCAGACGAGGCTGGAGACCGTCCAGGCGGACGTCGCTGCCGTCGTGCAGCACCTGCGCGACGCCGGCGCCACCCGGATCTTCACGATCGGCTTCTGCTTCGGCGGACGCCAGTCGTGGCTCTCGGCCGCGGCCGGCCACGGTCTGGCGGGCGCGATCGGCTTCTACGGCCGCCCCGGCCCGGCGCAGGACGGATCGCCCGGACCGGCGCAGCGCGCGCACGAGCTCGAGTCGCCGATCCTCGGCCTGATGGGCGGTGCCGACCAGTCGATCACGGCCGACGACGTCGCCGGGTTCGAGCGCGCGCTCGAGGAGGCCGGCGTCGAGCACGAGCTCGTCACGTACCCGGGCGCTCCGCACAGCTTCTTCGACCGCAAGCAGGACGAGTTCGCGGACGCGTCGGAAGACGCGTGGCGCCGCGTGCTCGCGTTCGTCGACGGTCGTTGACCTCTTCCGAGGGGCGGCGTAGGGTCCGCCGACCTCGACGAGGGGAGAGGAATGACCAGACGACTGTTGCTCGTCCTTGCGCTCGCCGCCACGCTCGCGGCGGTCGCCGCAACAGGCGCGCAGGCGGACACGATGCTGACGGGGTCGCTCGGAGGCGCCCCGTACACGATCAAGGTGCCGACGAACTGGAACGGCACGCTGCTCGTCTACGCGCACGGCTACAGGGACAAGGCGGATCACGCCGGCGAGACAGACGACCGCTCAGCGGAGGCCTCGCCGAATCCGGCGCTCGACACGGTCCTGCTTGGGCAGGGCTACGCGCTGGCGGGAAGCGCCTATGCGGACAACGGCTGGGCGGTCAAGGAGGGGATCCATGACACGCGGCTCCTGACGACGTTCTTCAACGGCCGGTTCGGCAAGCCGGCCGCGACGCTGCTCTGGGGCGTCTCGATGGGGTCGGTCGTCACGTTCGCCGAGGCGGAGCACGCGAACGGCGTCTTCGACGGCTACCTCGCCGCGTGCGCGGTCGGGGCAGGCACGTCCCGCGCGTGGGACGGGGCGCTCGCCCACCTGCTCGCGTACAAGGCGGCCTTCGGGATGCCCGCGACCTGGGGGACGCCCGGCAACGTCCGCGACGACCTCAACTACGAGACCGACGTCTTGCCGAAGCTGCTCTTCGCCGACACGGCGGATCCCGCTTACGTCGGAAAGCTGGAGTTCATCCGGCTCGCGGTGCAGACGGCCGGCCCCGGCACGATTCCGCCGCCCCGGATCTGGTTCACCGGCGGCGGCTTCTTCACGAACATGTTCTTCCTGACGGAGGCGAAGGCCGAGCTCGAGCGGCGCGCGGGCGGACCACCGAACCAGAACCTGACGCACACGTACTCGCTCACCCCGGGCGAGAAGGCGTATCTCGCCTTGCTGGGCGTGAACGCGAACCCGTTGCTCGCCGCGATGAACGCGGAGCGCTACCCCGCTGACACCTCGGCGCGCAACTACGCCGAACACTGGGCCGATTACAACGGCAAGCTCAAGGGCCCGATGCTCACGCTGCACACGCAGGTCGACACGCTCGTGCCGCCGGCGCACGAGTCGGCGTATGCCGCAACCGTCGCGGCCGCCGGCCGTTCCGGCGACCTGTATCAGGCGTTCACGAACGGGCAGGGCCACTGCAACTTCACGGGCCTGCAGCTGCTGACGGCCGTTGCGGCGCTCGACCGCTGGGTCAAGGAGGGCGCGAAGCCGACCGCGGCCTCGTTCCCGGCGGCACTCGGCTTCGTGCCGGGCTTCGTGCCTCCGGCCTGGCCGCAGCCCTAGAGGACGCCGGTGGAGAGCGGCACGCTTGCCGCCGCTCTCCACCGTGCATTCGCTCTACGGAAGCGAGAACTCCAGGGTCTGGGGATTCAGATGATCGAGCCTCAGGGCACCGCCCGTCGCGTCACCGCTGAGGCGGAAGACATTCAGGCCCTTGGTGATCTCGGACTCGTAGATGAAGTTGTTGTACCAGTACGACGACCACGCGCCACCCAGGTCTGGCGGAACGAGCGGCGGCGGGTCCGCCCAGCCGAGCGTGACCGGGTTCCGCGGATCGGTGAACTCGGTGGCCCACGTCCCGGCCTGGTAGTTGCCGCTCACCGCGACGTAACGGCCGCTGCGGAGCGGGACGATGTTGTAGTTGTGGATCGTGCAGTTCTCGGCTGAAGTTTGCGGGCGCGGCAGCGTCCACTGGCCGAGCTTCGCGCCGGTGGCGGCGTTGTAGAAGAACATGCTCTTCTTCACCGGCGGGTCGGTCGCCTCGCACTCCGGCGCGGCGCCCCCGCCCGGCTCCCAGCCGAGGATGATGACCTTGCCGTCCCACGTCAGCGCGCCTGAGTGCCAGCGGCCTTCGTGACCGTCGACGCCCGGCTCCTGGATCGTGTAGAGGAAGAGCGGATCCTCGAGCGATCCGCCGCGCGGCGCGCCGATGCTGAACACGTTCGTGGTATCGGCGCTGGCGCAGACGGCGAGGTTGACATCGCCGCGGATCACGCCCGCGTCGTGGCAGCCGGTCCGGACCGTCGGGTCGGTCGGCCCCGCGAGCGGCTCGCGGTGAATGAGGCTGGCGCCGGCCGGGTTGACGAGCGGCACCGCGATGACGTCCATGAAGTCACCGAGGGCGTCCTGGCCGGCACGGTCGAGGCCGGTCCCACACCCAGAGCTACTCGAGTTGTTGCTGTAGACGATCAGGCTGCCCTTCGAGACGCCCGCCACCGTCGCGGTGTGCGAGCCGCACGGAAGCTCGACCGAGGCGACGAGGGCGGGATTCGTGACGTTGCTGATGTCGAAGACGTGCACTCCTTCCCAGCCGGCGGGCACGGTCTGGTCGAGGCAGGTCCTCGGCACGGTCTTCTTCGAGTTCCACGACCGGACGAGAATGTTCTCCCAGACCACGATGTCACCCTGGTCGCCATTGCACTTCGGGTGCGCAAGCTCTACGGGGTTGTCCGGGTCGGAGATGTCGACGACCCGCCACCCGTTGTAGTTCCCGTTGAAGGCGAGCCTGCCCCAGAAGGCGATATCGGAGCTGATGTGACGTACACCGTCCGGCTGGCCGAAGAACGTCGCGGGGTGCGGGCTGTGCCCCTTCGCGTGCATGTTCTCGGTGTGCGGGCGCGTCGCGTGGTCACCGGCTGCGGCAAGCGGGAAAGCAAGCACCCCCAGGACACACGCGGACAGCGTGAGGAAGCGTGATGACGCTCTCATGGTTCCCCCCATGCTCTCTTGCGGCTAGAGAAGGAGCGACCTTCTCATCCCTTCGACGCATCGTCAAGAACGCAGAAGTTGGGGAGGCGCCGACCTCGCCTCCCCTTCGCGCTGCTTCAGCGGCGACCGCGGTTCAGGTACCGGTCCACGAGGCCGGCGAGCACGTCCTGGTTCCAGGAGTTGACGAAGTCCGCGTGGCCGGAGAACTGCCCGCCCGACGAGAGCTCGGCGCCCGCGCCCGAGACCGGATACCGGATCACGATCGTGAGCGCCGGCACCTCGACCGGGTGCGAGGCGGGACACACACCCTCGCTTGAGTACGCCATGTGGCTCTTGTGGTCGGCGCTGTCGAGGCGGCTCCCGTCCCAGCAGTTCGGGAAGTTGACCTGCAGCCTGAGCGTCGACCGGAACGCGCTCCCCGTCGAGCACGTCGGGATCGTGGTGGACGAGCGGATGCGGCTTCGCCCGCAACTCCACGAGGTGATCGCGACGCCTTGCGCCGACCGCGCTGCGGCGGTGCCCGCGATCATCTTCAGGTTGGCCGGGAACGGCTGGACTGCGTCGATCGTTCGCCGGACGTAGTACACGACCGCGTACGTGGGCTCCACCGCACGATCGTTGACGATCAGCGTCGGCGCCCAGTACGCCGCGGTGTCTGCACGGAGGCGACACGTCGTCCGCCCGGCCGCGCGCAGCGACTGCGGCGTCGAGGACGCGTTCGTCGCCGTGTTCCCGAAGTACGTGTGGTCGTGGGACCGGCCGGGCTGATTGAAGAAGACGATCGGGTCGTCCATGTTGCGGTGGCTGAACCCGCAGGCGATTGCGAAGTACCCGCGGATGCCGCCGCCGCGGCCCCCGCCGCCACCGCCGTGCTGTGGCCCCGCGGTCGCTGCAGCGAGCGCAGCGGCAGCCGGAACCGCGGCTGCGACCGAGACGAGGAGGAGCGTTAGCCAGCGTCTCAAGAGATCACCTCCACGTGCGAATGACCCCCGAGTTCGCCGCCGCCCATGGAAGCAGCGGCGGCTGGGAGCCGGCTGGGAATTCCGTAAACGGGGCGTAAAGGCGCTAGCTCGTCGCACGCCTCACGCGGCGACGCCCTCGAGCAGTGCACGCAGCTCGCGCAGGTCTTGCTCCGTCGGCTGCCACTGCCCTGCCGCCGCGTTTGTACGGACTTGCTCTCGCTTCGTCGCCCCGGCAATCACCGACGAGACGGCCGGCTGCGCCAGCAGACCGCCGATCGCAACCTCGAGCAGCGTGACCCCGCGCTCCTCCGCGTAACGCTCGAGCGCCTCGATGCGGTCGAAGGCCTCGGGCGTGAGCCGCTCCGGCCGCTCGGCGAGGCGCGTCCCTTCGGGCGGTGGCTCGCCGCGGCGGTACTTGCCGGTCAGCAGGCCGCTCGCGAGCGGGAAGTACGGCAGAAACCCGATCCCGAGCCGCGCACACGTCGGCAGCAGCTCCCGCTCTGCGTCGCGCCGGAGCAGCGAGTACTCGTTCTGCGCGCTCACGAACCGCGCCCAGCCGTGCTCGCCGGCGATGCGGTCGGCCTCCTCGATCTGCCGCGCGCTGAAGTTCGACGAGCCGATGAACCGCACGATGCCCTGCTCGACGAGCTCGTTCAGGGCGCCGAGCGTGTCCTCGATCGGAGTCACGCCGTCGGGGCGGTGGTACTGGTAGAGGTCGATCCAGTCGGTGCGCAGTCGCTCCAGGGACGCGCGGGCGGCCTTGCGGATGTACGCGGGCGACCCAAGCGGCAGCTCCTCGCCGTCACTCATCGGGCTACCGAACTTCGTCGCGAGCACGACGCGGCCGCGCCGCTCTTCGAGCGCCTTGCCAAGGTACTCCTCGCTCAGGCCGTTGCCGTAGGCGTCTGCGGTGTCGAGCAGCGTCACGCCGGCGTCGAGCGCCGCGTCGACGACCGCGCGCGTTCCCTGCTGGTCGACCCGGCGGCCGAAGTTGTTGCCGCCGAGACCCACCGCGGAGACCTCCGGGCCAGCGCTGCCGAGTGGTCTGTAGCGCACGCCAGGACGCTATCGCAGCACTGGGCGAACGCCCGCTTCCGAAGTAGGAGGGGCGAAAGCAAGCTCCCGCCCCTGCGCCCCCCTCGACAACCAGCCTCCGGCCGGCCGGCGAGCCTCCTGACCCGGGGCCAGGGGCGCGGCAAGGTGCAGGCTTCCGGGTTATGTTGAGCGCGGCTGTCCAGCCGCCACGTCGAGCGGAACCGCCTTGCCCGGATTGAGGATCCCGTTCGGGTCGAACAGGCGCTTCAGCTCGCGGAAGTACGGCAGCAGATCCCGATGCTCGCGCTCGAGGTAGTGCAGCTTCCCCAGCCCGATGCCGTGCTCGCCCGTGCACGTCCCGCCGCGGGCCAGCGCCCACTCGACGATCTCGGCGTTCAGGCGGTCGGCGGCCTCGAGCTCCTGAGGGTCGTCCGGGTCGAGCATGAAGAGCGCGTGGTAGTTGCCGTCGCCGGCGTGGGCGATGATCGACGTGGAAAGGCCGGCCGCCTCGGCCCTGTCGCGCGAGTGCGCGACTGCAGCCGCGAGCTCTGAGACCGGCACGCACACGTCGGTCGTCTTGTGCAGCTTCCCCGGCGAGCCGTGCACGAGCGCGAAGAGCACGTGGTGGCGAGCCTCCCAGAGCCGGGCCCGCGCCTCTGTCTCGCGCTCGAACTGAAACTCCGCGCAGCCCTCCCAGCGCGCGAGCTCTGCTGCGGCGTCGACGTCGCCGGCGACCCCCACCTCGGAGCCGCCGAACTCGAGGAAGAGCGTCGGCGCCTCCTCGTAGGTCGTCCCCTTGTACTCGTTCACGGCGCGCACAGTGAACGCGTCGAGGAGCTCGATGCGCGTCGCCGCGATCCCGGCGCCGACGATCGCCGCGGCCGTCCGGCAGGCGGCCTCGAGCGAGGGGAACGCCGCGCGCGCAGCGACCGCGTGCTCGGGGATCCCCCAGAGCCGGAGCGTCAGCTCGGTGATCACGCCCAGCGTCCCCTCGGAGCCCACGAACAACCCGCGCAGGTCGTAGCCCGCGCTCGTCTTCACGGTGCGCGAGCCGGGCCGCAACACCGTCCCGTCCGCCAGCACGACCTCGAGCGCAAGGGTGTTCGTGCGCATGCCGCCGTAGCGCACCGTCGTCGTGCCGCCCGCGTTGGTCGCGGCCATCCCGCCGAGCGTCGCGTCCGCGCCGGGGTCGACGGGGAACCACAGGCCGTGCTCGCCGGCAGCCGTGTTCAGCGCGCTGCGCGGGACGCCCGCCTGCACGACCGCCTGCAGATCTCCGGCGCGGAGATCGAGCACGCGGTTCATCCGCGAGAGGTCGAGCGAGATTCCGCCGCTCGTCGGGATCACGTGACCCTCGAGCGAGGTCCCAGCGCCGAAGGGGACGACGGGCACGCCACGGTCGTTCGCCCACGCAAGGACGCGCGCAACTTCGGCGGTCGATTCCGGGTAGACGACGACGTCCGGTGCGTGCGGCGGATGGTGCGACGGGTCATTCGCGTGCTGGTCGAGCACAGACTCGCTCGTCGAGACGCGCCGCTCGTCCGGGATCACCTCGAGCAGGGACTCGCGCAGTGTCATCGGCGCAGCGCCCGCAGCACGTGCCGTCCAAGCAGGATCGTCGCGCCGACCGTGAGGACGACCTTGAGCGCCTTCTTGCCGGCGAGCTTCGACTCGCCGCCCTGGCGCTCCCGCATGTCGACAGGCACCTCCTCGACGCGGAGGCCTGCCTCGGCCAGCCGGATGAGTCCTTCGACCTCCGGCGCGTCGCTCGCGTACGGCTGGGCCAGCAGCGCGGCCGCGTGCGCGTTCGCGGCGTACATGCCGCTCGTCGCGTCGCCGAACGGGCGGTCGAGACGGAGCTCCATGAGGCGGCGCAGGACCGCCGTGCCGAGCGCGCGGTCGGCGCTCGGCCGGTAGCGGTACTCCTCGTACCCGTCGCCTGCGACGAAGCGTGAGCCGACCGCGACGTCGCAGTCGCCGCCGCGGACGCGCTCCAGCAGGCGGCGCAGCTCGGCCGCCGGGTGCTGGCCGTCGGCGTCGACCCGGCCGCACCAGGCGTAGCCGCGCTCGGCTGCCGTCGCGTAGCCCGCCGCGATCGCGGCCCGCAGGCCGCGGTTCTTGCCGAAGGAGACGACGTCCGCGCCGTGCTCGCGCGCCACCCGCGCCGTCGCGTCGCTCGAGCCGTCGTCGACGACGAGCACGTCGGCGTCCGGAAGCTCGCGCCGCAGCTCCTCGAGCACCGGCGCGAGGTTCCGTTCCTCGTTCCAGGCCGGAAGGAACACCAGCGTCTCCGCCACGCGTGGAGCGTAGTTGTCCGTCGCGACGGGTAGGAGATGAGTCCCGTGCTGGATCGCATCTCGATCACCGGCTTCCGGGCAGCCCGGAACCTCGAGCTTCGCCCGACGCGGCTCTGCGCTCTCGTCGGCGAGGCCTCGAGCGGCAAGTCCACGGTTTTGACCGCGATCTGGATGCTGCTCGAATCGGGCGCGCCGGTCCCGGCGGGCACCGACCTCTCGCACGGCGCCGAGCGCGTTCACGTCGAGGCCGAGTCGGGCGACCGGGCCTTCTTCCTCGACGCGCGCCCGCCGGCCACGGTGAACCTGAACCGCGAAGGGGCGCCGCCGGTGCTCTTCTTCCCGGCCTCGCTGCGCAGCGCCGAGCTCGTCGCGCTGCCGTCGCACCGCAAGGCCGCGCGCGCCGCCGCGCTGCTGCACTCGCACAACGGCACGAGCGGGGGTGTCGCCGTGATCGACGCGATCGAGCGACTCCTCGACGCGAGGGCGCGAGGGATCCTGTTCCTCGTCGAGGAGCCCGAGCTCTACCTGAGCCCGCAGGCGCAGCGACACCTCTACCGCCTGCTCCGCGTGCTCAGCGAGCGCGGCAACCAGGTGATCTACACGACGCACGCGGCGACCTTCTTGAGCGTCACGCACCTCCACGAGCTCGCGCTCGTCCGGCACCGGCGCGGCGAAGGGACGACGCTCTGGCAGCCCGAGGCGCTGCCGGCGGACGAGAGCCTGCGCGCGCTCGCCGAGGTCGACGCGGAGCGGGCCGAGATCTTCCTCTCGCGCGCGGCGCTGCTCGTTGAGGGAATGACCGAGAAGCTCGCGTTCCAGCTCGTCTTCCGCGCGCTCGGCCGCGAGCCCGACCGCGAGGCGATCGCGATTCTCGAGTGCGGCGGCAAGGCGAACATTCCCTTGTTCGCGCGGATCTGCAACGCGTGCGCGATCCCGTACGTCGTCGTCTACGACCGCGACGCGGCACTCGGCGAAGTGCCCAACGAGTCCGAGCAGGTCGTCAACGCGGCGATCGAGGAGATAGCCGGACCCGGGCGGACGATCCAGCTCGTCCCCGACTTCGAGCGCGTCGCCGGGCTGAAGAGCACGCGCAACCGGAAGAAGCCGGCGAAGGCGTACCGGCGCTTCAGCCACGGGCGCCCCGTGCCGCCGCTGCTGGCGCGGGCGGTCGAGCGCGTCGTTGCGGGAGCGCGCGGCGAGGAGCCGGGCGTGCGCGGATCCGCGCCGCCTCGGCCGGCGCCCGTGCGCCGCGTGCGCACCTAGATCCGCAGCACCGCGGACCCGCGCACACGTCCCTCGCGGAGGGCGGCAAGTGCTTCGTTCGCCTCGCCGAGGTCGTAGAGCTGTATCTCGGTGCGAACCGGGACCTCCGGCGCAAGTGCGAGGAACTCCTCGCCGTCTCTGCGCGTCAGGTTCGCGATGGAGACGATCGAGCGCTCGTTCCAGAGGAGCTCGTACGGGAACGACGGGATGTCGCTCATATGGATCCCGGCGCAGACGACGACGCCGCCCTTTGCGGTCGCGGCCAGCGCCGCCGGCACGAGCGCGCCGACGGGCGCAAAGATGATGGCAGCGTCGAGTTCCGCCGGCGGCCGCTCGTGCGAGCCGCCCGCCCACTCCGCGCCGAGCTCGTGCGCGAACGTCTGCGCGTCCGCGTCGCCCGGGCGCGTGAACGCGAACAGGCGGCGTCCCTGCCAGCGCGCGACCTGCGCGATGATGTGCGCCGAGGCGCCGAAGCCGTAGAGGCCGACCCGCTCCGCGTCGCGCGCGAACCGCAGCGCCCGCCAGCCGATCAGGCCTGCGCAGAGCAGCGGCGCCGCCTGCTCGTCGGGATAGGCGTCGGGGATCGGGAAGCAGTACCGCTCGTCCGCAACGATCTCCTCCGCGTACCCGCCGTCGATCGTGTACCCGGTGAAGCGCGCTCGGTCGCAGAGGTTCTCTCGCCCGCTCGTGCAGTAGCGGCAGTCGCCGTCCGTCCAGCCGAGCCACGGGACGCCGAGGCGGTGCCCGTCGGCGTCGCCGACGACCTGGTGGCCGGGGATCAGCGGCAGCTTCGGGCTGGGAAGCTCTCCGTCGACGACGTGGAGGTCGGTCCGGCAGACGGCGCACGCGCGCACGCGCAGCCGGATCTCGCCTTCGCCGGGTGGACGCGGGTCGACGTCACGCTCGGCGAGCGGCAGACCGGGCGCGTCGAGCACCATCGCGCGCATCAGCGTGCGCGCACGCCGTGCCAGAGCGCCGCGGGCAGGCGGCGCCGCGCGGTGCGCAGCGCTTCGTGGAGCGCGTGGGCCGCGTCCTCGTGCACGCCCCAACCGTGGCCGCAGAGCACGTGCTGCGGGAAGACGCGCCGCAGCGCCCGCGGCTGCCGGAGGCGGAGCAGCGGATGAAGGCCGAGCGGCTCGCCGGGCGCGCGGAAGTACGCGAGCGTCCCGACCGCGTCCGCGCAGATGAGCACGCGGGCGTGCGGCCACCAGAGCGCTACCTCGCGCCACCAGCGGCTGCGGGCGATCGGGAGGAACTCGAAGGGCGCTCCCTCGATGCGTGGCGGGACGACGTGGTGTGGGACGCCGAGGCGGGCGGCGAGCGCCGCACAGTCGCGGTTGTGCCGGTCGAGCAGCTGGATCACGCCGCGCGGCTCGCCGAGCGAGCGCGCCCGGGCCTCGGCCTCCGGCCAGTCGACCGGGTCCACGAACCAGACGCCGCCCTCGGCGAGAAGCCCGTGCGAGGTCCGCCGGATCGTCTCGTCGTCGACGATCCACCCAAAGCCGAAGTCCTGCTCGTCGACGAAGCGCATCAGCGCCGCTGGACGCGCCGCCAAAGCGGGAGTGCGTACCAGAACCACGCGAAGGTGACGGCGATGGCACCCGTCACGGCGACCGTCACGGTCCAGTGGAAGACGATGTCCGTGACGAGGAAGATCGCGGCCGTCATCCCGAGCGCGAGGAACGCGGTGCCGCCGAGCGCCAGCCGGTTGCTGGTCTCCAGCAACTGCTCCTTGTCGTGCTCGCGCCAGCGCAGACGGTGATACGTGGTCGGCGCGATCAGGAGCGCGGTTCCGATCGCGGCGCAGAGGAGCGCGACGAAGAACGCGTACTTCTGCGTGTCGGTCACCTTCTGCCAGCCCTGCTGGAACGGCACCGCGAGCAGGAACGCGAACAGCACCTGCACTCCGGGGAGCGCGACCCGCAGCTCGTTGAGCAGCTCGATCAGCTCGCGGTCGAGATCGTCCTTGCTCTTGCCCGCCGCCACTGCGCGATCTTACGGAGCGAGGCGCTCGACGATCCACGACTCGTCGTCGCGCCGGTAGCGCAGCCGGTCGTGCAGGCGGTCGTCGCGGTGCTGCCAGAACTCGTACGTCTCGGGCAAGAGCCGGAAGCCGCCCCACGTCGGCGGCCGAGGCGGGTCGTCGCCGAAGCGCGCGCGGACGCCCGCGACGAGCTCGTCGAGCGCCGCACGACCCGCGACGACCGAGCTCTGCGGCGAGGCCGCCGCGCTGACGCGGCTGCCGGGAGGCCGCGTTGTCCAGTACGCATCGGACTCCTCGGCGGGGAGGCGCTCGACGTCGCCCTCCACGCGCACCTGCCGCCCGGGCTCCGGCCAGTAGACGAGCAGCGCCGCGCGCGGGTTCTCCTCGAGCTCGCGCCCCTTGCGGCTCTCGTAGCTCGTGTAGAAGGCGAGCCCGCGCTCGTCCGCGCCCTTCAGCAGCACCATGCGTACGGAGGGCGCACCGCGCTTCGTCGCGGTGGCGAGCGCGACGCGTTCCTCGGGCGCCTCGTCGAGCCAGCGGCGGAGCTGCGTCAGCGGATCGGGGTCGACGTCGTGCTCCCGCAGCTCCACGGAGCGAGCGTAATCGGACGAGTCCGACTTGACAGCGTGTCGTTCGTAAGCTTAGACTTACGGTAAGTCATGGCTTACGCGAAGACGATGGACGCACTCGGTGACCCCACGCGCCGCGCGATCTTCGAGCGCCTGCGCGGCGGCCCGAGCTCGGTCGGCGACCTCGCGGCGGAGCTGCCGGTCAGCCGGCCGGCGGTCTCGCAGCACCTGCGCGTCCTCAGAGAGGCGGGACTCGTGACCGAGCGCAGGAACGGAACGCGCCGCATCTACCGGATCGAGCCCGGCGGGCTCGCCGAGCTGCGCGACTACATCGAGAGCTTCTGGGACGACGCGCTGGCCGCCTTCGCGGCCGCCGCCGAAGCCGAGAGCCGAAAGGAGGACGAATGACCATGGAAGCGACCGAGCTGGCGGCGGTGCACAGGAGCGTGAGCGTGCCGCTGCCGGTCGAGAAGGCGTTCCAGCTCTTCACCGACGGGACCGGGACGTGGTGGCCGTTCGCGTCGCACTCGATCGGCGGCAACGAGGCCGTGGACGCCGTGTTCGAAGGCCGCGAGGGCGGGCTCGTCTACGAGGTGCTCCGAGACGGGACGCGGGCCGAATGGGCGGACATCGTCGCGTGGGATCCGCCGCACCGATTCCTGCTCTCGTGGCGCGTGAACCCGGCGCGCGAGCCGACCGAGGTCGAGGTGCGCTTCGAGCAGGAGGGCGAGGGGACGCGTGTCGAGCTCGAGCACCGTGGCTGGGAGCGCGTGACCGACGGCCCGGCGGAGATGCGCGCGAGCTACGACACCGGCTGGGAGCACGTGCTCGGCGAGTTCGCGGAGGCGGCCGCCTAGACGGCCTCCCGCAGGAGGGCCGCGACGTTTTCGTGGCCCTCCTGCTCCGCGACCGAGAGCGGCGTGCGGCCGTCGTCGGACTCCGCGTTCGGGTCGGCCCCGTGCGCGAGCAGGTCGTGGGCCATGTCCGCGTCGCCGTTCTGGGCGGCCGCGTGGATCGGGGCGAAGCCGCCGGACTGGCGAGCGTTCGGGTCGGCGCCCGCCTCGAGCAACGCGTGGACGACATCGGCCGACTTGCCGGCGGCACCGCTGTGCAGCGGTGTCACGTTGCCGAACGTGGGCGAGACCGCATGCACGTCGGCGCCGCGGTCGAGCAGTACGCGGACGGCTTCGGGCTGAGCGAAGAACGCGGCGAAGTGGAGTGCGGTGCCCTGATCGGGCGACTGGGCCCCGGCGAGTGAGGGATCCTCGTTGAGGAGCTCACGCAGGCGGTCTGTGTCGCCGACGGTTGCGGCCTCGAAGACGTCGAGCGGCATGGTGCGCGCGCGGCGGATCTCGTCTCCGATCTCGAGTCCGTAGTAGTAGCTGAGCATCAGCGCGGACACGCCGTTCTCGTCGCGTTCCTCGGCGAGCTCCGGGCGTTCACGGAGTTGCGCCTGCGCGCGCTCTGCGTCCTGGGCTTTGATCGCGTCGATCATCGAAAGAGATCCATCTCCTCGGGGATGACGAGCTCACGCGCGTTTCCGTCGCCCGCCAACTCTAGGCCCCGGACGACGACGCACGGGATTCCGTCCGCTTTCCGCATCAGGAGCTCCGCTGCTCCCGCGATCTCGTCCGCAACCGCGATCTGCGTCGAGCGGAGCTCGTAGCCGCTCCGGTCGCGGGTGCCGCGTAGGTCCTCGAGCACGCGGAGTCCGGCGGCGCCGATCGCGACGTCTGTCGTGCCCATGCGCCAGGGGCGTCCGAAGGAGTCGCTGACGATCACGCCGACGTCCACCTCCGCGAGCTCGCGCAGCCGCGCGCACAGCTGCTGCGCGGACGCGTCGGGGTCGACGGGCAGGAGGACCACCGTGTCGGGCTCGGGCGCGTTCGACGCGTCGACGCCCGCGCTCGCGCAAGTGAAGCCGTGCTGCGTCTCGGCGATCAGCAAGGGAGGCCGCACGCGGACGATGCGCTTAGCCTCGCGGAGGATGACCTCGACGCGGCGCGGGTCCTCGTCGCCGGCGAGCTCCAGCGCGCGCTCGGAGGGAACGACGCCGCGGAGCGGGACGATGCGGCCTTCGGCCTTCGAGATTACCTTCTGCGCGACGACGACGACGTCGCCGTCGGCGAGCTCGATTCGTTCGGCGATCAATGCGGCGAGGTCGTCGCCCTCGCGGATCTCCGGAAGCCCGCGGACCGGAACGAGACGAAGCTCTGTCACAGGCCGGTTAGACGGATCCCAGCGTGCGCGCGGTAGCGCTTGTTCAGCGCGACGATCACGCCAGTGAGGCCCTCGAGCGCGCGTGCGCTCTCGAGTGCGCCCGCATCGAAGGCGCGGCCCGCGACGACGCGGGCCGCGAGCTCCAGCGCCGGCACCTTCGCACGGTCGTCGTCGCCGCAGACGAGCACGTCCTGTTCGCTGCCGACCGTCCTGGCCGCGATCGTGTGCAGTCCGGCGGCGACTGGTGCGTCCAGCTCGTCGGCCGTCCGCTCGGCGAGCGAGCGCTCGTGCACGCGCAGGTCGCTGGCGACGCTGAGCACGGGAGTGCGGCCGATGGCTTCGCGCAGTCCGCGCGCGGTCTCGAGAGCGCTGTCGGCTTTGACCGCCAGGACGACGAGGTCGACGCCCTGGACCGCGTTCTCGTTCGCTGCCCCCTCGACGCCGAGCTCCGCTGCAGCCTCGCGCGCCCGCTCGGCGTCGCGCGATCCGAGCACGACGTCGTCGGTCTCGCGGAGCTGCGCCGCGAGCGCACGGCCGAACTTGCCCGTCCCGCCGACGATCGCCACCCTCACGCGGCGACCGCCGTCTCGGCGAGCCGGCGCCGCGCGGCGGCGTCCGTCATCAGCGTCTTCGTGACGATCGCGCGCACCGCGAGACCTTCGAGATCGTGCGCGTCGGCCTCGTCGACGACGAGCGCGTCGATCAGGCCGGGGTAGCAGGCGGCGACGTGGCGAGGCGACGTTCCGCCCGCGAGGCGGCGCAGCATGCGGTCGGCCGGGCCCTTGACCGCGCGGCCGCCGATCAGCGGGCTGACTGCGACGCACGGCGCGCTGCGACGCTCGAGCGCGGTGCGGAGCTCGGCGACGGCGAGGATCGGCCCGATGCTCACGAACGGGTTGCTCGGCGCGAGCAAGATCAGGTCGGCCTGCGCGAGCGCCTCTCTGGCTCCCGGTGCGGGCCGCGCGTCGGCGGCGCCCTCGAAGCGGACGGCGTCGACCTCGTCTCGGTGGCCGCGCGCGACGAACCACTCCTGGAACGGGAAGCTCCCGGCCGGCGTGTCGAGCCAGGTGCGAAGTGGATCGTCGGTGGCCGGAAGTAGCGTGAGCTCGAGGCCGAGCGCTGCGGCCAGGCGCGTCGTAACGATCGAGAGCGGTTCGCCGGTCCGCAGCGCCTGCGTGCGCACGAGGTGCAGGCCGAGATCGCGGTCGCCTAGTTGGAACCACGACTCGCCGCCGAGCGCTGCCACGGTCTCGAGCGCGTGCCAGCTCTCGTCGGCGCGTCCCCAGCCTCGCTCCTCGTCGGCGAGCCCGGCGAGTGCGTAGAGGATGCTGTCGAGATCGGGCGAGACGTGCAGGCCGAGTACCTGGACGTCGTCGCCGACGTTGCCGATGACCGTCACGTCGCGCTGCGGGACGACCTCGACGAGGCCTCTCAGGAAGCGCGCGCCGCCGACGCCGCCGCTGAGCGCCACGACCTTCATCCCGTGTGTGCGGCGAGCGTTCGCGGACCGATCCGGAACTCGACCCGCTCGAGGTCTTCGAGCGAGTCGACGTCGTCGGCGAGATTCGGGATCCCGGCGGGCACGAACTCCACGCCGATCGTGTGCGCGTGCATTCGGAAGCGTTCGGCGCTGCCCGGGCCGTAGAGCGGCGCGAAGACCGACGGCGAGGAGAGGCCGAGCGCATTCGTCGTCCCGTCGCGCGCTGCGACGAACGCGAGCCCGCGGTCGGGCGTCGCCGACTCGAGCGCCCGCAGATCCTCAGGGATCACGCACGGCAGGTCGGCATTGACGACGAGCGTGCGGCCGTTGCGGAGCCTGCGGAGCGCGGCCTCGACCGCCGCACCCTGTCCGCCGCCGGGGTCTTCCTCCAGGAGCGCCTCGAACTCTGACGCAACCCGGGCGCCCTCGTCGTCGGAGGTGACAACGACGGTCTCGCCGACGACGGTGCACGCGGCGAGGACGTCGGCGAGCATCGCGAGCGAGAGCGCCGTCCGAGCGCCGTCCGGGAGCGGGCCGAGCCGTTGCTTGCCGCTCGCCCCGCGGTACGGAACGACGATTGCGGCCATCGGTGGTGGAGACTATCCAGGCGTGGAGAACGCGGCGCTCGCAGCGAAGCTCGAGGCGTTCGCCGCCCTGCTCGAGCTGAACGGCGCGGGGTACTACACCTCGCGCGCGTACCAGCGGGCCGCGGAGCTGATCCGCGACACACGCGCGCCCGTCGCCGAGCTCGTGCGGGAGGGACGTGTGCGCGAGCTGCGCGGGATCGGTCCGGGGATCGAGGCGCGGCTGCTTGAGCTCGTCGAGACCGGCGACCTCGCGGAGCTGCGCGAGCTCGAGGAGACCCTGATGCCGGAGCTCGTCGGCCTTGGACACCTGCTCGGGGTCGGACCGAAGCGGATGCGCGAGCTCGCCGAGGCGCTGGGCGTGCGCACGACGGACGAGTTCAGGGCCGCCGTCGAGGAGGGACGCCTCGGGTCGGTTCCCGGAGTTGGGCCGAAGACCGAGGCGAAGCTGCGCGCGGGGCTGGCGCGAGCGGCGAAGCCAAAGCCGCGGCGCGCGCTGCTCCTGAATCGTGCCTGGGCCCTCTCGCACGGCGTCGCCGGTCCGCTGGCCGGCGAGGTCACCGGCGATCCGCGGCGCTGGCGCGACGCGTGCGAGGACTTCGCTGTGGTCGTTTCCGCAAATACGCCGGGTGGGGTCATCGACGCGTTCGCGGAGCTGCCGGAGATCGTCTCGCTCGTCGAGCGTGACGAGCGCCGCGCGCTGGGCGTCACGGTGGAGGGCGTGCCGGTCGAGCTGGTCGTGCCGCGGCCGGAGAGCTTCGGGACGGCGCTCGTTCGTGCGACCGGCTCGGTCCCGTACGTCGCCGCGCTCGAGCCGCTGCCTGAGGCGGCCGACGAGGAGGGCGTCTACGCGGCGCTCGAAGTTCCCTGGTGCCCACCGGAGTTGCGAGAGCGGCCGCACCGCGAGGAGCCTCCGCCGTCTCTGCTCCGGCTCGACGACGTGCGCGGCGACCTGCACATCCACACGACGTGGTCAGACGGGAAGGCGTCGGTGCTCGAGATGGCGTCGGCCGCGCTTTACCGCGGTTACGAGTACCTCGCGATCTGCGACCACACGGTCAGCGTCCGCGTCGTCCCGGGCCTCGACGCCGACGCAGTCCGTCGTCAGGGCGAGGAGGTCGCTGAGGCGAACGAGCGGCTCGCGCCGTTCCGCGTCCTGGGCGGGATCGAGTGCGACATCCTCGCGGACGGGCGGCTCGACCTTCCCGACGACGTGCTCGCGGAGCTCGACTGGGTCCAGCTCTCCCTGCACGCGGGCCAGCGCGGCTTGCGGAAGGACCTGACGCGCAAGGTGACGGAGGCGATGCGGCATCCGGCGGTGCGCTGCCTCTCGCATCCGACCGGCCGGTTGATCAACCACCGCCCGCCGAACGCGCTTGACCTCGAGCGTGCGTTCCAGGTCGCGCTCGAGGAGGGCGTCGCGATCGAGGTCAACGGCCTTCCAGACCGGCTCGACCTGCGAGACGAGCACGTGCGCGAGGCGATCCAGGCGGGTGTCCAGATCTGCGTGAACACGGACGCGCACTCGGTGCGCGGGCTGGGGAACATGCAGCTCGCAGTCGCCACGGCGCGCAGGGGCTGGGCGACGGCCGCGGACATACTGAACACGAAGCCGCTCGCGCAGGTGCTCGCGCTGCGCCGGCGATGAAGCTGAGCATCGTCATCCCGCACTGGCCGCTCGACGACGAGGTCGACGCGGCGCTCGTGGCGTGCGTCGCGTCGCTTCCCGCCGAGTGCGAGAAGCTCGTGATCGTCAACGAGGGGACCGGCTTCGCGCGGAACGTCAACGTGGGCCTGCGGCTCGCGTCGGGCGACTATGTCGCGGTGGTCGGGAACGACAGCCGAGTGATCGGCGGCGAGGTCTACGACCTCTGCGTGCCCGGCACGGTCACCAGCCCGCTCGTGCTCGGCAAGCCGGGGATCGAGGCGGACGGCTTCCACGGCGCGTTCTGGGTCGCGCCGCGCGAGGTACTGGACCGGGTCGGTATGCTCGACGAGAGCTTCGAGGGCGCATTCTTCGAAGACGACGACTACCTCGAGCGGCTCCGGCTCGCGGGTGTCCCCACGCTCCAGGTCCCGGCGGTCCAGGTCGAGAGCCGACGTGTCGGACTGACGATGTCGAAGGTGCCCGAGCGCGCCGCCGAGTGGTACGCCCGCAACGAGCGACGGTTCGAGGAGAAGTGGGGCTGGGTTCCGCCGCCGCTCGACCCCGGCGCGCTCGACGAGCAGGACTGACGCCTCGGGATGACGCCCCGCGCTCGGCGCGCAGCCTGGGGACAAATCGGCACAGAATTGTCACGACTGCGTCACCCGCTCGCGGGCACTTCGACGGTACGCTCGACCGCGGGTGGCGGGTGGACCCAGCATCCCCACCCCGGGGGTGGGGAGTGCGCGCAAGCGCCGGCAGCGGGGCCTGGTTGCGTGGGCGAAGCCGTTGTACGCTTGCGGGCGATGCGGCTCATCGATCGCCGGCTGTTCTTCACCATCGTCGCCGCGATCGTGACCTCGGTGGTTCTCCTGTGGCTGCTGGTCTTTCTCCTGCTGCTGGTTAGCGGCCCGTTCTAAGGCCGGACCTAGCCGTCCGGCTAGGTGACGCTACGCCTTCGACCGTCGCGCGCGCGGGCGGCCGCGAAATAACGTCTGCGCGGGGAGCATGTATCAAGTAGAGAGTGCGGCAGTAGTCCTGAAGGCCCCTGCGCGGCTGCGCCGGGCCCGCGTCCACGTCGGCCGGACGGTCGTCCTGCTCGGCGTGACCAGCCTGCTCACGGACGTCTCCGCGGAGATGGTCGCGACCGTGCTGCCGCTCTACCTGCTGTACACGGTCGGCGCGTCTCCGCTCGCGCTGGGACTCGTCAACGGTCTCTACGAGGGATCCGCGGCGCTTGTTCGTCTCGTCGCCGGCCATCTCGGGGACCGGACACAGCGGCACAAGGAGGTCGCGACCGTCGGCTACGCGCTCTCGGCCCTCTCCAAGCTCGGCCTCCTGCTGGCCGCCGCGGCGCCCGTCGTCGGCGCACTCGTGATGGTCGACCGCACGGGTAAGGGAATCCGCACGGCGCCGCGCGACGCGCTCATCTCGCTGAGCACGCCCCGTGAGCGCCTCGGTACCGCATTCGGCGTCCACCGTGCCCTCGACACCACCGGCGCGATGCTCGGCCCGTTCCTGGCCTTCGGCCTGCTCGCGATCGCGCCCCTGGCCTTCGACGCCGTCTTCGCCGTGAGCTTCTGCTTCGCGCTCGTGGGCCTCGCCGTGATCGGGCTCTTCGTCAGGAACGACCACACACCCGCGGAACCGGCGCCGCCGGCGTCACTGCGAGGATCCGTCGGACTGCTCAGGGACCGCCGTTTTCGCGCGATCGTCGGCGCAGGCGGGGTGCTCAGCGTGGCGACGGTCGGCGACGCGCTGCTGTACGTCGTCCTGCAGCGCAAGCTCGATCTCGAGCCAACGTTCTTCCCGCTCCTCTTCGTCGGCACGGCGCTCGTGTTCATGCTCTTCTCCGTTCCGCTCGGGCAGCTCGCCGATCGCTTCGGCCGCGGGAAGGTGTTCGCGCTCGGCTATGCGCTCCTGCTGGGCGTGTACGGACTGCTGCTCGCGGCGCCCACAGGACCGCTCGGGCTCGTGCTTCCGCTCGTCGCGCTCGGCCTCTACTACGCGGCCACCGACGGCGTGCTCCCCGCCTTGGCGAGCTCGACGGTGCCGGCCGAGCTCCGCGGGACCGGGCTCGCCGTGCTCTCGACCGCCACCAACCTCGGTCGCATCGTGGCTTCGGTCTCGTTCGGGGCGATCTGGGCTGCCGCCGGCATGGACGTCGCGCTCGCCGCGGCCGCATGCACGCTCGGCGTCGCCGCCGTGATCGCGGTCGTGGGCGTTCGCCGTGGTTAGGCGCGCGCTCTTCGCCGGCCTGATCGTTGCGACCCTGCTCGGGGGCGGGGTGTACGTGGCTGCGGCGGCGCGCAATGCCACCGACGCCTCCGCAGCTCCTGACGCGGCATCACGTCCGTTTCGGCGCCCGGCCGGCGCGTTCGTCCTCTACCGCAGCCTCGACCGCGTGACGGCGTCGCGCTACGGCGACATCGCCCTCGCCCCGCTTCACGCGCCGACGTCCGGGTCGACCGGGACACTTCGCTGCGAGCGCGTGTACTCCGCGGGAGGCCGCGGTTTGTGTCTCGCGCAGTCGGGCCGCCTCCGCTTCACGTACCGTGCCCTGATCCTCGACAGGAGCTTTCGTCCGGTCGCCTCTCTCGCGCTCAGCGGGGTCCCGAGCCGGGCGCGCATCTCGAGCGACGGGCGCTACGGCGCCGTGACGACGTTCGTGTCGGGCCACTCGTACGCAACGCCGGGCACCTTCTCGACGCAGACGATCCTCATCGACATGGCGAGCAGCCGCAAGCTCGCGAACCTCGAGCAGTTCGAGGTCGAGCGTGAAGGTCACCCCGTCGACGCGCCGGACGTGAACTTCTGGGGCGTGACGTTCGCCCGCGATCCGAACCGGTTCTACGCGACGCTCGCGACGGGCAAGAAGACGTACCTGATCAAAGGCGATCTGCGCACGCGCCGCGCGCACACGTTGCGCGAGAACGTCGAGTGCCCATCGCTGTCGCGCGACGGTACGCGCATCGCCTACAAGAAGCGCGTCACGGTCGACAAGGGCGCGCCGTGGATGTGGCACCTCTACGTGCTCGATCTCCGGACGGGGCGCGACACACCTCTGGCGGAGCAGCGACAGATCGACGACCAGGTGGAATGGCTCGACGACGCGCGGGTGCTCTACGGCGTCGGCGAGGAGGTCTGGGTAGCGCGCGCCGACGGCAGCGGGGCGGCGCGCAGGTTCCTGAAGGCCGCCGCCTCCCCGGCCGTCGTGCGTTAGGCGGCGCTCGCGGGCGTGCCCGGCCCCGCCGTCGACCACTCGGCGAGGTCGTACCAGTGCGACGACCGCAGCGCCTCCGCGACCTCGGGCTCTGTGTGCTCCGCGAAGAAGACGTGGTGGTCGAGGTCGCAGCAGATCGCGACCGTGTCCTGCGAGACGTTCTGAATGTTGACGAGGGCCTCAGTCGGCAGCTTCGCCTCGGCGAGCGTGTAGTGCTTGAACTGGAGATCCGGCGCGATCTCCATCAGACGCGGCCAGTCGGGACAGGTCCGCGAGCTCATGCGCCCACTTGAGTTTCCGCCGCCGCGACAATCTCCTCCCTCGTCCAGCGGCCCTCGAGTCGCACGAGTCCGGCGTCGCGCTCGTGAGGGATCACGTACAGCCGCAGCGCGTCGTCGAGCCAGTGGTAGAGGTGCGCGCCGTCCGGCGAGACGAGCCCGAAGCGGAGCTTGAACCGGCCCTCGCCGAGCGGGAGCTCATCGACCTCGAAGCGGAACACGTGGTCGCCGGCGCCGTCCCAGCCGAGCGCCGCGGTGTCCACCGACCCGCCGGCGATCAGCGCGCCGCCCCACTCGCGCAGTTCGTACGAGAGTTGCGGCGCGGGGATCGGCCGCTCCGCGACGACGCGCACCCGCATCGAGAGCTGCTCCCCGCCGACGAACTGCGCGCGCGCCTCTCCGTCTGCGCCGTGCAGCGACGTCTCGACGATGCGCGCCTCGCCGCTACCCCACTCGTTCAGACCCGCGCCGCGCTCGGCCGGGTCGCGGTCGCGGGCGAGGTGCGAGCGGTAGCGCAGGATCGCCTCGTGCGTCGGCCCGTCGAAGTCGACCATGCCTTCGCGCAGCAGCACCGCGCGCTCGCAGAGCCGCTCGACGGCGGAGGCGTCGTGCGAGACGAAGACGATCGTCCCCCCCGTCTGCTTGAACTGCGAGATCTTGCCAAAGCACTTGCGCTGAAACTCCTCGTCGCCCACGGCGAAGATCTCGTCCAGCAGCAACACGTCAGCGTCGACGTGTGCCGCGACCGCGAACCCGAGGCGCATGTACATGCCGGCCGAGTACGTGCGCACAGGGAGGTCGGCGTAGTGGCCGATGCCCGCGAAGTCGACGATCTCGTCCATCAGCTCGCGGATCTGCCCACGCCTGAGGCCATACAGTGCGCCGTTCAGGTACACGTTCTCGCGGCCCGTGAACTCCGGGTGGAAGCCGGCGCCGAGCTCGAGCAGCGACGCGACGCGGCCGCCGACCGCGATGGTGCCGCGCGTCGGCTTGATGATCCCGGCGATCAGCTTCAACAGCGTGGTCTTGCCGGATCCGTTGCGGCCGACGAGCCCGACGGCCTCGCCGGGCTGCGCAGCGAGCGAGACTCCGGAGAGCGCCCAGACGTCCTCGCCTCGACCGCGGCCGCGGGTGACGATCAGCTCTTTGAGCGTGCGCGTGTCCTTTGGGTAGACGCGAAAGCGCCTCGAGACTTCGTCGACACGGATTGCCCCCGTCATGCGCTCGACGGTACCGAAAGCGCCCGTCGCACCAGGCCGGCGAGCACCGAGACGAAGCGCGGGTCGGCGTTCGGCATCTCGATCCGCGAGAGCTCGAGGCCGAGCTCGCGGGCCTTCTCGACGGCCTCGACGTCGAGGTCCCACCGGATCTCCAGGTGGTCGGCCACGAAGCCGACAGGACAGACGAGCACCGATCGAACGCCGCGCGCCGAGAGCTCTCCGAGGTGGTCGAGGATGTCCGGGCCGAGCCACGGGACGCCCGTCGGCGACTCGCTCTGGAACGAGAACGACCACTCGCGGAGCGCTGCGCGCTCCGCTATTAACGCAGCCGTCTTACGCAGTTCCGTCTCGTACTCTCCGCTGCCTTCGACCGGCAGGCTGTGCGCGGTGAAGACGACGTGCGCGTCGGTGCCGCCGACGCGATCGGCGAGCAGGTCGACGAAGCCCGGCTCCTCGCCCCAGCGCTCGATGAATGCGAGCTCGGCCCGGTCCTGGAGCGCGTCCTCGAGCTGCTCCCGATACTCCCGGATCGAGAGCGGCGAGTAGTGCGGCGCGAGGACGAGGCCCACGAGCGTGTCCGCGCCGCCTGCCAGCGCACGCTCGACCGCGTCCGCGATGTGCGGATCCCAGTGCTTCATCCCGGTGTAGACCGGCAATCCGAGCTCCTGCTCGAGCGCGGCGCGCGTCTCCTCGGTGATCGCGTTCAGCGGCGACCGCTGGTCGATACCGAGGCGCCGGTAGCGCTCGACGAGATCGGCGAGATGCTCGGGCGCGATCGGACGGCCGCCGCGGATGTCGGAGTAGTAGGCGGGCACGTCCTCCAGACGTTCGGGCGACCCGTACGCCATCAGGATGACGGCGGCACTCACACGCGCACTTCCGTAGTGAGCTCGTGCACGAGCTCGCGCAGGCGGCCGAGCACCGCCGGATCGGTGTCCGGGAGCACGCCGTGACCGAGGTTGAAGATGTGCCCGGGGCGCCCCGCCGCTCGCTCGAGCACGTCGCGCGTCGCCGCCTCGACGCGCGCCCACGGGCCGAGCGGCACGGCCGGGTCGAGGTTGCCCTGCACACCGCAGCCCTCGCCGACGAGCTCCCACCCCTCGTCGAGCGGCACGCGCCAGTCGAGGCCGATCACGTCGCCTCCGGCAGCGGCCATCGAGCGCAGCAAATGCGCGGTACCGGTGCCGAAGTGGATCGTCGGCGCATCGACTGCTTGCAGGATCCGCGCCGAGTACGGCGCCACGAACTCCTCGAAGTCGGCAACCGAGAGCGCGCCGACCCACGAGTCAAAGAGCTGCACGACGTCTGCGCCCGCCGTGATCTTCGCGCGGACGTAGCGCGCGGATGTGTCCGCGAGCTTCTCCATCAGCGCGTGCCACGTCGCGGGCTCCGAGTACATGAGCTTCTTCACCTTCGTGAACTCCCGGGTCGGCTTGCCTTCGATCAGGTAGCCCGCGACCGTGAACGGCCCGCCGCAGAAGCCGACGACCGCCTGGTCGTCACGCAGCTCGCGGCGCACGATGCGCACGGCCTCGAGGATCGACGGGACGGCTTCCTCGGGATCGGGCACGCGCAGCCGGTCGACGTCGGCGCGGGTCGAGATCGGCTCGGCAATCACCGGCCCGACGTTCTCGACGAGCTCGACCTCGATCCCCATCGCGAGAACCGGGAGCATGATGTCCGCGAACATCACCGCCGCGTCGACGTCGTGGCGCCGCACGGGCTGGAGCGTCACCTCGGCGCAGAGCTCGGGATCGCGGACCACGTCGAAGAGCGTGCGGCCCTCGCGCAGCTTGCGGTACTCGGGCAGCGAGCGTCCCGCCTGCCGCATGAACCAGACCGGGGTGCGCTCGACCGGCTCGCGCCGTGCAGCGCGTACGAGCAGCGGGTCCATGGCGGTCATGGCGGCCTAGACTAGCCGCGCATGGGGAAGCCGCTCGCGGTCCGCTGGTGCGCGCACGAGCTGCCCGAGCTCCGCGCAGGCGCCGCGGCGAGCGGACGCGTCGAGCTCGAAAACGCAGGCGACACGCCGTGGCGCAACGAGCGCTTCACCGTCTCCTACCACTGGCTCGACGCGCTCGGGAATCCGATCGTCTGGGACGGCTTGCGCACGCCCGTCGCCGCCGAGCCGGGCGAGACCGCGACCGTCGAGCTGGCGATCCGCGCGCCGATCCCTCCGGGCCACTACCGCCTTGCGATCGACGTCGTCGACGAGGGCAGGTTCTGGCTCGGCGAGCTCGGAAGCCCGACCCTCGACGTCGACGTCGACGTGCAGCCGCGGATCGAGACGGAGGCGGAGGTCGAGGCCCGGCTCGGCGGCGCGCAGCCGGCTCCCGACTGGCGCGCCCGCATGCTCGAGGCGCACCGCGAGGGCTACGCCGTCGTCGGCGGCTCCGTCGAGATCGACGGTGGGCGCTTGCGCCGACGCCCACACGCGCTCGCGCCGTACGCGCCGGGCGTGGGGCGTGTTCCAGGCTTCGCGCATCCGCTCGTCTGCGCGTCCGTGATCAAGGGCGTCGAGGTCGAATGGACGGAGGTGGGCGGCCTCCCGGCGGCGATTCCGCCGCAGGACGAGCCGTGGCTCTATGACGGCCGGATCACAGTTCGACTGCCATCCGGTCGTCGACGCGGCTGAACGCCCATGCGCCGAGCGCGAGCGAAAGCGCGGCGGCCACGCAGAGATAGGCGATGTCGGCGAGCCGTGGCAGCTCGCCGAAGAAGAGTGGGTCGCGGATCGCGTAGACCGCCGGCGAGAGGAAGTTCCCCCAGCGCAGGATGTCGGCCAGCCAGTCGTAGTCGGCGGCCGCGCCCGGGAGGCTGTCGATCGTGTACAGGATCGGCGTCAGGAAGAACCACGGCAGCAGCAGTGCACTGACGAGGTGCTCCACGTCGCGGAAGACGACGGTCGCGCAGGCGACGGCGAGCGAAAGCCCCGAGACGAGGAGCACGAACAGCGCGGCAATTGGGATCGCGAGCCACTCGGTCGCCCGCACCCGCGGCAGCGCGATGCCGTTGATCACCAGCAGCGCGACGAGCATGACCACGAAGGCGACGACGTTCGTCGCCACAGACGAGAGCGGGACGAGCTGGCGCGGGAACCGCGTCTTGCGGATCAGCGGCGCGGCCTCGAGCAGGCTCTTCGACGCCGCCTGCAGCGAGTTCGCGAAGAAGACCCAGGGCACGAGTCCGGAGAGCAAGAAGAGCGCGGGGTGGTCCTGGTCGATCACGCGCCAGAGCAGTGAGAAGACGACCAGGTAGATCGCCATCAGGATCAGCGGATTCGCGAGCGACCAGAGAACGCCGAGGACGGTGCCCTTGTAGCGCGCCTCGAGATCGCGGCGGAAGAGCGAGCCGAACAGCTCGCGGTAGCGGACGAGGTCGGCGTACGTGCTCATGCGATCCTTCGACCGAAGATCGTGACGCCGGAGTACTCGCTCAGGTTCTGCGTCAACACGGTCGCGGCCGTGCGGCCGACCAGTGGCACGCGCAGCACGTGCCGCAGCCTGCGTCGGCGCGCCAGCTCGTCATACCCCTCGGCCTGCTCGAGCCGGGTGATCGCAATCCGCGCGGCGAGGAACGCACCCACGTACGCCCACATCGTGTGCACGTGCTCGTTGATCCCGTACGCCTTCTCGGAGGACTGCTGCGGGTTGTCCGAGCTCGCCCCCGGCGCGCGCGTACCTTCGTTCAGCGCCGCGACGATCCCGCCGCGCCGCGTGACGCGCGCCATCTCGCGCACCATCTGGCGCGCATCGACTGCGTGGTGCAGCGCCGCAACGCAGTAGGTGAGGTCGAACGAGCCGGACGCAAAGGGCAGGTTCTCGCCGTCGGCCTGCACACGGTCGAACGGGCCGACGTGCCGCTCGTAGAACTCGCCGCGCCCGAGCCCGATCACGGGATCGGCCAGGATGTCCGTTGCGACGTACTCGACGCCGCGGGGGATCATGTGCAGCGCGCCCCAGCAACGCGCGGCGCCGACCTCGAGCACGCGCAGTCCCGGCTTCACGTAGCGCCGGAGCAGGACGTCGAAGGAGTGCTCGTTCGCCGACCAGGTCGGGTCGTCCCAGGGCACCGAGGGGAGCAAGAGGTCAGTCGAGTCGTCCTCCGTGTACCACCCCTCCTGCCGCGCCTTCTCCGGCCACGCGTCCATCTCGCGCCGCTTCTCCGAGATGCCGGGGAGGCGCTCGTCGAGCATCCGCGGCATCCCGTTCTCGACCGGGAATCGGCCCGCGCAGCCGTCGCAGCGGAGCTCGTCGGCGACGAGGGCGAGCTCGGACGAGCACACGGGGCAGCGGAGAACTTCGAGCAAGGACGGGCGCATCCGGGGCTCATGGGACGCTAACAGCGACTCGTTACGCTTCCGTGATCGTGATCGCCCTCACCGCGATCGCCGCCCTGCCTGCTTCCTTCGCGGTCATCTGGGCGGCCCTGAGGAGCCCGCTGGCGCGCCGCCTCTCGGCGACGCCGCGCGACGACCGCTGGCACGAGCGGGCGACGCCGCTCGTCGGGGGACTGGGCATTTTCGCGGGCCTGCTCGCCGGGGTCGGGCTGGCGGTGGTGACGGGGGCCCTGGAGCCGTCGTCGGAGCTCGCGGGCGTCCTCGGCGGCGGCGCGCTGCTCTTCCTCGCCGGCTTCGTCGACGACCTCTTTGCACTGCCCGCCTGGACGAAGCTCGCGGCGCAGATCGGAGCGGCGGCGGTCGTGCTCGCGAGCGGTCTGACCGTGCAGATCGTCGAGGCCGACTGGATCGCGGTCCCGCTCGGCGTGCTCTGGCTCGTCGGGATGACGAACGCGTTCAACCTGCTCGACAACATGGACGGGCTGGCCGCAACGCTGGCCGCCATCGCGGCCTCGTACTTCGCGCTCGACGCCGTCACGGTGCACCCGAACGACACCGTGCTCGCCCTCTCGCTCTCGCTCGTGCTCGCGTGTGTCGGGTTCCTGCGCTTCAACCTGCGCCTTCGCGGCTCGGCGGCGGCCTTCATGGGGGACTCCGGCTCGCAGATGCTCGGCTTCACGGTCGCATGCTTCGGGCTGCTCTCGAGCTACAAGGTCGCGGGCGCCACTGCGGCCACGCTGCTGCTGCCGGTCCTGATCCTCGCCGTGCCGATCCTGGACACGACGCTCGTCACCGTCGTCCGCCTGCTCGAGGGACGTCCGATCCACCAGGGCGGCCGCGATCACGCGTCGCACCGGCTCGTCTACCACGGGCTCTCCGAGCGGCGGTCGGTCGTGCTGCTCGCGCTCGTGGCGGCCGGGCTCGGCGGCACGAGCTTCGCGTACGCCGTGCTGAACGACACGCGCATCACGCTCGCCGGAGTGCTCGTCACGTTCGCGCTGCTCGTGCAGTTCGCGAGCTTCCTGTCCGATGTCGACCGCGATCGCACCGCGCCGACGTCGTTCCTGGCGCTTCATCGCCGGCGCTTCGTCGAGGTTGTCGTCGACTTCGCGCTGATCTCGGCGTCCTTCCTGTGCGCGTACCTGTTGCGCGTGCAGGGCGAGGGCACGATCAGCCAGCGGTTCATGTTCACGACCGCGCTGCCGATCGTGCTCGCAGCGCGCTACCTCGCGTTCATCCCGTTCGGGCTCTACCGCGGCGTGTGGCGCTACGCGGGCGCTCGCGACGCGGCGGCAGTCGTCGCGGCAGTCGTCACCTCGGAGTTCGTCGCTTTCGGCGTCCTCGCGGCAACGCGAGACCTCGGGGACTTTCCGAAGAGCGTGTTCGCGATCGACGTGCTGATCTGCACCGCCCTCGTCGGCGCCTCGCGCTTCTGGGAGCGCGCGGCCGCCCGCGGGCTCTCGTCGTTCCGGAGCGCGCGCCGCCGGACGCTGATCGTCGGCGCGGGCCGCGGTGGGCGCAGCCTCCTGCGTGAGCTGCGCGAGACGCCCGGAGAGCACGTCGTCGGCTTCGTGGATGACGACCAGCGTCTGCGGCGCCGGCGGCTCCAGGGCGTCCCGGTGCTCGGCGGGACGGGCGAGACCGCGGGCGTGCTCGCGCGTGCGAGGCCCGACACCGTCCTGGTGACGATCCCGGACGCCCCGCGCGAAGCACTCGACGCCGTCGTCAGCGCGTGCGGGGAAGCAGGGGTGCCGTGCCGCTTCGTGCGCCGCGAGGTCGACCTCGACCCGCGCGTCGTGCTCGGGACGGCAGCCGAATGAGTGTCGTCACCGCACGGGCCGCGGCCGTCGTCTCCCGGCCGCGGGTCGACCGCCTGCTCGCGGCCGTGCCGCTGCTCTCGATCTACCTCTGGCTCTGCGTCCTGTACGGCTGGGAGGCGTTCGGCCACGTCACGCCGTGGCTGAACTCGGACGAGCTCGAGACGGCGCAGCTCTCGCGGGCAGTCGCCGAGACGGGCGAGACGGCGCGGCGCGGCGTCCCGTACCCGGTGCACGCGCTCTACCCGTACGTGCTCGCGCCGGTGTGGTGGATCCAGGACGTCGGGCAGGCGTACGCGACCGCGAAGTTCCTCAACGTGCTGCTGATGACGGCTGTGCTCTTTCCCACCTATGGGCTGGCGCGAATGGTCGTGTCGAGGCCGTGGGCGCTGTTCGCGGCGACGGGCGCCGCGACGATCCCGGCCCTCTACTACTCGGCGATGCTGATCGAGGAGCCGCTCGCGTACCCGTGGGCCGCGCTCAGCGCGTTCCTGATCGCGAAGGCACTGGCGCACCGTACGGGGTGGTGGATCGGCGGCGCGGCGCTTGCGTCGATCGCGGCGCCGTTGGTGCGCGAGCAGCTCGCGGTGGTTCCGGCGGCGTTCGTCGTCGCCGCCATCGCGCTTGCGGCGACGAGTGCGCGCGCGAAGCGTGAGTACGCACGCTGGTCGCGCTGGGACTGGATCGGGGGGGCGACGCTCGCGGTCGGCGTCGTGATCGTCGTCAACGCGGCGATCTCGCACCTCTCGTACAGCTGGCTGATCTCGACGATCTTCTACAAAGACCGGATGCTCGAGAACGGCCTCTGGGCCGTCGGCGCACTGGCGATCGGGATGGGGATCCTGCCGATGGTCGCGGGTCTGGCTGCGCTCGTACGGCCGCGCGGCGAGACGTGGTCGCCGGAGCTGCGCGCGGTTGTCGCGACGATGGGCGCGCTGATCGTCGGCTTCGGCTGGTACACCGCGGTCAAGGCCGCCTACATCTCCACGACGTTCTCGACCCTAGTCGTCGAGCGGAACCTGATCTACATCGCGCCGCTTTTGTTCGTCGGGACCGCGATGTTCCTGGAGCGGCCGGTCGTGCGCTGGTGGGCGGTCGCCGCCGGCGCCGGGGTCACGCTCGCGGCGATCCTGCTCGTCTACCCGTACCAGATGCAATTCCGCGTCTACTCCGACGCGCCGGGCTTCTCGCTCCTGCAGGCTGCGAACCGCGCGTATCAGTGGACGCCCAGCCACGCCCGCAACGTCCTCGTCGGGATGCTCGTCGTGTCGCTCGTCGTGATCGTGCTCCCGCGCGTGCTGCCCGAAGGGCAAGGGCCGGTGCTGGCTCTCGCGGCGCTGCTCGTACTCACGTGGAGCCTCGCAGGGCAGATGTCCGCGGCGAGCGCGTCGAACACGTTCTCGGAGACGCTCGCCGACGACATCGCGACGCCGTACGACTGGATCGACCGGGAGACCGGCGGCGCACCGGCGCTCTACCTCGGCCAGCGGCTCACGGACTTCAACGGGCTCTGGCAGATGGAGTTCTGGAACCGCTCGCTGAAGCACGTCTGGTCGACAGACGGCAGCGCGCCGGGGCCCGGGCCGACCCTGACGCCCGACCTGGTGAACGCGCGGACCGGCGCGATCACGCACGCGGCCGTCGAGTACGTGGTCGTCGACCCGGGAATCGACGTCGTCGGAACGAAGGTTGGGGAGCACACCCACTACGCGGGCGGGACCCCGACGAAGTGGCGGTTGTTCGAGATCACGCCGCCGCTCAGGCTGCAGAACGCTGCGCGCGGCGTGTCGCAAGACGGATGGGCCGAAAAGCAGACGGATTATTCGCAGTTCACGACGCCGGGAGGTCAGGCGGGGTTCGCGGTCGTCCGCGTCCACCGCAAAGCCTGGGGCGGCATCGACAAGCCGGCCCGCGTTTGGATCCGCGTCGGGGAGCTGCGGCGCGGAAAGGACAAGCAGCCCGCGCTGGGCGCCGTGACCGCGTCGTGCACATTCACGATCAACAGGCTCGAGGACCGCACCTTCCTGCTCCGGACGTCCCGGTCGCCGTTCCACGTCGACATCAGGATCAGCCGCACGTTCGTGCCCCACGAGCTCGATCCCTCGCAGTCGGACACGCGTCGCCTGGGAGCACAGGTGGAGTACAGCTTCTCGCCGGCGGCAACCGTGCCGCGAGCGCGCCGCGGGTGCGCGGCGGCGCTCCGGCGCTCCGGCCGCTAGATGGTTGATGCCATGAGATCGTCGCTTCCGGGGCGTGGGCTGGCCGCTCTGGGGCGCGGCGGCAGGACGTCGCCGATGCTGACAGCATCGGTGGCGGCCTGGCGTCGTGAAGCGCGCAGGGCCGGGGCGGCGACGCCTCCGGCGGCGGCGTGCCGGTTCGGCGCGCGGCTCAGACGCGCCAGACCGCGCAGCCGGACGCACGAGATCGTGGCATCAACCATCTATCCCCTCACAGACGGATCCAGAACAGCCGCCGACCCGCACCGCGGGTCTCGACGCGCGCGAGGACTCGGCCACGGAGCGGCCCGACGTACGTCCCCGCGGCGATGCCGAACGAGTGCGGAAGGAGCTCACGCCGCTGCGTACGGACGCGGACGACGACTCGCCCACGGGCAAGCAGCGACACGGTTACGCGACCCGGAAGCAGGGTCTCCGTGATGTTCCCGAGGTTCGCAAGGCCGACTACGAGCAGACGTGCCCGGCCTCGCCGGCGCACGTGCAGACGGCGAATGACCAGCCTGCGGATGATCGTGCCCGGGGCGCGCACGACGACCCGGACGCCGACCCGCATGCGCACGCCGACGCTTCCGGCCTGCGTCGCCTGAGTCGAGAACAACACGAGTGCGTGGTGGTCGCCGGGCTCCGCGCGCGCCGGAACGAGCGAGGCGACCTTCACGAAAGCGGCTCCGCCCGGGGCGAGCGACAGTCGGCGCGGCCGAACGCTCAGCCACGCCGCAGCGCTCCGCCGCGCGGCCCGCGCGGTGAGTGCGGGCCGCCCACGGAGATCGAGCGCGACGCCGGCAGAACCGGCAGTGACGGAGACGCTCGAGCGGCCGACGTTTCGCAGCGCGACGACCGCCGCGCCGTCGCCCGCGAGCGCGAGGCGCGCGGGCGAGGCCGACAGCGACACGACGGGCGCGCCCGGCGCGGCCGCGGGAAGCATGAACGCGGCGACGAGGGCGCCGAGCGCGAGCGTCACCGTCCGATCACCGTGAACGTCAGCGTCGCCGTGTACCGGCCCGGGGCCACGGATGGAAACGGCGGCACGAAACCGACGCTCGTCGGCCAGACGTCTCCTTCACGTCCACTCGTGGACGACGCCGTGCCGATGGTCAGCGCAGACGGTGCGATCGGAAGGGCGACGAGGCCACCTGCGGACAGCGCCGTCCCGAGTGCCCCGCCCGCAGGTGCCGACGCCTGGATCGCGAGCGGGAGGTCCGCGGGCGTGAACACCGAGCGGTGCGCCGTCAGCGTGTAGCCGGCGGGATGGTTGCTGAGAACCGTGACGCGTTCCGCCACCGGCGCCGGGGTCGCGCCCGCCGTCGTGGACCCGAACGCGAGCGTCGAGCGCTCGACCGCGAGCGACAGGACGGGCTCGACATCGACCTCGACGGTCGCCGAATGGCTCGCCGTCGGCGCGGGCTCGGGCGCGGGTGCGACCGCGCACGGGTGCAGCGGTGAGGCGGAGTTGCGAGCGACAGGCGGACTCGCCGAGAGGTCGGTCGCATTGACGTCGGCGTCGGTGCAGCCGTCGGCCCCGCGAATCGCAGCCGTCGTGCTGGTGAGCGCCGCAACCGGGCCTGAGCCCTCGTAGTCGCTCGCGGTGCCGTACCCGACGAGGTCTTCGACGAGCGCGTTCGCCGCGCAGCTTCCCGGCGTGCCTCCGCACGTCAGTGCCGTGCCGTCGCGCACGAGCGCGACCTTGCCGCTCGTCGCGCTGAGGTTGCTCGCGCCGGTCGAGTCGGGAGCCGGCAGCGCCGCTCCGGCCGCACCGCCGGCGAGCTGCACGAGGTAGTTCGCTCCGGGCTGGATCGTCCCGGCGAGCGGTGTCGTCTGCCACGTCGTGGCCGACGCCGGTGCGTACTGCAGCGTCCATCCGTCGACGTCGACGGGTGTAGAGCTTCGATTGAAGAGCTCGACGAAGTCGGCGGCGTAGGGCGCTCCGGCGTTGCCGCCGCCGCCGAAGACCTGGCTGACGACGACTGCGCCGCCACCGCTTCCAGCGGCAGACGACACGAGCATGAGGGCAGGCGCGAACACGAGAGCGAGCAGGCGAGCTCGGGACATCGGCGACTCCGATCGGTCTGGGAACAGGTGTCGTCGAGTGGTAGCGGGCGGGCTCGGTCGGCGAAAGTGTCCTTTTGTGATTCGTCACGCTCTTGTGACGAACTTGTCACAGGTGCGCGGCAGCGCCGTCTACATCAGCAAGATCGCGAAGAGCGCGGAGAGCAGCGCGAGCGGAATCCAACCCACACCGGCGGTGTCCCCCTACAGCGCGCGCAGGCGCTCAGGATGCTTGCGCACGAAGCGCGCCATCCCGCGCAGGTGCCACCACGTGTGCCGGGTCAGGAAGCTCCGGTCGACGATCGCGGCGTAGTCGTGCGTGACGATCGCCGCGGGGACGTACCAGCGCTCCCAGCCTGCCTGCGCTGCGCGGTAGGCGAGATCGATGTCCTCCCCGTACATGCGGAAGCCGCCGTCGAAGCCGCCGAGCTCGTCCAGCATCTCGCGGCGCAGGAGCAGGGAGGCGCCCAGGAGCCAGTCGGCCTGCACGGGCTCGGTGGGACGCTCGTCGAGCTGGTAGTGCGCACGCTGCGCGTACGGGCCCGCGAGCCGGCGCAGCGGCGTCCGCCGGAAGAGGGTGCCCGTGACCGTCGGGAAGCGGCGGCGTGAGGGCTGCCAGCGGCCGTCCGGCCAGCGCATCTGGGGGCCGGCGATGCCCGCGCGCCGATGCGACTCCATGAAGGCCCGCAGCGTCGCGACGGCGTCGGGCCCGGGCACAGCGTCCGGATTGGAGACGAGCACGAGGTCGCCGCTCGTCGCGCGGATGCCCTGGTTCACGTTCTCGGCGAAGGACAGCGGCCGGGCGTTCCTCAGCACGGGGGCGGGCTCGCCGCGGACGCTGCCCGGAACGTTCGCGACCAGGACGAGCTCGTCGACCTGCGGCGCGAGGATCGGCACCAGTCGCTCGACCTCGTCCGCGTGCCCGTGCGAGACGACGACGGCGGAGACCTTCACAGCAGCTCCCGGTAGACCCTAAGCGTGCGGCGGGCCGTTTCCTCCCAGGTGAAGCGCCGCGCTCGCTCGAGGCCGGCCGCTATCAGCCGCGCGCGGTCGGCCAGCGCCCGTTCCACGCCCGCCGCGAGCTCCTCGGGCGGAGCGAACACCGCCGCGTCGCCGGCGACCTCCTGCAGCGCCTCGTCGGGTGCGGCCACCACGGGCGTTCCGCTGGCCATCGCCTCCACGACCGGCAGGCCGAAGCCCTCGTAACGCGACGGGAGCACCAGCGCCGCAGCGTCGCGGTAGAGGCGCGCGAGCTCGTCCTTCGGCACGTAGCCGCGCACGTCAACGCCGGCGACGCGCAGCTGCTCCGCGAGCGCGCGGTCCTTCTCGGGCCCGACCGCGATGAGCGGGAGGCCGAGGCTGCTCGCGGCGGCAGCGGCGGCGAGTGGATCCTTCCGGTCCTGGATCGCGCCGACGAAGAGCAGGTACGTGCCGCGTCCGTCGGCGCCGGGGCGGAACGCCGGATCGACGCCGAGCGGCGTGACCACGACCTTCTCCTCGGGGACCCCGTAGAGCTCGACGAGGTCGCGCTTCGTGCGCTCCGAGATCGCGAGCACACGCGCGGCGCGGCGCACCGAGCGGGGAACGACGGCGCGGAAGACCGCGCGGTCCTTGCGGCCCATCAGCGACGCGTCGCGCTCGAAGCTCAGGTCCTGGACGGTCAGCACGGCCGGGCACGGCAGCCGGAGCGGCACTGAATGCACGAAGTGCGCGACGCTCGGCCTGAGTCGCCGGAGGAGACGCGGGACCGACCACGCCATGCGCAGCTCCTGCGAGCGCGTCGACAGCTCGAGCGGCTCGATGCCGGGTGGCACGAGGGCGGCGTTGCGCGCAATCGCGCCGATCCGGAGATCACCCTTGAGCGGCGCGAGCGCGCGCAGCAGGTTCTCGACGTACGTCTCGTCGCCGGTGCGCCCGCGTCCGAGGACGTCGGCGTCGACGACGATCACTCGAGCGCCTCGCGGTAGACGGCGAGCGTGCGCTCCGCGACGTCCTCCCAAGCGAACGAGGCGGCGCGCTCCAGCCCGCGAGGTCGCAGCTCCTCGCGCCGCCGCTCGGCCTCCTGGATCCCCGCCGCGATCGAGCCCGCGTCGAGCGGGTCGACGAGGACCGCCGCGCCGCCGGCGACCTCCTCGGTCGCACCGCCTGCTGACGTGACGACCGGCGTGCCGACGGCCATCGCCTCGAGGATCGGGATCCCGAACCCCTCGTACAGCGAGGGATAGACGAGCGCCCGCGCGCCGCGCAGGAGCCGGACGAGCTCGTCGTCGCCGACCTCGCCGAGCCACCGCACGCCGTTCGCCGCGATGTCGCCCCAGCCGCGCGCGCCCGCGACCCGCAGCTCGACGCCGGCACGCTGCGCCGCCTCGGCGGCACGAGCGAGGTTCTTGCGTGGCTCGAGCGTGCCGACCGCGAGCACGTAGTCGCCCTCGGCGCGCTCGCCCTCGGGTGAGAGGCCCGGACGCGGCGGTACGCCGATCACGTGCACGCGCTCAGGCTGGACTCCGAGCAGGTCGACGAGCTCCCGCTTCGTGAACTCGGCGATCGCGATCACGCGGCGCGCGGCGCGGACGACGCTGGGCACGGCGAGCCGGCTGTAGGTGCGCGTCCAGCGGTTGAAGAGGTTCGGATGTCGCAGCACCGAGAGGTCGAGCACCGTGACGACGAGCGGGACGCCCGAGCGGAGCGGAGCACGGAACGTCGGACAGTGCAGCAGGTCGGCACCGCGTGCAGCACGCGGCAGCGCAAGGGGATACCAGAGCGCATCCCGCAGCGCCGCGGTCGCACGGCCGCTCCCTCCCCACGCGAGCTCGTCGAGCTCCACCCGTCCGCGCAACGCGTCTCGCAACCCCAGCACGTACCGTGCCGAGCCTGCGCGCGTGAGTCGCAGCGGAGAGACGTCGAGCGCGACCTTCACCCGGCCTCCTCGTACCCGCGCAGAACCGCTTCGCCCGTGGCGCGCCACGTGAAGCGGCGCGCTTGCTCGAGCCCTTTCGGCACGAGCTCGTCTCGGCGCTCGCGCGCTTCCTCGATCCCCGCCGCGATCGCCGCGGGGCTCTCCGGATCGACCCGAACTGCCGCGTCTCCCGCGGCCTCGTCGAGCGACGGGTGGCTCGAGCAGACGACGGGCGTTCCGCAGGCCATCGCCTCGACGACCGGCATCCCGAAGCCTTCGAAACGCGACGGGAAGACGAAAGCCGAAGCACCCCGGTAGAGCGCCGGCAACTCCTCGTCGTCGACGTAGTCCGCAACGTGCACCGGGAGGCCGTCGAGCACGGCGAGATTCTTCCTCGGCTCGCGCGTGCCGACGGCGAGGACTCCGACCTCTCGGCTCGGGCCGTCAGGCGTGAAACGCGCGTCCACGCCCGGGTACGCCACGCGAGCCTCGACGCCCAGCCGCTCGCGCACGTCGCGCGCCGTGAACTCCGAGATCGCGAACACGACGTTCGCACGCCGCGCCTCGCGGTACGAACGCCCGTGCAGCCGCCGAGTGCGCCGGTGCGACCAGTGCGGGAAGCGCAGCGGCGCCAGGTCGTACACGGTCACCGCGCGCACTCCGCCGCGCTGCGGCACGTGCAGCCAGTCCGAGAGGTGGAAGACGTCGAAGTCGCCCACGATCCGTTCGAGCGTCGGCCGCCGCAGCGCCGACCAGGCCTCGCGCCACGCGTACGCGACCGGGAGCGTGCGGATGTCGCGCTCGACAGGCACGCCGTCGAGCGACGCCTCGATGTTGCGGGCGCCGCGCTCGCTCGCCGGCGCGAATGCGACGACGTCGTCCGCGCCCGCTTCCAGAAGTCCGGTGAGCAGCCCGCGGATGTAGTTGCCGATGCCGGTGCGCGGGTGCGAGAGCGGTGAGACGTCGACGACGATCCTCAGGGTCGGTACCGGAAGGTGTTGAAGTGCAGACCGAGGCGCCGCAGGTCGCTGTGGCCGGGGACCACCGTCGGCACGTGGAAGATCGCGGTGCAGACGCTGCGTACCGGACGCAACGGCACGGTGAACGCGTGCTGCGTGGTGTCCGGCGGAACGGCAAGCTGCCGCGCCCCGCTCGTCACGGTCACGGCCTCGGAGTAGAGGTTGGGATCGCTCTGCAGGCCGACGGTCAGCGCGCCGCCGGTACAGGCGAGGCGCCGGTACGTGACGGTGGGTCCCGACCACGTGTCGTTCGGGTGCAGTCCCTCGACGATTGCCGTCTGCCTGAGCGGCGGATCGACCTCGTACAGGAAGACACCGCGCTTGCCGTCGGCCGCGATCACTCGACCCGCAGGCGTCGCGGAGCCGTCCGTGAGAAGAAACTGCGCGTCGACTGTCCTCCCGTCCGGCCCGCGCAGGATCCCGGTCTGCCGGTCGAGGCTCAGCTTCGTCGTCGGCAGGCCGCCGCCCATGGGTGCGCTCACGTAGTAGACAGGGCCGATGCTGCGCGAGAAGAACTCGTTCTGCCAGACGGAGAAGCGCGACGTGTTGCCTGTCCAGAGAACGGCGACCTGACCTCGCCTCGCGACCGCGCGGTCGACCCAGTCGCGCGGATGCTTGTTCAGCCCCTCCGCGAGCGCGCCGAGCGCCGCATACTCCATGCGCGCGGAGATCGGACGCGCGACCACGAGGAAGAGCGCCAGCACCGCGAGCGGGAGGGCGAGGGCGAAGCGGCGCGGCACGACGAGGAACGCGAGCGCGGCCCCGATCGCGAGCATGACGGTCAGCGTCGCGAGGTCGCTCAGCGCGACCGACCAGCGCTCGTGGACGCGCCAGAGCGGCAGCAGCATCAGCGTGTCGGACTGGCTGGGCACGCCGATCAGCCGCTCGTACGGGATCACGCCCGGAAGCGCTGCGCCGAGCACGGCCGCAGCGCCGGCCGCGAGCGCGGGGCGCGGCAGGCCCTGGTCGATCCAGACGAGCAACCCAATCAGCGCGAGCGGCGCGAGGTAGAAGAGATTGCGCTCCTCGATCCGCTCGACGGACGGCAGCGACGCGAATGCCGAGACCTCGAGCAGGAAGCAGATGGCGAGCGCGGCCGTCGCGGCGAGGAACGGCCGCAGCGCGCGCGGCAGCCGCGACCACAGCGCGAACAGCACGACCGTCGCCGCGAACGGCACGACGCCGAGGTAGAGGTCGAGCTCCGCAATGTGGTAGAGCAGCCAGCGCGCGACCTCGCCGGCGCCATAGTGGTGCTCGCCGGTTACCGAGTACGCGCCGAGCAGGTCGAGTGGCGAGGCGCCGCGCACGAGTTGGAAGCCGAGGAGCCCGACGACGCCGAGTGCCGCGGCCGCGTAGAGCACCCGAAACGAGCGCCACGAGCGGAGCAGCACCGGCGCGAGCAGGATCGCGGGAACGAACGCGAGTGCCTGTGCGCGCGTCAGGTACGCGACCGCGCAGAGCGCGAGGAGCCCGAGCTGACGCGGGACGGTCGGCCGCTCGAGCGTCACGACGAGCAGCAGCGCGAGACACAGGAAGAGCGGGTAGAAGACGTTCTCCGTCATCACCTCGCCGGCGTAGAGCAGCGACGGAAGCGCGACCGCGAGCAGCGCAGCGAGCAGCGAGAGCCCGCCCGGCAGCACACGGCGCGCCAGGAAGTACGCGGGAATCGCAGCGAGCGAGATCAGCAGGGCGTTGATCGCCTTGACGAGCTCGTACGCGCGCGGCAGCGAGTCGACGAAGTACGCCGGCGCGATCAGGAGCGGGTAGACGAAACCGTACGCGTTCGTGGCGACGCCGCGGATCGCGAAGCCGTCTCCGGCCGCCAGGCCTTTCGCGAGCTCGGAGTAGATGAGCTCGTCGACCATGATCCAGGGCGCGGCGACGCGTCGCGCGAGCAGGAAGCGCAGGACCGCCGAGACGGCGACGAGGCCGGCGAGCCACGCCGAGACGGGAACGGCGCGGACGAGCGCGCGCGCCGGCGCGCCGACCGCAGTTGCGCTATCGGCCAAGCCCGACCTCGCGCGCTGTTGCGGCGAGCCTTCCGGAATCGTCAAGCCCGACCTCTACCGCCGCCTGCGCGACGCCCTCGAGCAGCGCGTCCCGCACGCGCGCTCCGCCGGCTGCCTCCTCGAGCGCGGCGGCGTAGAGGTCCGCGACGCGACCGAGCTCGTGCTCGTCCATTGTGTATCCGCTGAGCGCCGCACGCCGGTCAGGGTCGGCGAGCAGGAGCAACACCGCGGCGAGGGACTCGACCTCGCGCTCGTCAGGCTTCACCTTCAGCACGGCCTCGTCGGGAAGCTCGGCGAAGGCGTCGACGTCGCTCACGACGAGCGGCTTCCCGAGCGAGAGGACGCGGATCACTCCAGCCGACGTCTCGCCCATCGTCGGCCAGCGGAGCGAGACGCACGCGTCGCAGGCGGCGATGATCGACCAGAGCCTGTCCTCGTCGACGTAGCCGTGGCGCTCGACCGCATCCTCGAGCCCGAGCACAGCGATGCGGCGCTCCAGCTCGAGTCCCGGCGCCTCGGGGCCCGCGAGCACGAGCCGGGCGCGCGGGTGCCGCTTGCGCAGGACGCCGAAGGCTTCGAGCAGCTGCGGGATGCGCTTGTTCGCGTTCAGGAAGCCGACGCTGCCGATCACCGGGTCACCCTCGACGCGCGCGGGCTCGACCTCCGGCGCGGGCCACGTCGCCATCGGCACGCGCCAGATCGGCCCGCCGAATCCCGCCGCGCGCGCTCGGTCGTGCACATGCCGCGAGTGGACGATCAACCCGGTCGCCAGCTCGAGGACCTCGCCTGCGAGCGGAAAGTCCTCCGGCCGCGTCGACCACAGCGGCGGGACGCACCCGTCGACGACGCCGAGCGCGAGCAGCCGTCCCGGAAGGCCGGCCTCGCGCTCCATCGCGCGCAGGTAGCCGTCCACGTCCTTGCGCGCGAGCGTGAGCCCCGCCACGAGGTGGTGCAGCACGAACTCGTGCAGGACGACGACTCCGGGTTCGCGCCGGAGCGCATCGACGATCCAGCCGTGAAACTGTGGGTTGTTGCCGACGTGGTAGACGCTGACGTCAGCGTCGGCGCGCTTGCCCCGCTTCGGCACGACGACGTCGAGCCGCTCGCGCAGCGCGGGCAGGAGCAGCGCGCTGTAGTCGGCGATTCCCGTGCGGTCGGGCGGAAGCGGCGAGTAGTACGCGACCTTCACGAGAGCAGGCGGTCGATCGCGGCGTCCCAGGTGACCGTCACGGCCACGTCGCGCCCGGCGCGGCCCCAGGCACGGCCTTCGTCCGGATGCTCGCGCAGGTAGCGGAACGCGGCGCCGAGCGCTGCGGCCCGCGGCTCGGTCACGAGCCCGGTGCGCCGGTCGGCGACGACGTCGAGAGGGCCGCCCGCATCGGTTGTCGTCACGACGGGCTTCTCGGACAGGAACGCCTCGTACGGAACCATCCCGAAGTCTTCGTCGACGGGCGCGTAGTACACGGCCCCGGCCCGGGCGTACAGGTCCGCGAGCTGCCGGGCGTCGACTCGTCCCGCGAACTCGACGCGCCCGTTGAGTTTGCGGCTCTGAGCCACTTGCTCGAGCCGCTCGCGGTCGGGCCCGTCTCCCGCGACCACGACCCTGAGCGACGGCTCAGCGGCAGCGGCCTCCAGGAGCAGGTCGACGCGCTTCGCGCGGTCGAGACGGCCGACCGAGAGCACGAAGTCCTCGTACGCGTCGCAGCGGTAGTCCAGCTCTTGCGGCGGCGGGAGGACGACTTCGGCCTCGAGCGCGAGCGTGTCGCGCAGGCGTTCGGCGACGTTGCGCGAGATCGCGAACAGCCGCCGTGCCTCGCCGAGGGTGCGCCGGTCGAGCTCGTGGATCTTGCGTCTGGTCGCGCGGTCGAGTGCGCTCTCGCCGAACTCGCCGAGCCCGGTTCGGTCGAGCTCGTATGCCTGCCGAAACTGGTGCACGAGCCACACGCGCTTGTTCGGATGCCGGACCGCATAGCTCGGGAACTTGGTCGCGATCAGCAGATCGACCTTGCGGCCTTCGACCTCCTCCAGGTCGAGCATGCGCCAGACGAACGCCGACTCGAGCACACGCTCGCGCGGATACCACTTGAACGGCACCGTGACGAGCGCCGCGTGATGTCCACGCTCGTTCAGCTCCTCGGTCAGACGCTCGGCGAGCACCTCGGCGCCGCCGTGCGCGAACGGCACCTGCGGGTGCGTGACGACGATCCTCATTTCCGCGCCAGGACGGCGTAGTCGAGCGGCGCGAAGAGGATCTCTGCGACCGGCCCCGTCAGCTCGCCGCGCTCGGGCTCGTGCAGGTAACGCGTCTCGACGTCGCGGAAGCCCGCGTGGCGCACGAGCTGCGTGAGCGTCTCCGGGACGAGCGGCTGCGCGTGCGTGAGGTCGGCGAAGTAGTTGCGGAGCGCGAGCGGCGAGAGCGGGTTGATCGTCTCCGCGATCAGGACGCCGCCTGGGCGAAGCTTCGCGTGCGCGTGCTCGAGAAAGCGGACGACGGCAGCCGGCGGAAGATGCTCGACCACCTGGCCCGCGAAGATCGCGCCGAGGCTCGCGTCGGCGACAGCGTCGAGGTACGCGAGCAAGTCGCCTTGCTCGACGTCGAGACCCTCGCCGCGCGCGTAGGCGACCATGTCTGCGTCCGCGTCCACGCCGCGCGCCTCGACGCCCGCGTCGCGGAGCAGCGCGACGAGCTCGCCTCTTCCACAGCCGACGTCGAGCACGGGCGCATGCCCGCGGAGATCCTCGACGTAAGGACGCTGCCGCTCGCGGACGAGCTCGGTCGGGCCGCGCATGCGGCTCTCGAACGCGAAGTAGTCGGGCAGCGCCGCTGCCGCAGGCTGCGCCGCCACGGTCGCGGGCGCGCCGTGCGGCCGGCGTTCGAGGCGAAGGAGCCGTTCCTCGAGCTCGCGGAGCAGCCGCTCACGCTCACCTTTCTCCGCGCCGAGTCGGTCCAGCTCCTCGAAGAGGGTGTCGATCAGCTTCAGGGCGGCGTCGTTGAAGCTCCGCTGCTGCTGCGCGAACGGCTCGACGTACCAGCGCATCAGCTTCCGCAGGCCCTTCTTGAGCAGGCGGGTGGGTGCCGACCCGTGCGGGGGCCGCTCGGCCGTGACCGCCCAGAACTGCTCCGCGGCCGAGCGCGCGCGAGCGCGCAGGGTTAGCGAGGAGGCGCCGTTGCCTCCCCAGCGAACCTCCTCTCGGAGCCGCTCCAGAAGCGCCTGCACGTCGATCTGCTCCGGGGCAGGAGCGGGCATTGCGCCGATTGTAAAGACGGCTCGTTACGGCTCTGTTAGCGAAGATGGCCGCGTGGTCGGGATCTCGCTCCTCACACTGGTGCCCGGAATCGTCGGGGGTTCCGAGACCTACGCGCGCGAGCTGTGTCGCGCGCTGGCGCGCGTGGGTGAGCTCGAATATCGCGTCTTTCTGCCGAGGATCGCGCCCGACGCCGCGGACGGCCTTCCGGCTGAGGTCGTCGAGCGCTACCGGGCGTCGCGGACGATGCGCGGCCGGCTTCGTGCGATGGCGGGGGCAGCGTTCCGCGCCGGGCCCATCAAGCGGGAGCTGGAGCTCGAGCGGCTGGATGCGATCCACTTCCCGTTGAGCGTGATGCTGCCGCTCGTGGCGGAGCCGCCGGCGGCGTCGACGATCCTCGACCTGCAGCACGAGTTCCTGCCGGAGAACTTCGGCCGCGCCGAGCTCGCGTACCGGCGCTACGTGTACGGGCTGACAGCGCGGCGCTCGCGGATCGTGATCGCGATCTCGGAGCACGCGCGCGAGACGCTGATCGAGCGGCTCGCTCTCGAACCGGAGCGGGTGCGCACGATCCACCTCGGCGTCGACGTCGATCGCTTCACGCCCGCGGACGTCGAGCGCGAACCGTTCCTGCTCTATCCCGCGAACCGCTGGCCGCACAAGAACCACGAGCGCCTGTTCGACGCATTCGCGTTGCTGCGCGCCGAGCAACCGGAGCTGCGCCTCGTGTTGACGGGGACCGGACACGCGAACGTCCCCGAGGGCGTGGATGCGCGCGGCCGCGTCTCGACCGACGAGCTCGTCGACCTCTACCGGCGTGCTGCCGCCCTCGTGTTCCCGAGCCTCTACGAGGGCTTCGGCCAGCCGCCGCTCGAGGCATTGGCGTGCGCCTGCCCCGTCGCGTGCTCCGATCTCCCGCCGCTGCGCGAGGTCTGCGGCGACGCAGCCGTCTACTTCGACCCGCGCGACGCCGAGTCGATCGCGCAGGCGACGCGCGAGGCGATCGCGCGAGGCGGGACGTCAGGCCCGACGCGTGCCGCGCGCTTCACGTGGGACGAGTGCGCGCGACACCACGACACTGTCTACCTCGAGCTCAAGAATGTCCAGTCCTAAACGGCCATCTTGCTCGCACTTGAAGCCGGCGGCAGGCTTGAATTGTGAGCGAAGAGCCCGACTGGGATGACGCAACGCAGATTCTTGCCGCGCTGATGCGCCTCAACTCGAGGGTCGATGAGCTCGCTGCTACGCTAAACGAGATCAAGCGGCTCCTCGCAGACGACAATGGACAAGAAGAAAGCGATTTCTGAGCTCGAGAAGGCCCAAGCCGAGTTGCGCGAGATACGTCGCGAGCTCCGAGAGCTGATCGAGCGCGTGCAGGCAAAGACGACGCGTTAAGCCGTCGTCCGTTCGACCTCACCGCGGAGCCGATCCAGTTCGGCATCGACGAGCAGGTGCACGAGGTCCTCGAAGCTCACCGTCGGCCTCCATCCGAGCTGCTTCTTCGCTTTCGACGGGTCGCCGACGAGGTTGTGCAACTCTGCCTTGCCGCGCACCAGTGACTCGTCGATCTCAACGTACTCGTTCCAGTCGACGCCGACGCGGCCGAATGCAGCCTCCACGAGGTCACGCACGGAGTGCGTCTCGCCCGTCGCGACGACGTACTCGTCGCCTTCGGGCTGTTGCACCATGAGCCACATCGCGCGCACGTAGTCGACGGCATAGCCCCAGTCGCGGCGCGCGTCGAGGTCGCCGAGCCAGAGCTCGCCCTCCAGGCCGAGCGAGATCGCAGCCGCCGCGTGCGCGACCTTGCTCGGGACGAACTCGCGCGGCCGCCGCGCCGACTCGTGGTTGTAGAGGATCCCGGCGGACGCGTGCAGCCCGTAGCGCACGCGGTAGGAGCGGACGATGAAGTGCGCGTACGCCTTCGCCACGCCGTAGGGCGTCAGAGGGGAGAGCGGCGTCGCCTCCGTCTGCGGCGACTCGACCGGCTCGCCGAAGATCTCGCTCGACGACGCCTGGTAGAAGCGGATCGCGGGATCGACCTCGCGGATCGCCTCGAGCAGGGCAGTCACGCCGACGGCGGCGAGCTCGGCGGTCAGCACGGGCTGGTCCCACGAGGCCGGAACGAAGGAAACCGACGCGAGGTTGTAGACCTCCGAGGGGCGCGCGGTGCGGAGCGCGCGGACGAGCGCGAACTGGTCGTTCAGGTCTGCCTCGACGAGGTCGATCCGTTGGCGGATTCCGTCGAGGTTCGGGTAGCTCGCACCCGCGCGACGAACGATCCCGGAGACGTCGTAGCCCTGGTCGAGCAGAAGCTCCGCGAGCAAGGACCCGTCCTGGCCCCCGATCCCGGTGATGAGGGCGCGCTTCGCCATGGACGGCGATGATAGGTGCGTGACGCTGACGGAGGAACTCCGGCGCAGCCCGCCGGGTCTGCACGCGGGGGGCGAGGAGTACTGGGGCCTCGCGTGGCCGGCGCTCGAGTGGCTAGAACGTGAAGTAAAGCCCGGGCTGGCGACGCTCGAGACCGGCTCCGGCGCCTCCACGCTCGTCTTCGCGGCGGGCGGCGCCGAGCACGAGGCGGTCACACCGTCGACCGACGAGGAAGAACGCTTCCGCACGGAGTCCGCCCGCCGCGGCATCGACGGGTCGCGTGTGTCGTTCCGGATCGGCCTCTCCCACGAGGTGCTGCCGCGGCTCGAAGAGCGCAAGCTCGACCTCGTGCTCGTCGACGGCGCGCACGGCTTCCCCTATCCGATCCTCGATTGGTGGTTCCTCGCGCCGCGCGTCAAGATCGGCGGCCGCATGTTGCTCGACGACGCGTACATGCCGCCGGTGCGCGCGCTCTTGGACGCACTCGGCGCCTCGCCCGACTGGGAAGTCGAGGGCGCCGCCGGGTACCGCACCGTGATCGTGCGCAAGCTCACCGACGGCCTGCCCGCGTTCGACTGGGAAGGCGAGCGGATCGGCGGCCGGATGAGCTTCCGCTACCTGCCGCCGGCCGAGCGCGCCGTTGCCGCCGCACGCCATCGCCTCTTCTCGACGCGCCTCGGCCTCCGCGCGGTCGAGCTCGCGCGCCGCGGCACGGGCCTCCGCTTCCGCCGGCGCGGTTAGTGGAGCTCGCGCACGTAGCCCCAGGCTTCACGCAGCCCGCGGGGGCGGATGACGGCGATGAGCAGCGCATATGCGAGTAGGCCTCCGACTGCTGCGAACACGTCGCTCGAGAGCAGCGAGAGCACGCCGAAGGACGCCGCCGCGAGCAGCGCGACGACGCCCGCGACACGGGCGAGTGACAGCGCGGCATCGATGAGTGCCCGACGCGAGAGCGCGAAGAGGAGCGCGGCGAGGACACCCAGCGTCGAGAGGCCCAGCGCAAGCGCGAGGCCCTCGATGCCCCACAGCGCGCGCAGTGCCAGAACGAGGACGACGTGGACGACGACGGCGCCGAACGCGACCGGAATCAGGATGCGACTGCGCTCGACGACGTAGAGCAGCGGGAAGGCGAGGGAGAACCCGACGGCGCCGACCATCCACGGGGCGAGCACGACGACGAGGCGCGCGAGCTCCGAGCCGACCTCGCCCGAGTACGCGTCACCCAGCACCGTCGCCGCGATCTGGTCGCCGACGAGCGCGAACACGCCGGCGGCAGCCGCGATCGGCGGCAGGCTCAGCCACGCCCCGTGGATGACGTGCGCGACCGCTTCCTCGGCCTCGACGCCGCGCCGGGTGAGCTCGGCCGTCGAGATGATCGAGAGCGACGTGGCCGTCGCCGCGACGAGCACCGCGGCGAAGAAGTACGCATAGGACAGCGACGTCACGGCGCCGACCCCGAGGCCGGACGCACCGCGGAGCGCGATCAGGTAGAGCGCCTGCAGCGCGACCGGCACAGCTGCGGCCTCGACGAGCAGGGCGAGCCGGCGGCCGATCCCGTCGAAGCGAAGACCCTCGAGCCCCCGGCCGACCGCGAGCAGCGGCAACCCGAGCGAGACGAGAGCGTTCACCGCGAGCCCCCACGCGAGCGCAACCAGCCCGTGCTCGTCCGCCAGCACCACGAAGACGACGAGCGAGAGCACGCCGCCGGCCGAGAAGCCGAGCGCAGCGGCGCCGAACCGGTTGCGCGCCGCGAGAGTCGCGGCGAAGAGCGCCGCGAGGACCTGCCCGAACGCAGAGCCGACGAGCCACGGCAGCGCCTGCGCCGCGGCCTCCGCCGCGCTCTCGGGCAGCGTCCCGGTCAGGAGCTCGGACAGCGGCCCGGCGAGGACCCACGCGAGCAGCGCCGCGGGGACGCCGACCGCGAGGATCGCTGCGGCGTACGACCCGGCCGCGACGCCGCCCGTCCGCGTCAGCTCGGGCACCGCCGTCAGCCGCAAGGCCTGCGCGGCCAGCGTCAGCGTGACGTAGACGCCGTATGCGGCGAGGAAGCCGTCGGTCGCAGCGTCGCGACCGAACTTCTGCGCCAGAATCGCCGCGGCGACCGCCGCCGAGCCGCTCAGGACGACCGTCGAGAGCCCTGTAAGGATTCCGCTATTGAGCACGCCCCGACGGGTGCGCTCGCTAGGCTCCCCTAAGCCGTCTTCGGCGCTCATCCCCTCGATCATGGCGAACGGAAACGACTCGATCTGGACCGAGGAGTCGCTCGCGCAGCTGCGGGAGGACTTCGGGCCCGTCTACAGCGACCGGACGGTGCTCGTGACCGGCGCCGACGGATTCATGGGGTCTCACCTGACCGAGGCGCTCGTGGCGCTGGGCGCCCGCGTCCACGCGTTCGTGCGCGCGACCTCCAGCGGCGCGTTGAACAACATCGGGCAGATCCGCGACCAGCTCAAGGTGCATTTCGCCGATTTGAC
>DASYUZ010000145.1:0-12604 GCA_036000665.1 Gaiellaceae bacterium
CTCTTTGCGCTGCTCGCGATCGTTCTCGTGGCAACCGGCGCGAGCTCCTCGTCGGCCGCCACCCAGGCGCCGTCGAGCCTGCACGCCTTCCTTTTCCGTGCCGACGAGCCGACGCGCCACGAGTTCACGCGCACGCCGGCGTTCGCCTGGAAGCCCGTTCCGGGGGCGACGGGCTACGAGTTCCAGCTCGCGACGAGCGACTCCTTCCGCGAGAACGGCCTCGTCTACGAAAACACGAAGCTCAAGACGCCCGTCGCGTCGGTAATGCTCACGCTTCCCTGGATCACCGGCTCGCCGTACTCGCTCTACGCGCGGGTACGCGCGACATTCGCCAACACTGTCTCGCCCTGGAGCGCGCCGTTCGGCTTCAACATCCGCCAGCCCGATGCGCCGAAACCGCTGCCCTCGTTCGCGGGTCTGCTCCGGTGGACGCCGGTCGAGGGCGCCGAGGGCTACGAGGTCTGGCTGATCGACGTGAACAAGACCGTCGTCGTCTACACCAACGTCCTCGACGAGCGCGAGTTCTACACCTTCCATCAGAGCGCGCCCTGGACGTCGAAGGTGCGCTGGCGGATTCGCACGTGGAGGAGCGACCCGAGGGACGAGACCGTCGGCGGCCGGAAAAACGGGCTGCCGGTCACATCGCATGGGCCGTGGAGTCCGGTCTACGAGTCGACCAACCCGGCGGTCGACACGGGATCGATCAAGCTCGTCGGCACCGTGTCGGACGTGATCGCGAAAGGCGCAAGCACGGACCCCGCGCATCGCCTGATGCCTGCGTTCGTCTTCACCGGCAGCAAGGGGCTCGACGGAAAGGATGCTGAACTCTTCCGGGTCTATGGCTTCACCGACCGCGACTGCATCAACCGTGTCTTCACTGGTGCCGTCATCGGCGGCCCTGCCTATTCGGCACGGCCTTACGGGCCGCTCGCACTCCCGCGGAGTAGCGCCGCGCTCGGGTCCGTTCGCGGCCAGTACCTGAACGACGGCGATCAGGGCACGACCTACGCGAGCGACGGCGAGCAGGTCACGCCGAACGAGTCGCTCCCGAAGCCGACCCCCACCACCGGCCTGCCCGGGACGAAGGTCGATACACCCAAACCAGCCGCGCCCCCGGCGGACGGCAGCGGGTCCGGGTCCGGCTCCGGCTCGGGCTCCGATTCCGGCGCCTCAGGGTCAACGGGCACTGTCGAGTTCCTCAAGGTCGGGGGCGAGTGGGGCGCGCCGGTGGACCTCTGGGACACGAACTGGCCGCAGGGCGGCTACTACTGGACCGTCGTGCCGGTCGAGGCGGTGGCGCCTGCGTCGCTCTCGACCACGACCGCAGCGGCCGCCGACATCGGGGCGACGACGGTGACAGTCGCGTCCGCCGCCGGCTTCGCGAGCGGCGACGTCGTCGTGGTCGGCAACACGTCGAACTCGGAGAACCTGACCATCACCGCCGTGAACGGCAACATCCTGACCTTTGCGACCGCGACCAAGCAGGGCCACGGCGCAGGCGAGCCCGTCTTGCGCTCGAGCGGCAACCTGATCTACCGCGACGTCGAGCTGCCGCAGGAAGTCTGCGCCAGCGGCCGCGTAATGCGGTTCGGCAAGAGCAGCGAGCCCACGCTTGTCTCGGCAGGCGCTCCGTTCGCTTCCGGCCTGTCGCCGAAGGGGCGCCTCACTTCGGCATCCTCGGGCGCCTCGAGCTTTTACGGCGCGCCCCTGATCGCGTGGACGCCCGCACTCGCAGCGGACGCGTACCACGTGCAGTGGAGCAAGACGCGCAACCCCTTCACGCCCGCCAGCGTGAACTGGAAAGACAAGGGCGAGGCGCCCGGCTTCCTCACCTTCGGCACGTCCGCCGTGCTCCCGCTCGGCCCCGGCGCGTGGTACTACCGCGTCCGCGGGATCAGCTTCCACCTGCCGACGAACGCGCAGTTCATGGGCTGGTCCGATCCCGCTCGGATCGTCGTCGCACGGCCGACGTTCCGCGTCGGCGGCCGCTAGACCTTAGAGCGGCTTCGCGCGCTCGAACTCGATCGCGTCGGGAGACGTCCGCGACGCGACGACCTGAGCCGCGAGGTGGTGGATCCGTCCGCGCGACGACCGAGCGGCGCGCCTGAGCAGCTCGAACGCTTCCTCGATCCCGATCTCGTAGCGCTCCGCGAGCACGCCCTTGGCCTGCTCGATCAGGACACGCGATTGCAGGGCTCGCTCGAGTTGGCCGTTCCGCACGCGAAGCTCCTCGAGCAATGCCTGAACCCGCTCGGTGCTCCCGTGACCGTTGTGCCCGGCGGTGCTCACGAGACCGACTTCTGGATCACATCCTCCACGGCGGTGGTGAGCGTTCGTGCGAACCGGAACTGCGCGGACAGCCCGGCGATCTCGAACGTGCGCAGCACGCGGGGATCGTCTGCAACCAGCACGAGCTCACCACCGCCGCTTCGGAGGCGACGCGAAACCCGCAGCAGCACCCCAAGTACCGCAGAATCAATGAAGGGAACCTCGAGCAGATCGACGATCACGCACGAGGCGCCTTCACCGAGCACCTCTTCGAGCTCATCGGAAAGCGACTCCACATCAGCGGCGTCAGCTTCGCCCGAGACCGTGACGACGTACGTGCCGTCCACGAGCTCGGCCGTGGTGAGGCGAAAGTCGAGGAGGTCCATGCAGCCACGGTAACCGCGAAGCGCCTGAGCGTTCTCCCCGGCCTTGTGTGGGTTTGCTCACACGGCCGCGAGCTTGTAGCCGACGCCGCGCACCGTGACGATCCGCTCCGGGTTCGTGACATCGCGCTCGACCTTCTTGCGCAGGTTCGAGATGTGCAGGTCGCACGCGCGCTGGTCGCCGACGTACGTGCTGTCCCAGAGATGCTGCATGATCTCGCGCCTCGTGAAGGCCCGCTCCGGCTGCGAGGCGAGCAGCGCGAGCAGCTTGAACTCCGAGGGCGTCAGGTTCCGTTCCTCGCCGTCGACGACGACGCGGTGGCGATAGGGATCCAGCTCGAGGGTTCCGACCCGACGGAGGGCTGCACCTCCCCGGTCGAGCTCGCGCCGCCGGAGCAGCGCGCGCACGCGTCCGACCAGCTCGGGCATCGAGAACGGCTTCGGGACGTAGTCGTCGGCGCCGATCTCGAGCCCGAGCACGCGGTCGGCCTCAGCGGTCCTCGCCGTCAGCATGATGATCGGCAGCGCGCTCTCGGCGCGGACGCGGCGGCAGACCTCGGTGCCTGCCAGTTTCGGCAGCATCAGGTCGAGCACGAGCAGGTCGTAGTCGCCGTCGAGCGCTTCGGCCAGCGCCGTCTCGCCGTCCTGGACGCCCTGGACTTCGAACCCCTCCCCCTGGAGGGTGTACGTCACGGCGTCGAGGATCGCGGCTTCGTCTTCGGCGACGAGGATTCGCGTCACGTCCGGCGTACGCGTGCCCCGGGCAGGAGGATCGAAACTCGCGTCCCGCTCGGCGAGCTCTCGAGCTCGAGCTCGCCGTTGAGCGCGTCGACGGCCTCGCGCACGATGGCCAGGCCGAGGCCGAAGCCGTCGCCTTCCCGCTCGCCGACGCGATAGAAGCGGTCGAAGACACGCGGCTGCTCAGACGGCGGGATACCGGGTCCCGAGTCCGTGACCTCGATCAGGACGCGCCCGTCGACGCGCCGCGCGCTGAGCACGACACGCTCGCGCGAGTGCTTCAACGCGTTGCCGCCGAGATTGATGAGCGCCTGCTCGAGGAGCGGCCGATTCGCGATCACCGCTGTGTCCCGCGCGCAGGTCACGATCACCGGCACGGCGGAGGGGCGGAGAGCCGAAGCGACCTCCTGGAGGAGCGTCCGGAGCTCGATCACTTCGTGCCTCGGAGCCTCCTCCCGCGTTTGCGCGCGCGCGAGCACGAGCAGCGCGCGTGTGAGCCGATCGAGCCGGTCGACGGCAGTGTCGATGTGGTCGAGGAACCGATCGCGCGACTTCGTATCGTCCTTTGCTCCGGCCTTCAGCACCTGCACTGCGCTCGCGATCGATGCGAGAGGCGTCTGCAGCTCGTGCGCTGCGTTCGTGACGAACTCGCGCCGCGCCCGCTCCCGCAGCTCGCGCTCGGTGACGTCCTGGAAGGTCAGCACCGCGGCGACGATCTCTCCAGTCGCATCGCGCACCGGCGTCGTCGCGTATTCGACGACCAGGACCTCGTCGCCTCGCCCGAGCTCGGTGACGGCGCCCCTCGTCACGTCGCCCCGAAAGGCGCGCGCAAGGGCATCGGCGGCGAACGCGTCGACGCCCTCGAGCAGCTCCTGGGCGCGCTTGTTTGCGAGCTGGACCTCTCCCCCGGGCCCGACGATCACGACCCCCTCGGGAAGCTCGCGAAGGACGGCCGCGAGCCGAGCGCTGACTTGCTCGACCTCGAGCGTGCGCGCGTCGATGCGGAGCTCCAGCTCGGTGTTCAGCGCGCGGATCTCGTTTTCCCAATGTCGTTGCTGCGTCACGTCGCGCAGCAGCCACGTGATCCGGACGACCCCTTCGGCGGCCGCCTCCGGTGTCGCCCGCGCGGCGACGTAGACAACGCGGTCGAGATCCGCGGCCAGGCGGAGCTCCGGTTCCTTGGACGCGTCGCCGCGGCTGAGCCGGAGCAAGAGCCGGCGAAACGCGCGACGGTCGTCGGGGTGCACGTACGCGGCGAGCGGCTTGCCCTCCATCTGGCCCGGGTGGCGCCCGAGCAGCTCTCCAAAGGCGTCGTTTGCCTCGAGGATCTTGCCCAGGCCGTCGCTGACGACGCACGCGTCGGCTGAGAGTGCGACGAGGTCCTGGGAGCGCTTCAGCTCCGCGCGGACGAACGCCTCGTACGTTCGGGCTCGTTCGACGAGCCGATCGTGAACCAGGCGGGCCTCAGCGAGGACGTGCTCGAGATCCTGGATCAACGCAGGGGGCGCCGCCGCGGCCGCGGCCGCTCGCTGCCGGAGCGCCTCGGCGCGGGCCGCAAGCGATGCGAGCTCCGACTCGCCCTCGCGGGCGATCTCTGCAGGCCCGTCAGCCGCCGTTGCCATTGTCCTGCATCAACACGATCACGCCACGTTCTTCCGCAAGCTCCATCGGAGCCAGTCGTACGCTCACCTCGATCTGCTTTCCGCGCCGGTTGAGCGCGCCGAGCGTCAGATCGGTCGGCTCGCTGCCGTCGTTGAGCACAGACCGCAAGGGCTTTGACAGCTCGTTCACGGGCAACCCGATGTCGAGGTTGAGGAAGTGCTCTCCCTCAGCCTCGTCGGAGCGCACGCCCCAGAGATCCTCGGCGGCCGAGTTCCACGCGCGCACCCGGAGCTCCTGGTCGAGAACGGCGACCCCCGAGCGGAGTCCGGTGAGGATCGCGTCGAGGAAGGCGTTGACGGCATTCAGGTCATCGGTGCGCAGTCGCAGCTCGTCGTTCAGCGTCTCGAGCTCCTCGTTCGTCGACTGGAGCTCTTCGTTCATCGTCTCGAGCTCCTCGTTCGTCGACTGCAGCTCCTCGTTCGTCGTCTCGAGCTCCTCGTTCGTCGACTGCAGCTCCTCGTTCGTCGTCTCGAGCTCCTCGGAGGTCGCCTGCAGCTCCTCGTACGCCGTCTCGAGATCCGACTTCGAGCGCTCCAGACTCTCTTGCAGATTGCGGTAGCGGGTGATGTCGACGGCGCTGATCGTCGTGCCGATGACCCGCCCGTCGAGTGTGTGGAGCTGCGCAAGATGGAAGTCGAGATAGCGCCGTTCCCCGTTCGACGCCGTCATCTCGACCTCGCGGATTGCGACCGGGCGCCCCTCGCTCCGAGACTCGTCGATGCGGGATCGGAGCTCTGCGGGACGGTACGACATCTCGAGGTCGCTGAACGGCCTCCCGATGTCCTTCGCCGAAACGCCGAACAGCAGCCGCGCCTGCTGGTTTGCGATCGTCAAGACCCCCTCGTCGTCGACGACCAGCTGTGCGATCGGACTCGAATCGAATGCAGTCTCGCGCTCCTTCGCCGGCCTGCCGTCGCCGGCCGCGTGGGGCAGCGCACCACCGCCGGGTCCGTGCACGATGTCGAGCAGCCGCTCCCTGAACGGGACCTTCGGCGTCGGCGAGAAGACGCGCCGCTTGAGGTCGACGGGAACGAAGAAGCTCGAGCGCGTCAAGAGCAATTCGGACTTGCCGAGGAAGAGGTAGCCGTCGTCGTTGATCGAGAAGTGGAAGTTCGCGAGCACTCGGTCCTGTGCGTCCGCGGTGAAGTACATGAGCGTGTTGCGCGCCAGCAGCAGGTCGACGCGGGAGATCGGCGGGTCCTGCAGCAGATCGTGGCGTCCGAAGATCACCGCGCGCCGCAGATCGCTCCCGAAGAGGTAGGCGTGGTTCACATGCTCGAGATATCTCGCTCGCATGTCCTCCGGGATCGGCTCGACGAGCTCGGCGGCATATTTGCCGTGGCGCCCGACGTTGAGGGCGTCCTCGTCCACGTCGGTCGCGTAGATCTTCACGCGGCTTCGGAACCCGTCGTCCCCGAGCGCGTCGGCGAGCAGCATCGCGACGGTGTACGCCTCCTCTCCCGTCGCGCAGCCGGTCGACCAGACGCGGATCTGCTCGCCCGCGCCCCGGGCCCGAGCGATGCGCGGGATGATCTCCTCGCGAACGTACTCCCAGGCCGGCGGGTCGCGGAAGAAGCCAGTGACGTTGATCAGGATCGTGTTGAAGAGCTCGCCGAACTCGTCAGGATTTGCTGCGAGGTACTCGCGGTAGGTCGCGTAGCCGTCGGACCCCACGGAGCCGATCCTCTTCTCGATTCGGCGCTGCAAGGTCGGGCGCTTGTAGCCCGTGAAGTCGAAGCCGCGATTCTGCTTGATGAAGTCGAGCAGCGCCTCGAACTCGGGGCGGATCGTGTCCTCGGTTGCGCTCATCGGCTACCGGCGGACGCCGGCTGCGCCCCTCGCGCCGCGAGCGCGACTACGTACCGCGCCAGCTCGTCCACTGTCCCGACCAGATCGGGCGGATCGTGCGAGATCGCGCTCTGCGGCATCCCTGAATGGAGCGCGTCCTTCGGGTCCTGGACCAGCGAGAGCCCGCCGTCGCGCTTGATCGCCTCAAGGCCGAGCGTCCCGTCGTCGAGCATCCCGGAGAGCAGGACGCCGACCACCCGTTCGCCGTACGCCCAGGCGGCTGTGCGGAAGAGGGGATCGATCCCGGGACGGTGGCCGTCGTGGCGCGGCCCGGTGACGACGCGGACGCGTCCGGGCTCGAGCAGCAGGTGCCGATCGGGCGGCGCGACGTAAATCCTCCCGGCGTCGATCGGCTCCCCGTCGACGGCGTGCGTGACGGGGAGCTCGGTGCGGCGTCCGAGGATTCCGGGCAGCACGCTTCTGCCCGGAGCGATGTGCAGGACGATGAAGACCGCGCCCGCGAACCCGAGCCCGAGCCAGCCGACGAAGCGCGTCAGCGCCTGAACCCCTCCGGCGGACGCACCGACGACGACGATGTCCCGCCGGCAGATCGTTTCCGCGCTCATTCTCTGCTCCTTGACCCCCGCTGTCCCCTAAGGCTACTCCGATCGTCTCTCATGTGTTACGACTTTTCCGTGGATGCGCGCGGGGAGCGGGTCGGCAAGAACGAGGTGCTGTTCCGGCAGGTCAACGAGCGGCTGAAGGAGATCGGGGAGGGCTTCAGCCTCGTCAGCGAGTCGGCGGACTTCGTCTGCGAGTGCGGCAGCGCGTCGTGCGCGGCCCCGATCCGGATGACGCTCGCGGAATACGAGCAGGTCCGCTCGGACCCCGAGCTGTTCTTCGTGCTTCCGAGCCACCGGGCCGCGGACGTCGAAGCGGTCGTCGAGAGCCGGGAGGGCTACGACGTGGTGCGGAAGCACAAAGGAGAGCCCGCCCGCATGGCCCGCGAGACGGACCCCCGCTCCTAGGCGGGTTTGGCGGTGACCGCCGCCTCGTAGACGGGATCCCGCGAAAAGCGGTCGAGCTCGTGCGAGAGGAGGTCGCTGGAGCTCATACGCTCCTCGCGCGCGACGACCTCGCGCCCGTCGACCGCGACGAGGTCGATCGCCTTCGCCTCTTCGTGTTGCAGCTCGACGTCTCGCCCGAGCCGTGCGCGCAGCCACCCGGCGAGCAGCGCTGCCTCTGCCCGCGGGCCGCGCACGTGCAGGTTGCGCAGGCCGGCGAGCTCCGGCCAGAGCTTTGCCACCTCGCGCCGCCAGCGGAGGGTGCACGTCCACGCGATGTCGGAGACGGCGACGCGCTCGAAGCAGCGCTCGAGCTCACCGGAGCCTCCGGGCCCATCCTCCCACTCGCGCGAGTCGACCACGAGCCGATCGACCACGTCCATCAGGTCCTCGAACGCGCGCCCGCCGAAGTCGGGTCGGCCGCGCCAGCGCAGGAAGACGGGCAGATCCGGGAGGAGCAGCGGCAGCACGACGCTCGCCGGAGCCGAGCGCAGGCCGCCGCACAAGCGCAGCTCGATCACCTCGGAGCAGATGTGGCCCTCGAGCTCCGGCCTCGCGAAGCACTGCAGCGACACCTCGGCGTCGAGCGCGTCGCGCTCCTCGTCCTGCGGGAAGAGCAGGATCGTGCGCGACGGATGGCGCTCTGCGAGCCCGGCCAGCGTCTCGCGTGCGGCCTTCTGCCAGGTGGGCGGCACCCACGCGAGGTGCGTGAGCACGTTCGTCCGCAGGTCCATCGAGTCGGCGCGCAGCTCCCGCAGCTGCCACTCGATCTGGGCGACGGTCACGTCCTGCCCTGTCCACTCCTCGGCGCCGGTGGTGCTCAATGGCTCCGCCATCTCCGGCCGTCGCGGATGAGCAGCTCGTCCGCCGCCTCGGGACCCCACGTGCCGGCGTCGTAGTTCGGGAAGTCGGGCGTCCCCTCCCGCGCCCAGCGCCTGTGCATCTCGTCCACGAGGCGCCACTGCTCCTCGATCTCGTCCGCGCGCGTGAACAGCGTCGGATCGCCGCGCAGGGCGTCGAGGATCAGCCGCTCGTACGCCTCGGGAAGCCCCGTGCGGAACGCGCCGCCGTAGAGGAAGTCCATGTTCACGGTGCGGACGGTCATGCCTTGTCCCGGCACCTTGACGCCGATCCCGAGGGAGACGCCCTCGTCCGGCTGGACGTGGATCGCGAGCACGTTCGGGCGCAGGCCGTCGGCGTGGACGAAGAGCGGATGCGGCGCGCGCTCGAACTGGACGGCGATCGTCGTCTCGCGACGGGCGAGCCGCTTGCCGGTGCGTACGTAGAACGGCGTGTCCGCCCAGCGCCAGTTCTCGATCCTGAGCTTTGCCGCGACATACGTCTCCGTCGTCGACTCAGGGTCGACGCCCTCCTCGTCGCGGTAGCCCGGGACCCACTTCCCGTCGACGTACCCGGGCCCGTACTGCCCGCGCACGGACGCCTCGAGCTCCGTGGCGCGCAGGACCTTCACCTTCTCGTTGCGCACGGCGTCGGCGTCGAAGTCGATCGGCGGCTCCATGGCGGTCAGCGCGACGAGCTGCAGCAGGTGGTTCTGGAAGATGTCGCGTGACGCGCCCGCCTGCTCGTAGAACCCGGCGCGGCCCTCGATCCCGAGCGTCTCCGCGACCGTGATCTGCACGTGGTCGACGTACTGGCGCGACCAGAGGGGCTCGAAGATGCCGTTCGCGAAGCGCAGCGCGAGCATGTTCTGGACGGTCTCCTTGCCGAGGTAGTGGTCGATGCGGAAGACCTCGCGCTCGCGGAAGTACTCGCGGATCTCGCGGTTCAGGGCGCGCGCGGACTTGAGGTCGCGGCCGAACGGCTTCTCGACGATCAGACGCGCCCAGCCGCTCGTCGAGCGGCGCTCGCCGATCTCGCGGACGAGGGTCGCGATCGCGCTCGGGGGCACTGCGAGGTAGTAGAGGCGGTTGCCCTGCGTGCCGCGCTCCTGGTCGAGCTCCTCGAGCTTCTGCGCGATGCGGTTCTCGCCCTGGTCGTTCTCGAACTCGGTGGGAACGTAGAACGTCGCCGACGCGAGCTCTTCCCACACCTCCGGCTTGAACTCGTCGCGCGCGTACTGCTTGACCGCCTCTTCCATGTCCTTGCGGAACTCGTCGGTGGACATCGGCGACCGGGCGCTGCCGAGCACGGCGAAGGGCTCGGGGAGCAGGTGGCGGACCGCGAGCGCGTACAGCGCGGGGAAGAGCTTGCGGCGGGTCAGGTCGCCCGACGCACCGAAGATGACGAGCACGCAGGGGTCGAGCGCGGAGCGGCGTTCGAGGCCTTCGAGGAGCGGATTCTCAGCGAGCTCGGTCAGGCTCGGTCACCCGCTTCTCGGCCGCGCGCACGGCGTGGCCGCCGAACTGGTTCCGCAGCGCGGCGGCGACCTTCGCCGCGAAGTTGATCTCGCGCCGCGACGCGAAACGCGCGAAGAGCGACGTCGCGATCACGGGCACCGGCACGCTCGCGTTGATCGCCTCGTTGATCGTCCAGCGCCCTTCGCCCGAGTCCTCGACGTAGGGCGCAATGTCTTCGAGGTCGGAGCCGTGCTCCTTGAACGATTCGTAGAGCAGGTCGAGCAGCCACGAGCGGACGACGGAGCCGTAGCGCCAGATCCCCGCGATCTCCATCAGGTCGAGGTCGAACTGCGCGTGCTTCATCAGCTCGAAGCCCTCCGCGTAGGCCTCCATCAGGCCGTACTCGATCCCGTTGTGGACCATCTTCACAAAGTGCCCCGAGCCGGGACCGCCGACATGCGCGTAGCCGTTCTCCGGCGCGAGGGAGGCGAGGATCGGCTCGATCAGGCGCGCAGGCTCCTCCTCGCCGCCGGCCATCAGGCAGAAGCCGACCTCCAGCCCCCACACGCCGCCCGACACGCCGACGTCGACGAAGTGCGCGCCCTTCTCCTTCGCCTGCTCGTAGCGGCGGATCGAGTCGCGGAAGTACGAGTTGCCGCCGTCGACGATCACGTCGCCGGGCTCGGTGTGCGGCAGCGCCTGCTGGAACGTCTGCTCGGTGATCTCGCCGGACGGGACCATCAGCCACACGACGCGCGGCGGTTCAAGCTGCTCCTTGATCAACTCCTCGAGGGAACTAGCCGTCGACTCGACCTGCGGGTCGTACGTGACGACCTCGTGCCCGTCGCGGCGCAGCCGCTCGGTCATCCCCGAGCCCATCCGGCCGAGTCCGACCATTCCGAGCTTCACAGTCCCGACCTCCCCGCACAGGGACTGTCCCCGGCCCGGGCGGGGACAGTCCCCGCCCACCCCGCCGTGACACTTCCGTGACAGGGACTGTCCCCGGTTTTTGGCTCGCAGAGCGGCTTCGCGCCGGGACGAACCCCGGGGTCTGTCCCCGCCCACCGGGCGCCGATCACAGCGCGACCCTCACGATCCGTCGGCCTCGCTCTTTGAGCGACTGGAAGTCGCCCGCGGCCTGCGCGGCGATCAGCCGCCTGAAGCCGAACGGCTTGCCTGGGATCGGCAGCTCCTCGCCGAGGTCATCGACGACCTGGACGAAGAGTCCCGTGTCTGATCCCCCTTTGTGCAGCTGCCCCGTCGAGTGTAGGTAGCGGGGTCCGAGGCCGACGGCGAAGGGCCGGCCGGTTGCGTGTGCACGCTCGACGATCGGCTTCAGCTCGGCCTCGCGCTTGGGGTCGATGAAGGCCTGGATCGCGACGTAGTCGCCGTCGCGCGCCTGCCCGAGCAGCTCATCGAGGTCGCCCTCGGGCTCGAGCGACGGCTCCTCGCCGCTCGCGAGCAGCTCGTTCGTCTTGTCCTTCGCCGCTTGCACGTCCGGTTGGTCGAACGGGTTGATGCCGAGGATCGAGCCCGCGACCGCGGTCGCGAACTCCCAGCGGAAGAACTCCTGTCCGACCTCGTAGGGATCTTCCAAACGCGCCTCGTGCGTTTGGACATCCGGAGACTCTCCGTACTGCACCGGGATGAGGCCTTTGCCCTGCTTCCCGGTCGACTCGGCCAAAAGCTGTTCGGCCCATAGTGCGAACGCGCCGGCGTTCGCACAGAGAACTTTGTCGCGTCCCTCGCTCCAGCCCTCGCCGAGAGAGAGGCCGAGCTCGAGCCCCGGGTTGCCTTCGGAGAGGCGGCACGCCTCGCGCATCTCCTCTGCGCGGTCGAGCAAGCGATGGACGTCGATTCCCGTCAGCGCTGCAGGGACGATCCCGAACGGCGAGAGCGCCGAGTAGCGCCCGCCGATCGACGGCTCGCCGTGGAAGACTCCGAGAAAGCCGCGCTCCGAAGCGACCCGCTCGAGCTCCGAGCCGGGATCGGTGATCGCGACGAACTGCTCCGCGTTCCGATCCGTCTGCTCCCAGAAGTAGTCCGTGTGCGAACGCGTCTCGAGAGTCGAGCCCGACTTCGACGCACTGATGAAAAGCGTGCCCTTGGTCCGGACTCGCCGGATCGCGCTCGGGTGCGTCGTGTCGAGCACGTCGAGCACGTCCGAGTCGAAGAGGTGCGCAAGCACGAGCGGCGCGAGGCTCGAGCCGCCCATCCCGAGCACGCACACGCGCGCATACTTCGCCTGCGCGGCGAACTCGAACAGCTCGTGCACCTGCTCGTGCATCCGCATCGGCTCGTCGAGCCAGCCGAGCCAGTCGGACTCGCCGTCGCCGGTCCAGACCGCAGGGTCCCGGCTCCAGATCCGGTCGACGAGAGACGCTGTGTCGATGCTCACGCGGAG
>DASYUZ010000146.1:0-3270 GCA_036000665.1 Gaiellaceae bacterium
CGGATCCGGAATGGGACGAGCGCCGCGCGCACGTCCCAGGAGAACAGGCCCAGGTTTCCGGGCCCGAACGGCGAGCGGACGTTCTGCACGTCGGCCAGGCCCCGGAGCCGGCTCGTCACGTCGCGGACTCCCGCATACAACTCCTCGCTCGGAGCCCTGATCCGCTTGGATTGGATGAGCACGGCCTCCCCCGCCGGCCTTTGCAGGCCCGATCTCGAAAGGATGCGCTCGGCCCGCGCGGACTCGCCCGTCGCAGAGGCTTCCTCCGGCATCGTCTTTGTTCCGACCGCGGCGCCGAGCGCGGCGGCGATCGCCGCGAAGGCGAGCCAGCCGAAGATCGCGGTCTTCGGATTTGCCGCCGCCCAGGCGCCGGCACGGCCTGCAAGGTTGTGCGCTGTCATCGACCTGTCGTCCGAGCACGAGAGCGCGGACGCGTGTCTCCTGCGTCGAATCTAGAGGACTTTCGGGACGACCAGGCACCGACTTTCGGGGGGTCCTGCGACTGGAATTCGCTCAGAACGACCGCGGCCGGCTTAGAGCCGGCCGCCGCAGTTAGTGCCAATCCGTTTCGCCCAGAAGAGCTGTCTTGAGTATCGGCGCGGGCGGCTCGGCCTGGTGACCGCCGGCGAGTGAACCAGATCCCCCGCCGTGGGTGATCTAGCGCCGGGCGACGGCCAGCGTCTCGAGCGCCTCGCGGCGCGAGGAGACGTTGAGCTTGTGCAGGAGGCTCTTCACGTGTGAGCGGACGGTGTGCTCGGAGATGAAAAGCCGGCGGGCGATGTCGTCCGTCCCCAGGTGCTCGTCAAGCAGGAGGAGGACCTCGAGCTCGCGGGCGCTGAGGGCGTCGGCGATCTCCTCGGGTACGGCGCCGCCGCGCTGGCCGCCTTCCCGGACCTGCTCGAGCAGCCGCCGGGCGACCTCGCCGGAGAGCGCGGCCTCGCCGCGAGCCACGCCGCGCAGAAACTCGACGATGCGGTCCGGGGGCTCGCTCTTCAGCAGGTAGCCGGCGGCGCCGCCGCGGATCGCCGCGAGCAGGTTGTCCTCGGTCCCGGAGGCCGTCAGGACGACGACCTCGGCCGTCGGAGCCGCCTCGCGCAGGCGCGGCAGGGCGTGGAGCCCGTCCAGGCCCGGCATCGAGAGATCCAGGAGGACCAGCTCGGGCTGGAGCTCGCCGGCGAGCCCGATCGCCTGCTCGCCGTCCTCGGCCTCGCCGACGACCTCGAAGCCGCTCCCGCGCAGGAGGGTGCCCAGGGCGCTCCGGGTCAGAGGGTGGTCGTCGACGATGAGAACCGTGTGGTTCATGTCCTGTACCGCTTATCGGCAGGGGCTCTGCTGCCGAATAGAGGGAATATGCGGCGCGAAACCAGGGAGAACAGGGACGCCTACGAGATCTGGCTGTCCGGCGAGCTCCTGCTCTTCGGGCTCCTGGGGGCTGCCCTGGCCCTGTTCGTGGACTACCCCGGCCTGCGGCACGCCTACGACTTTCCGGCGCTCCGTCTCGTCCTGGACACCGCGATCATGCTCGCGGGCGGGGTAGTGGCCGTCCTCGCCGGGATCCGCTTCTCGGTCGAGGGACGGCGCTTCGATCTGCTCCTTTCGTGCGGCTTCTTCCTCGCCGCCGCGTCCACCCTCCTCTTCGCCATCGTCCCAGTACTGGACGGGCCTTTCGTCACCCGGGTCGAGGCCTGGGCGGCGATCTTCGGCGGCCTCGGGGCGACCTTCCTGATCGCGGTCGCGCCGTTCGTGCGCGGCGGCGTGGCTGCGCGCCAGCGCGCGCTCGGGAACGCGGTCGCGCTGCTGCTCGTGCTCCTGCTCGGGCTCTGGGTCTTGCTCGCGTCCGTCGCGAGCGATCTGCCCGGGCTCGCGGCGACTCTGACCGACCCGGATCCTCCGGCCCTGCTGACGATCGTCCTCACGCTCCAGGCGCTGTTGAGCCTGCTCGCCCTGGTCGGCTTCGGCCTGCGCTACCGCAACCGCGGGCACGACCTCGACCGCTGGCTCGCCTCGGCGGCAACCCTCAGCCTCTTCTCGTCGCTCTACCGCGTCTTCACGCCGCTGTTGTCGTCGACCTCGGTGTCGATCGGGGACTTCCTGAAGGTGATCGCGTACGGCGTGCTCCTCGTCGGGGTATGGCGTGCGATCTCCGCGGCGGAGTTCGGGCGTGCGGTCGCGGACGAGCGTGCGCGCGTCGCGCGCGAGATCCACGACGGGCTCGCGCAGTACCTGTTCGCGCTCGCGACGCACGCGAGCATGCTCGAGGCCGGCCGCGCGACGCCCGAGGCGATCGCGCAGATCAAGGAGCTCGCCGTCTCGGCGCAGCAGGAGGCGCGGTTCGCGGTGCTCGCGCTGTCGTCCGCCGGCGGCACCGCGCCCTTCGACGCGGCGCTGCGCCGCTACGTCGAGTTCCTGACGGCCGACGGCGCGCTCGAGGTCGACGTCGAGATCGACCAGCGCGTGCACCTCGCGCCCGACGAGCAGATCGAGGTGTTCCGCATCGTGCAGGAAGGGCTCGCGAACGTGCGCAAGCACGCGAACGCGAAGCGTGCCGAAGTGCGGATCGCGGAGCGCGAGGGACAGCGGATCGTGACCGTGCGCGACGACGGCACCGGCTTCGAGACGGTCGAGGGCGGCGCGGGTCAGGGCTTGAAGAACATCCGCGCGCGCGCGTCCAGCATCGCGGGCGCCGCGACGATCCGTTCCCTTCCTGGGCGCGGCACGACGCTCGAAGTCGCACTCCGCGCGTAGCTGCGGGTCACCTCTGCCCGACCGGCTCCTTCTTCCGCTCGGCGGCCAGCTCCGGCGCTCCGCCGGATTCGACCTCGAAATGGAGCTCGCCCTCGAGCACGTCCACGCGGACGAGATCGCCGGGCTGAATGCGGCCGTCGAGCACCATCTGCGAGAGCTCGTTCTCGACCAAGCGCTGGATCGTGCGCCGCAACGGGCGAGCGCCGAACTCCGGGTCGTAGCCTTCCCGCGCGAGCAGCCGCACGGCGTCGTCCGTGAACTCGACCTCGATCCGCTGCGCGCGCAACCGCCGCGCGAGCCGGTCGAGGAGCAGCCTCGTGATGTCGAGCAGCTGCTCCTCGGTCAGCGCGCGGAAGACGATGATCTCGTCGATTCGGTTGATGAACTCGGGGCGGAAGTTCCTGCGCAGGATCTCCATCAGCTCTTCCTTGAGCTGCTCGAACGACTCCGCGCTCTCCGCGCGCGCGTATTGCTGGATGCGGTCTGCGCCGAGGTTCGAGGTCATGATCACGACGCTGTGCTTGA
>DASYUZ010000147.1:0-8947 GCA_036000665.1 Gaiellaceae bacterium
GCCGGCCGGGTTCTGATGGTCGGGGATCGTGTAGACGAGCTTGGGACGCAGCCCGCGACTAAGACGGCGCTCCAGCTCGTCGACCTCGAGTCCATGCTCGTCCATCGGCACGGCGACGACCTCGGCCTCGAAGCTGCGGAACGCCATGATCGCGCCCAGGTAGGTCGGCCCCTCGACGACCACCAGGTCGCCCCGGTCGAGAAACGACTTGCTGACGAGCTCCAGCGCCTCGATCGCGCCGCTCGTGATCAGCAGCTCGTCGGCGGCCGGGCGGCGGCCCTGCAGGACCTCGAGCCTGCCTGCAAGCGCGTCGAGCGGCCCGGCAAGCCCGCGCGTGGGCGCGTACTGGAAGGCGGTCGACTCTCCCGAGGCGGCGAACTCCTGGAGCAGCGCAGCGGCGCGCTCGCGCGGGAACGTCAGCGGGTCCGGGAAGCCGCCGCCGAACGAGATCAGGTTCGGGAGGCCGAGGAGCGAAAGGATCGCCGTGATCCCTTCGCCGACCTCGCCGCCCGTACGCGCCGCGAAGAGCCGATCCCAGCGTTGCGTCTCGGGCGTGACCGCCATTCAACGACTATAGAAGTCGGCAGCAAGAGAGGAGAGAGACGTGAACGGTCCCACAGCGACCCGCTACCGCTGGGAGGAGATGCCGAAGGAGGCGCTCAAGCCAGACCTGGAACGGCGCCTGATCTCAACGGAGCGGATGATGCTGGCGCACGTGTACCTCGAAAAGGGCTGCGTCGTCCCGAAGCACGCGCACGAGAACGAGCAGCTGACCTACATCCTCGAGGGGGTGCTCCGCTTCTGGCTCGGAGACGACGAGTCGGAGGTCGTCGACGTCGCCGCGGGCGAAGTGCTCCACATCCCATCGGACCTGCCGCACAAGGCGGAGGCACTGGAGACCACGCTCGACGTGGACATCTTCTGCCCGCCGCGACAGGATTGGCTCGACGGCTCGGATGCCTATCTGCGGCGTGCCTGAACCACGCTACGCAGCCTCCGCCAGCGCGCACTCGACCTCCGTCTGCGTGTTCGCTGCGCTCGTCCGGAGGAGCGCGGCGCCGATCACCGCAGCTGCACCCGCGGAGAGAGCGCCCACGAAGAAGGCCGCCTGATAGCCGCCGTTGAGCGCTAGGAGCGACGTGTCGCCGGCCGCGCGCAGGCCGTCCGTGCGCGATGCGGCCAGGCTCGCGAGGATCGCGAGGCCCAGCGCGCCGCCCATCATGAACGAGGTGTTGACGAGCCCGGAGGCGAGGCCCGATTCGCTCGGCTCGACGTCGCTCATGGCCGCCAGCAGCACCGGGTTGAGCGCCATCCCGGCGCCGAACCCGAGCAGGATCATGCTCGGCAGAACGTCCACGGCGAACGTCCCGTCAACCGGCGCCCGCCCAAAGAGCGCGAGTCCGACGGCGGCCAGCACCAGCCCCGATGCCAGCGGCGTCCTGATGCCGAACCGAAGCACGAGCTTCGCGGAGAGGCCGAGGGAGAACGCAGCCATGATCAGGTTGGCCGGCAGGAAGGCGAGACCGACCTGCAGCGGGCTGTACCCGAGCACCAGCTGCAGGTAGAGCGCCGTGAGGAAGAACCAGGCGAACATGGCGGCTGCCCAGAGGACGCCGACGACGTTCGCGGTCGCAACGTTGCGGAGCCGGAAGAGGCCCAGCGGCATCAGCGGTGAGCGAACCCGAGCCTCGATGCCGAGGAAGACCGCCAGCAGCGCCGCCGCGGCGGCGAGCAAGCCGAGCGTCCGGCCGGACGTCCAGCCTTGCTGATTCCCGTTCACGATCGCGTAGACGGCGAGCATCAGCGAGGCCGTCACGGTGACCGCGCCGGCGACGTCGAGGCGTGCGCCGGCGGCCGGGCGGCGTGCAGCCGGCACCAGCCTCAGCGAGAGGGCGTAGACGACGATCCCGATCGGGACGTTGACGAGGAAGATCCAGTGCCAGTCGAGCGCGTCCGTCAAGACCCCGCCGAGGAGCACGCCGATGCTTCCGCCGCCGGCGGCGACGAACCCGAACACGCCCATCGCCTTCGCCCGCTCGTCCGCGTCGGTGAACAGGTTCATCATCAGCGAGAGCGCGGTCGCCGACATGACCGCGCCGCCGACGCCCTGCGCCGCGCGCGCCCCGACGAGCAGCTCCTGCGAGCCGGCGAGGCCGCAGGCGAGCGAGGCCAGGGTGAAGAGCGAGATCCCGGTCAAGAACAGCCGCCGGTGGCCGAAGAGGTCGCCGAGCCTGCCTCCGAGCAGGAGAAAGCCGCCGAACGTGAGCAGATAGGCATTCACGACCCAGGCGAGCGACGTCTCGGTGAACGCGAGGTCCTCTCTGATCGACGGCAGCGCGACCCCGACGATCGTCGTGTCGAGGACGTTCATGAGCGTGCCCAGGCAGAGCACGATCAGCGCCAGCCAGCGCCTCCGGCTGTCGGTTTTCCCTTGAATCGTCATGTCCCTAAGCCCCTTCCTGGTTCGCTAGAGCGGTTTCACGACAGAGGTCGGAGCAGGCTTCGCGTTCTCGACATCGATGTCGAGAACGGGCCGCCCGCTCCGACGTCTCCGATGAGAAGCGTCCAGAAGGGACGTCTAACCGAGAGGAGACGCATGAACACGACACGTTCGAGAGACGGCACCACGATCGCGTTCGACCGTTCGGGTGAGGGACCGCCGATCATCCTGGTTGGCGGCGCGTTCACCGTTCGGTCGTCGGATGCGCCGCTGGCTGAGCAGCTAGAACGGCACTTCACCGTGTTCACGTACGACCGCCGCGGCCGCGGCTCGAGCGAGGACACCGCGCCGTACGCGGTCGACCGCGAGATCGAGGACCTCGAGGCCCTCATTGTCGAAGCCGGTGGATCGGCGACCGTGTACGGAAAATCCTCCGGTGCGGCGCTCGCCCTCGAGGCGGCGGCTCGCGGGCTCCCCATCACGGGGCTCGCGCTGTTCGAACCGCCGTTCATCGTCGACGACAGCCGTCCGCGACCCCCGGCGGATCTCGGGTCGCAGCTCAGCGAGCTCACGTCGGCGGGTCGCCGAGGCGACGCGGTCGAGCTCTTCATCACGAAGGCGGTCGGACTCCCCGTCGAAGCCGTTGCCCAGATGCGAACCGCGCCCATGTGGCCCGGGCTCGAGGCCCAATGCGCAACACCGCACGCTGGAGGGTGAGTTCCACGACGTCGCCCCTGAGGTCCTCGCTGCCGAGCTGGAGGAGTTCTTCCTGAAAGAAGGAGTGAAGCCATGAAGTTCGTCGCAATGATCTTCAACAACCCCGGGGCCTTCGAGTCCTTGCCCGAGGAGGAACGCGAGCGTCTGATGACCGAGGCCGACGCGTTCATCAAAGAGTTCACCGACTCTGGTGAGTTCCTCGGCGGGTCCGCGCTCGCCGATCCATCGACAAGCAAGACCGTGCGGCTGCGAGGCGGCGTCCCCGCAATCACCGACGGGCCGTTCGCGGAAGCCAAGGAGCAGCTCGCCGGCTACTACGTGCTCGACTGCGAGAACATCGAGCGCGCGACCGAGATCGCGGCCCGCGACCCGGCCGCCCGGCTCTGGGCGGTCGAAGTCCGGCCGATCATGGACGAAGCCGGCGCGGAGATGTGACCACGCATCCCGGAGCCCGAGTCGAGGACCTGCTGCGCGAGCTCGCGCCACAGGTCCTCGGCGCGCTCGTACGCCGCTACGGGCACTTCGACATGTGCGAGGACGCGGTGCAGGAGGCGCTGCTGGCCGCTGCGGTGCAGTGGCCGGACGAGGGCGTGCCGGAGAGCCCGAAGGGCTGGCTGATCACGGTCGCCTCCCGGCGCTTGACCGACCAGCTGCGCAGCGAGCAGGCGCGCCGACTCCGCGAGGAGGCGGCCGCCGCGCAGGTTCCGCCCGACGAGTCGCTCGCGCCTGCACCCGGCGACGAGCAGCCTCCGGACCAGGACGACACGCTGACCCTGCTCTTCCTGTGCTGCCATCCTGAGCTCTCTCCGCCCTCCCAGCTCGCCCTGACGCTGCGCGCGGTCGGCGGTCTGACCACCGCGCAGATCGCCCGCGCGTTCCTCGTTCCCGAGGCGACGATGGCCCAGCGCATCAGCCGCGCGAAGCAGCGCATCAAGGACACCGGCGTTCAGTTCAGCATGCCGCCGGAGCATGAGCGCGCGGCCCGCCTGCGCGTGGTCCTGCACGTGCTGTACCTGATCTTCAACGAGGGCTACACCGCGACCTCCGGGCCCCACCTGGAGCGGAGCGAGCTGACGGGCGAGGCGATCCGGTTGACCCGCGCCGTCCACCGACTGTTGCCGGAGGACGGTGAGGTCGCCGGACTGCTCGCGCTGATGGTGCTCACCGACGCCCGGCGCCCCGCGCGCACTCGGCCCGACGGCGCGTTGGTCCCGCTCACCGAACAGGACCGAAGCCGGTGGAATCGGGACCTCATCCGGGAGGGCGTCGCACTCGTCACCGATGCACTTGCGCGGGCACCGATCGGCCCGTATCAACTGCAGGCGGCGATCGCCGCAGTGCACGCCGAAGCGGCACGCGCGGAAGACACGGACTGGCCGCAGATCCTTGCCCTGTACGACCTGCTCGAGCGCATCTCACCCAATCCCATGGTCACGCTCAACCACGCGGTCGCAGTGGCAATGGTGCGAGGACCGCAGGCCGGACTGGACCTGCTCGAGACACTCGACGCCGATGACCGGATGGCGGAGCATCACCGCCTCGCCGCGGTGCGCGCACATCTGCTGGAGATGACAGGCGACCACGAGGCCGCCCGAGCCGGCTACCGGTTGGCCGCACGCCGCACGACCAGCCTCCCCGAGCGGCGCTACCTCGAGGCCCGAGCCGCCGGGCTGTCTGAAGACGACCCATAGACGTCCACGACGACCTTCAACAGCGTCGGGTTCTCGCGGCTCGCACGTAGGGCGCGGTCGACGTCCTCGAGCGGGAAGTGCGCGTCGACGAGCCCGTCGAGGTCGACGCGTCCCGCCTCGGCCAGCGCAATAGCCACGCGGTAGGTGTTCGCGTAGCGGAACGTGCCGACAAGCGTGATCTCGCGCGCCTGCATATCCGCGGTCGGGATCCGGGCTTCGAGCCCGGGTCCCATCCCGACGAGCACCGCAGTGCCGGCGGGTCGAAGAGTCCGCATCGCATCGCTGGTGAGCGTCTCCGAACCGGTGCACTCGAGCAGTACGTCGAACGGCCCGTCGTCCGGCCCGACGGCGCGCTCGCTCACGTCGATCGTACGGGTCGCTCCCAGCTCGGCGGCGCGTGCCAGCCGATCACGATTGAGGTCCGCGATCACCACCGTCGTCGCGCCCGCGGCGCGGGCGACCTGCATTGCCAGGTTGCCGATCGGTCCGGCGCCGGTAACGAGCACGCGATCGCCGAGGCCGACACCGCCCTTCTGGCAGGCCCAGATCCCGACCGAGAGTGGCTCGAGCAGCGCTCCTGCGTCGTCCGAAAGCTCGTCAGGAAGCGCAAACGCGTAGTCCTCGTGGATCGCCACGTAGCGGGCGAACGCGCCGTCGATCGGCGGCGTCGCGAAGAAGCGGACGTCGGTGCAGAGGTTGTAGCGGCCGTGGCGACACTCCGAGCAGCGGCCGCAGGGGACGCCGGGCTCCAGCGCGACGCGTTGACCGACGGGATGCTTCGCGGCGCGCCCGCCGCGATCGACGATGACGCCGGAGACCTCGTGGCCGAGCACGAGCGGCTTCTCGACGACGAAGGAGCCGATCCTGCCGTGCTCGTAGTAGTGCACGTCGGACCCGCAGACACCCACCGAGCGCACTTCGACGAGGACGTCTCGCTCGCCGAGCTCCGGCAGCGCACGCGTCTCGAGCCGGACGTCACGGGGGCCGTGCAGCGCCGCCACGAGGTTGGCGCTCACTGCGGCTGAATCTGCACCTTGAGCGCGTCGCCGGAACCGGCCAGCGCCAGTGCCTCCGGAAAGCGCTCGATCGGGAAGCGGTTGGAGAGCAGCGGCTTCACGTCGACCACGCCGCTCTGGAGCAGCGCGAGCGCGTCGTGGAAGGTGTACCGAAGCGAGAACGAGCCGTAGATCTCGAGGTCCTTCTGGTAGACGTCGTAGGGACTGATCGCAACGCGCGCATCGGGAGGATTGACTCCGAAGAAGAGCAGCTTCCCGTTGTCTCGGACGTGCGTGAACATGTGCTCGACGACCGCCGGCACGCCGGTGCAGTCGATGACGACGTCGAAGCCCAGCGGCGAGAGCTCACGCAGTGCGTCGTCGGCACCGGAGTCGGCGAGCACCGTCTCGTGCGCCCCGAGCGACTGCGCGAGGTCGAGCTTGTCCTGCTTGAGATCGGCGACCGCCACGGTGCTCGCGCCGCCGTTTCTGACGAGCTGGAGCATGAGCAGGCCGATCGGCCCGGCCCCGTAGATGAGGGCGTTCGCTCCGAGCGGGATGCCGAGACGGTGGAGGCCGTAGACGACGCACGAGATCGGCTCGATGAACGCCGCGACCTCGAGGTCCATGTCGCCGACCGGATAGACGTTCGCAGTAGGAGCGACGACGTACTCGGCAAAGCCGCCGTCGCGGGTCACGCCGATCGCGCTCCAGTTCAGACAGTGGTTTCCCTGGCCCCGCTGGCAGAAGAAGCACGAGCCGCAGAAGATGGTGGGATCGACGGCGACGCGATCTCCAGGTCGGAGCACCGTCTCGAACTTCTGCGGACCGAGAGCGACGACTTCCCCGGCGAGCTCGTGGCCGCCGATCAGCGGGTACGACGGGAAGAAGTCGCCGTCGAAGATGTGCTGGTCGGTCCCGCAGATCCCGCACGCCGCGACCCGGACCAGGACCTCGTTCGGCCCCGGCTCGGGATCCGGTGCCTCGCGCACGTCGAGCTCGCGTCGCGCTTGGTAGTAGGCAGCCTTTACTTGACCGCTCCGAAGGTGAGTCCCCGGACGAGCGAGCGCTGGGCGAGCCAGCCGGCCAGAATCACCGGCGCGACTGCGAGGGTCGATGCTGCGGACATCTTTGCCCAGAACAGCCCCTCGCTCGTCATGAAGCCCGAGATGAACACGGGCAGCGTGCCGCTGTTCGCGCTCGTCAGGTTCACGGCGAGCAAGAACTCGTTCCAGCTGAAGATGAGCGAAAGAAGCGCCGTCGCCGCCAGACCCGGCGCTGAGAGCGGAATAACGATGCGGGTCATGATCTGATGGAAGCGGGCACCGTCGACGATCGCCGCCTCGAGAATCTCGCGCGGCAGGTCGGCGAAGAACGAACGCATCATCCAGATCACGAGCGGCAGGTTGAGCGCCGCGTAGAGCAGGATCATCCCGATGCGGCTGTCGAAGAGTCCGACCTTCTTGTAGATGACGATCAAGGGGATCAGCGCCCCGACTGCAGGGAGCATCTTTGTGGAGAGCACCCAGGAGAGCACCTTCGGGCTGTGCCTGGAGGGATAAAACGCGAGGCTGTAGGCGGCAGGTAGACCGATGAGCATCGCCAGCAGTGTCGATCCGGTGGCGAACACCACGGTGTTCTTGAAGAAGCTCAGATAGTTCGCGTCGAAGACGGTCTGGTAGTTGTCGAGGGTCGCGTGGAAGAAGAGGACCGGCGGGATCTCGGCGGCAGCCGCCTCGCTCTTGAACCCCGTCAGGACCGTCCAGAGAATCGGGAAGAAGACGAACAGGGCAATCGCGTAGGTGAGGACGTTCAGGCCGATCGCCGCCGGGTTGAACCGCGCTCTGATCTGCAGCGGCACTCGTCTCTCCAGAACGCTCACGACGTCAGCCCCCGTCTGAACGTCCGGGTGAGCAGCCTGAGCAGGAGCGCCGCGATGATCGAGCTGAAGATGATCGCCAGCACGCCCTGCGCCGAGGAGGTGCCGACGTCGTTCGCCTGCGAGATCGTCTGGTAGACGTAGTACGGCACCGTCGTCGTCGCCGTTCCGGGCCCGCCCTGCGTGGCGACGAAGATCTCCCCGAAGAGCTGGAGGATGTAGATCATCCCCAAGAGCACCGCCAGCTCGAAATACGGGCCGAGCAGCGGCACGGTGATTCGACGGAACTCCATAAACGGCCCGGCGCCGTCGATTCGCGCTGCCTCGCGGACCTCGTCCGAGATTCCCTGCAGCCCGGCGAGCAGGATCAGCATCATGAACGGCGCCCACTGCCAGACGGCCATCGAGATGATGGCGGTCTTCGGATGCACGGCCAGCCAGTCGACCCGGTTGAAGCCGAGCGACGTCGCCACCCAGTTGACGAGGCCGAAGATCGGGTTCAGGAAGAGGTTCTTCTGCACGACCGCGTTCACCGTCGGCATCACGAAGAAGGGCGCGATCAGCAGCGCTCTGGCGACGCCGCGCAGGGGGAACGAACGGTTCAGGAGGAGCGCGAAACAGAGCCCGAGGATCAGAGAGCCGCCGACGATCGCGGCGGTGATCTCGAGCGTGTTGAGGATCGCCGAGCGGAAGATCGGATCCTCGGTCACCGTGTAGCGGAAGTTCTCGAGGCCGATCCAGCGGTGACCGAGCTCGGGTGAGGTGAGGATCCAGTTGTGGAAGCTGTACCAGAGGGTGAGCAGGAACGGCGCCTGCGTCATCACGGCGAGATAGACGAGCGCGGGCGCGAGGAGCGCGATGCTGGCCAGGCGCGGCGAGCGCAGGAAGGCCCAGCGCTCGGAGCGCAGTTCGGTCACGGGCGAAGCCAATGTTGGAGACGGTGTGGTCATGGGCAGATGTGAACGGCGATTCTCCTGGGGGATGAGAGCGGACGCAACCGCCCGCCCTCATCCGGAGGAGGACCTCACTTGATGTAGCCCGCCTGCTTCATGATTCGAGTCACTTGCTGCTGCGAGATCTGCAACGCCGAATCGACGCTCGTCCTGCCGGCCACAGCCCCCGCGAGGTTCTGGGTCACGAGCGTCCCGATGTTCTGGAACTCGGGGATGCCGACGAACTGCACGCCGACGTACGGAACCGGCTGCAGCGTCTGCTTCGTCGGATC
>DASYUZ010000148.1:0-4385 GCA_036000665.1 Gaiellaceae bacterium
GGACGTGACGCGCGAGCGCGCCTGGGAGACGCTGACCGAATACACGAAGAGCGAGGCGCTGCGGCGGCACGCGCTCGCCGTCGAGGCGTCGGTCGGAGCCTACGCCCGGAAGTTCGGCGAGGACGAGGAATTCTGGCGCGCCGCTGCGCTCCTGCACGACTTCGACTACGAGATCCACCCGACGCTCGATAAGCATCCGCAAGACGGCGCGCCGATCCTGCGCGAGCGAGGGTTTCCGGAGGAGCTCGTCGAGACCGTCCTCTCGCACGCGGAGCACCTCTCCCTGCCTCGCGACACGACCTTGAAGAGGACGCTCTTCGCCTGCGACGAGCTGTCGGGGTTCATCCATGCGTGCGGTCTCGTTCGACCCGACGGGATCGACACCTTGGAGCCGAAGTCGGTCCGGAAGAAGCTGAAGCAACCCTCCTTCGCCTCGGGCGTCAATCGCGACGACGTCTACAAGGGGGCCGAGGAGCTCGGCGTCGACCTCGACGAGCACATCCGCTTCGTGATCGACGCGATGCGCCCGATCGCGCCGGAGCTCGGGCTGCGTACCGCGGCGGATGCGGCGTGAGCGCCCGCTTCGAAGCCCTCGGCGTCGTGGTCTTCGGACATGCGGCGCGCGGTCGCCTTCTACAGCCGGCTCGGGCTCGAGTTCCCGGAGGGCGCGGAGTCGGAGGGACATGTCGAGGCGCCGCTGCCCGGTGGGCTCCGCTTCAACGGTCTGGGGTCCCTGATTGCGTGGCTCAGGGGTTCAGCTCGTGTCAGAGTCGGGTTAGGCGCTCGAGGTCGTCGTCGCTCGTCCACCAGCCGCACGAGACGCGCAGGAGGTCGGTGCCGGGGATGTCGCGCACGATCACGCCGCGTTCGTAGAGCTCCTTCGAGCGGGCCGCGGGGTCGCCCACTCGGATCGACACGAGCGTTCCGTGCTTTGGCGGCGTGACGACCTCGAAACGTTCTGCGAGCAGCTCGCGGCACCGGTCGCTCGCCTCCCGCGCACGTTCATAGCGCCACTCGGGATGAATCTGCAGCGCTTCTGCGAGGCCCTCGAGGCTCCCGAGCGGCGTGAACGAGGTGTCGAATCGGTCCGCGCCCGCGCGCGGCTCGAAGGTGCCGAGCGCCAGGTCGAGCTTCTTCTGCGAAAGCGTGCTCGGCATGGCCAGCCGGAGACGATCGGGATCGGCCACCGCAAGTGCGCCGGTCAGATCGGGGCCGCAGAGCCACTTCTGCGCGGACACGGTGTAGAAGTCCGCGGCGGCTGCGTCGACGGGGATCGCGCCGACGGACTGCGCGCCGTCGACGAGGACCGGCACGCCTGTCGCGTCGCGCGCTTCGCGCCAAGGGAGCACGGTCCCCGTCACCCAGGTCACGTCCGAGAGCGCGATCAGTCTCGTGCGCGGCGTCACGCGGGCAACGAGCGCCTCGAGCATGTCGGCCGGATCGAGCTCGCGCACCGGCGTGATCTCGAGCTTGGCGCCGCTCGCGATCAGCGGCAGCATCAGCCCGGGATGCTCGGAGTCGGTCGTGACGATCTCGTCACCCGGTTCGATGCCGAGCCCGAGCAGCACGACGTTGCAGGCCTCCGTTGTCGAGCTGGTGAGTGCAAGCCGGTCGGGTGCGACGCGGATCGTCGCCGCGAGCGCGTTCCGGACTGCCTCGCGCAGCTCGACCCAGCGGCCGAACACCTGCGTGTTCATGCGGCCTTCCGCGAGCGCCCGGCGTTGCTCAGCCGCGATCGCGTCGGCGACACTTTGCGCCAGTGGCCCGAACGTTCCGGCGTTCAGGTACGCGAAACGCTCGAAGACCGGGAACTGCGCGCGGGCCTCCTCGAAGGTCACTCGACGATCACCTCCACGGGCGCATGATCGGACAGGAGCACCGTCCCTTGCCGTCGCCGCTCGTCGGGCCAGTGCCGCTCGCCCTCCACCACCCGTAAGCCGCGAACGAGCACGTGATCGAGCCCCGGACCTGCCTGCGAGAACCGCCATTCCGGACCGCTGAGCGCTCGCAGCGTCGGCGAGGACACCGTCGTAACGTTGAAGTCGCCGCCCAGGATCACCGGCTCGCCGGGGTGGGCGAGCGCGTCGACGAAGGTCGCGGCGCGCAGCAGCTCCGCGTCGGGGACGCGTTTGTCCAGGTAGCTCGTTGCGTGCACGTTCGCGGCCAGCAGGACCTGGCCGTCGGCGAGGCGCAGCCGCAGGGCCTGGCAAATGCGCCGCTCGAGCGCCCACGCGAGCCGCGCACGCCAGTCGAGGCTCAGCCGGTCTGCCTCGCGGCGGCGGAAGCTGCGCGGGTTGAGCACGAGGATCTCGTGCTGCAGGAGCTCGATTCCGTGGCCTAGGAGCATCGCGTTGGCCTGCCCCTCGACGCCGGAGCGGATGAAGCCCGAGTGCAGGTCGGTGAGCTTGACGCCGAGCAGGCCGGGGATCCGCGGCCGCATGGCGATGTCGCCGACGGACGGCCGGCCGCCCCACCGCTCGAGGTGCGGCAGCGCGAACGGCGGCACCTCCTGGAGACAGACGATGAGCGGATCGTCTGCGCAGATCCGGCGGACCATCTGCTCGACGTAGCGCCGCCGGCCCGGCGGAAGCGTGTTGCCGTGGAAGAGGTTCCAGCTCCGCACGAGCACGGCGCACTAGCGTATTGATCATGCGCGTCGTTCTCGCGGACCCACCCGCCTACACGCCTTATTACGATCACGAGCTCGCGAGCGCCCTCGCAGGTGCGGGGGTGGAGGTCGAGCTCGTCACTTCGCGCTTCCGCTTCGGCCGTGCCCCGGCGCCGGACGGATACCGGCGCAGCGAGCTCTTCTATCCGCTCAGCTCTCGGCTCTTCATGCGCTCGCGCCTCCGGATCCCGGTCAAGGCCCTCGAGCACCCACTCGGGATGCTTCGGCTGGCGCGGCGTCCGGCGGACGTCGTGCACGTGCAGTGGCTCGCTGCACCGCAGCTCGACGAGCGGCTGCTTCGCCTGCACGCGCCCTCGGTCTTCACCGCGCACGACCTTCTGCCGCGGCGGACGGCCTCGAAGGTCGCGCTCTGGCGCCGGCTGCTGCGCCGCTTCGATCGCGTCGTCGTGCACAGCGAGCGGGGTCGCGAGGCCCTGGCCGACCTCGGCGTCGACGCGCTGGTGATCCCGCTGCCCGTCTCGCCGAGCGACGTCGAGCGCCGCGACGACGGCCGCACGCTCCTCTTCTTCGGGATCATCCGGCCGTACAAGGGTCTGGACGACGCGCTCGAGGTCGTGCGCCGGATCGGCGACGCCCGGCTGCTGGTCGCGGGAGATCCCGCGCAGCCGATCGAACGGGACGGCGTCGAGCGCGTCGAGTGGCGCCTCGGTTACCTGCCGGAGCACGAGGTCGAGCGCGCGCTCGGTGAGGGAACGGTCGCGCTCTTCCCCTACCGGCCGGAGCTCGACCAGAGCGCTGCACTCGCGAAGGCGCTCGGCGCCGGCGTGCCGGCGGTCTGTTACGACGTCGGCGGGATCGCCGAGCCGGTGAAGCGCTTCGGCGCCGGGCGAGCCGTGCCGCCGGGCGACGTCGACGCGCTGACGGAGGCCGCACGCGAGCTGCTCGACGACGCCGAGGCGCTGGCGCGCGCTCGCGAGGGAGCGCGCCGCGCCCGCGAGACGCTCACGTGGGAGGCCGCCGCGCAGGCTCACCTCGACCTGTACCGGGAGCTGACGTGATCTTCAAGCGCCGCTTTGGCGACCTGGTCGATCGCCAGCTCGACCTGTTCGAGCAGGACAACGCCGAGCTGCTCCAGCGCGTCTCCGATGCGGAGGACGACTACCGCGCGGCCGGCCGCGGCGAGGCCGAGGAGCGCTACGGCGATCTGCAGGACGTGCTGCTCGAAGGGACCGAGATCCTGATCGAGCTGCGCGACAATTACGCCGTGACACTCGACGAAAACGCGGCGGAGGAGTACGCGGTCGCGTTCAACTTCGGCGTCCTGCGGCGGTTCCCGCAGTTCGCGCTCGAACTCGAGGACGAAGAGGAGGAGGAAGAGAGTTAGATGGTTGATGCCACGATCTCGCGCGTCCGGCTGCGCGATCTGGCGTGTCTGGGCCGCGCCCGGATCCGACGCGCCGCCGCCGGAGGCGTCGCCGCCCCGGCTCCGGACGCTTCACGGCGTCAGGCCGCCACCGATGCCACCAGCATCGGCGACGTCCTGCCGCCGCGCCCCAGAGCAGCCAGCTCGCGCCCCGGAGCCGGCGATCTCATGGCATCAACCATCTAGCGGTGCCCGAAGTGGTGCGCGTTCGGGAGTGAGTCACGCACGGCGTCCTCGCCCGAGATTCGGCGCGCGAGCGGGCCGAGCGTCTCGAGGCGGTCGACGACGACGTTCTGGTTGCGGCCGATCTTCTCGAAGCGCCCCTCTGCGAGG
>DASYUZ010000149.1:0-10848 GCA_036000665.1 Gaiellaceae bacterium
GCGCGGTCGTCTTGCGGCGCGCGGTGGTCTTGCGGGCCGTGGTCTTGCGCGCGGCGGTCTTGCGGCGTGCGGTCGTCTTGCGGCGGGCCGTCGTCTTGCGCGCGGCGGCCTTGCGGCGTGCGGTCGTCTTGCGGCCGGCCGTCTTGCGCGCGGACGTCTTACGGCGAGCCGGCGCGCGGGTCCCGGTCTTCCTCGCCGCGGGTGCTCTACGGCGTGTGGCCGGCCGCCGGGTGGCGCCCGGCATTGCGCCGCTCTCTTCCTCGGCGGGCTCCGGCATTGTCGGTTGAGGGGTGCCCCACGTTGTTCCGGGCGACTCCATGGAGCTGGTTCTCTCCTCGCGCGACTCGCTTGTCCAACCTGGTCCTTCTGTCATGCGATCTCCCTTGACGAAGTGGTCCAAGGTGTTCTCGTCCAGAGTACGCCCTTCGAAACGTCGATGCGACCCTTACTTGCGCTCGACCGGTCCGGTCGAAGGTCGCATGATCACGTTTCTGTTCGCCGACATCGAAGCTTCGACGCCGAGGCGACCGGCAGCGCTTCCAGCAGATCGGCCGTCGTCAACTGCTCGGTGAGCAGCGAGCGGAAGCCGTCACTCCGGCTCGCGACGTAAGCGCGGTCGAGGCGGTAGCGGACGCGCGTTCAGCCGCGGCCGCCGACGCGCTCGCCGCTGCCGGCAGCCGGAATGCCAGCAAACAGCCGCTACCCTCCTCGGATGCCGCTCCGGGAGGACATCCGCAACATCGCCATCGTCGCCCACGTCGACCACGGGAAAACGACCCTGGTCGACGCGATGCTCTGGCAGTCCGGGTCGTTCCGGGAGAACCAGGAGGTCGCCGAGCGGGTGCTGGACTCGATGGACCTCGAGCGCGAGAAGGGGATCACGATCCTGGCCCGGAACACCGCCGTCCGCTACGGCGGGCTGAAGGTGAACATCGTCGACACGCCCGGCCACGCAGATTTCGGCGGCGAGGTCGAGCGCGCCCTGACGATGGTCGACGGCGTGCTGCTGCTCGTCGACGCGAGCGAGGGGCCGCTGCCGCAAACGCGCTTCGTCCTGCGCAAGGCGCTCGAGGCGCGCCTGCCGCTGATCCTCGTCGTCAACAAGGTCGACCGGCCGGACGCGCGGCTCGAGGAAGTCGTGAACGAGGTCTACGAGCTCTTTCTCGATCTCGACGCCGACGAGAGCCAGATCGAGTTCCCTATCGTCTACGCGAACGCGCGCGCGGGGCAGGCCGGGCTCAAGGCCGACGCGCTCGCCGACGACCTGCGGCCGCTCTTCGAGACGCTGCTCGAGCGCATCCCGCCGCCGCTCTACGAGGAGGGCCACCCGCTGCAGGCCCACGTGACGAACCTCGACGCGTCGCCGTACGTCGGCCGGCTCGCGCTCTGCCGCGTGCGCGAGGGGACGATCCGGAAGGGGCAGCAGGTCGCCTGGTGCCGGGCCGACGGGCGGATCGAGCGCGCAAAGGTCACGGAGCTCTACGTGACTGAGGCGCTCGACCGCGTGGAGGCCGACGAGGCGGGGCCTGGCGAGCTGATCGCGGTCGCGGGCATCCCCGAGGTCACGATCGGCGAGACGCTTGCCGATCCGGACGATCCGCGTCCGCTGCCCGTGATCGGCGTCGACGAGCCGAGCCTCTCGATGACGATCGGAACGAACGCATCGCCGCTCGCCGGTCGGGACGGCGACAAGCTCACCGCGAGCTTGGTCAAGGCGCGCCTCGACCAGGAGCTGATCGGCAACGTCTCGCTGCGCGTGCTCCCCACTGAGCGGCCCGACGCGTGGGAGGTGCAGGGCCGCGGCGAGCTCCAGCTCGCGGTGCTCGTCGAGCTGATGCGGCGCGAAGGCTTCGAGCTGACGGTCGGCAAACCGCAGGTCGTGACGCGCGAGGTGAACGGGAAGGTCCACGAACCGGTCGAGCGGCTCGCGATCGACGCACCGGAGGAGTACGTCGGCGTGATCACGCAGCTGCTCGCGCTGCGCAAGGCGCGGATGGAGCAGATGGTCAATCACGGCACGGGCTGGGTCCGGATGGAGTACCTCCTGCCGGCGCGCGGCCTGATCGGCTTCCGGACGGAGTTCCTGACCGAGACGCGCGGCACCGGCATCCTTCACCACGTCTTCGAGGGCTACGAGCCCTGGCACGGCGAGCTGCGCACGCGCCCGACGGGAAGCCTCGTCGCCGATCGCTGCGGCCCTGCAACGTCGTTCGCGCTGCTCAACCTGCAGGAGCGGGGCCAGCTCTTCATCGCGCCGGGCACCGAGGTGTACGAGGGGATGATCGTCGGAGAGAACGCGCGGGCCGAGGACCTGGACGTGAACGCGACGAAGGAGAAGAAGCTGACGAACATGCGCTCGTCGACCGCGGACGAGCTCGTCCGCCTGATCCCGCCACGGCCGCTCTCACTCGAGCAGGCGCTCGAGTTCATCCGGGAGGACGAGTGCGTCGAGGTGACGCCGTCCCACGTCCGCCTCCGCAAGCTCGAGCTCTCGGCGCAGAGGCGCCAGACGGCCGCATCGCGAAAGGCGCGCGGCTTGGCCGTCGTGTGACAGAGGCATAGAGTCGCCCTCAAGCGACGAAGGAGGGCTTCGTGCACGCGCGTGTGGCAACGTTCGAGCTCGCCGATCAGAGCAAGCTCGACGACGAGATCGACGAGATGCGCCGGCAGTCGGCCGAAGGGCCGACTGAGGGAATTCCCGCGAAGGAGTTCCTGATGCTGGTCGACCGCGACGGCGGCAAGGTCATGGCCGTCATGCTGTTCGAGACGGAGGACGACCTTCGCAAGGGCGATGAGACGATGAACGCGATGTCGCCGTCGGCGGGGGGCGCAATGGGCCGTCGAACCTCCGTTGAGATGTTCGAGGTGCCTCTCCACATGGGCTGAGCCTGCGCAGCAGGCGCGGAACGAGGCCCCGACCGGGGCCTTGTTTCGTTTCGCCCCGATCGGCGAGATCCACTCTGGCGTCGTAGCCGTAGCACTCGTCGAAAGCGCCAAATGCTCCGGAACGTGCCGTCGGTACGGAGCTCCTTTGCGGCGGGAGCCTTCCTCGTCCTGACTGGGCTGCTCGCCCTGGCGCCCGCGCCACGCCCTGGTTCACACGAACCGGGCGCTGCCGTAGCGGCCCCCGGTCGTAGTGACCTCCCGCTCGACTTCGTCGCGAACCGCGGACAGTGGCCTGCGAGCACGAGGTTCGTCGCGCACCAAGGCGCCCGCACTGCCACGTTCGAACGCGGTGGGATCAAGCTCTACGTCAGCGCGGCTCAGCGGACACCCGTCTCACTGACCTTCGAAGGCGCCTCGAGCGCTGCGACGATCGCCGGGGAACGCAGGCGAAGCGGCCGCTACAACTTCGTCTTCGGGAACGACCCCAAGCGCTGGCGGTCGAACGTCCCTTCGTACGGGAGCCTGCTCTACCGTGGTCTCTACGACGGCGTCGACGTGCGCGTCCGCGAGGACCTGGGGCGGCTCGAGTACGACGTCCTACTCGCGCCCGGGGCCGATCTCGACCAGGTCGTGATCGGGGCCGCCGGGACGACAGGACTGAGGATTGCGCACGACGGTGCGCTCCTCCTCCGAACGCGCGCCGGTCCCTTGCGGCAGGCGGCGCCGGCGGCGTGGGAGGTTCTCCCCGGCGGCTCGAAGCGGCGGGTCGCGAGCCGCTTCCGGCTCCTCGGGGCACAGCGCTTCGGCCTCGAGGTACCGGCACGCGACCCGGCGCGCGCACTCGTGATCGACCCGGGCCTCGACTGGGCGACCTACCTCGGCGGTGCGGGAGACGAGTCCGTCGAAGGACTCGTCATGACATCCGACGGAACCGGCGACGTCGTGCTGGCGGGTCAGACCGCCTCCCCGGACTTCCCGCACACGAACGGGAACCTGACGCCGGTCGGCTGGGTGCCGTACGTGGCGCGCGTGAACTCGACCGGCACCGCGCTGGTGTACGCGACGTTCTTCGGCGGGTCCTTCAACCACTCCGTCAACGACGTCGCGCTCGACGCGGCGAACCGGCCCGTCGTCGTCGGCGACACGAACTCGCTGGACTTCCCGACCACGCCCGGCGCGTACGACCGCACGCCGGGGAACGGCATCAGCGGCGATTACGACGCGTACGCGATCAAATTCGACGCCGCAGGTGGGCCGCTGTTCGGCACGTACCTCGCGGGTTCGCCCAACGCCGGCTGGGAGCAGGCGCGGGCGGCCGGCTTCGATGCGGCCGGCGGGGTGATCGTCGCAGGGTTCACCACCGCCGCGGACTTCCCGACGACGGTCGGCGCCTATGACCGCACGCTGGCGAGCAAGGACATCTTCGTCTCCCGGCTCGACCCGACAGGGAGCACGCTCACGTACTCGACGTTCCTCGGCGGCGAGGCCGGGGACGACGTGTTCGACATGGCCGTCGACGGCCAGGGGTTCGTGACCCTGACCGGGCAGACGTCCTCGACGACGTTCCCGTGGACCGCGGACGCCTTCGATCCGTCGTACAACGCGTACGGAGACGCGTTCGTCACGCGCCTGAAGCTCGAGGGCGCCGGCGCCGCCGATCTCAAGTACTCGACGTTCCTCGGCGGCGCGCAGTACGTCGAGGCGGGGGATGGAATCGCCGTCGATCCGGCGAACCCCTCGCTCGTCACGGTGTCCGGGTTCACGCGCTCCGGCGACTTCCCGACGACGCTCGGCGTGCTGCTGCGAACGCACTTCGCGCCGGTCGATACGACGATGGGTTTCGTTGCCCGCTTCAGCTTCCCAACCGCGGGCGGCGGCTCGCTGCAGTGGTCGACGTTCTACGGCGCACCTGGAAACCAGACTGCGGACGACGTCGTCGTCGACTCGACGGGGGCCGCGATCATCGTCGGCGGCACCGCGGCGAACAATCCGCCGACCACGGAGCGCGCGTACGACCGGATCCCGGGGGAGCGCGGCCTCGGCAAGGCCGACGCGTACGTGGCCCGCATCAGCGCGGACGGCAGCAGGGTGCTCTACTCGACGCTCCTCGGCGGCTCCAACGGCGACTGGGCCGGAAACGTCGTCTCCGCCGGCGGCACATCGGTCGTGATCGCCGGGCTGACGAACGCGACGGACTTCCCGGTCACGGCGGGTGCCCTCGACACCGTCTACGCCGCCGACGGCAAGCCGAGCGACCGCTCGGCTCCGGGCACGCTCGCGGAAGACGTCTTCGTCGCGCGGCTGACGCTCGAGGCGCCGGCGGCGGCCGACACGACGCCTCCACCGGCTCCCGAGCTGCGCGGCCCGGCGGACGGCAGCACGTACTTCGTCCCGACCTCGAACGTGACGCTCGACTGGGCCGACGTCGCAGATCCGTCCGGGATTGCCGCCTACCACCTCCAGGGCAGTCCGAACCCGACGTTCACGAACGACTTCAACGCCGAGCTGCGGGGCTGGTTCGAGCCGTGGCTACCGACGTCCGTGCTCGTGCAGGGGTTCTCCGTCTCGCACACCGGTACCTTCTACTGGCGGGTACAAGCGCTCGACCGCGCCGGGAATCTCGGCCCGTGGTCGGCGGTGCGCACGATCAACGTCGTCGACCCGCCGCTCACCACCCCGACCCTCGTGCGACCTGCCAACGGCGGGTCGTTCGCACCGGGCAGCGTCACGTTCGTCTGGAACTCGGTCGGGGCGAGGTACTACCAGCTCCAGGTCGACACCCGCAGCGACTTCACGAGCGGCAGCAGCGTCTGGGCGACGTACCTCACGCAGCCGTGGGCCACGCTCACGTTGAACAACCAGCAGCGCTACTGGTGGCGCGTGCGGAGCGCCAACGAGATCAGCGTGGGCGCCTGGTCGACGGTCTGGAGCTTCGAGCTCAGGAGCGGCTCGCCGGCGACGCCGCCGCCTCCTTCGACATCGCCGCCTCCGCCCGGCGCCGGGACCGCGCTCGCCGGCGTCGACCTCAACCAGGACATCGCGTACACCGGTGGTCCCGCGGTCCAGGGCACGGTCACGCTCAACGGCGGCGCCCCGGCCGGCGGCGCGGTGGTGCCACTGGCCGCGAACTACCCAGATCGCTTGATCGTGCCGCCCACCGTCACGGTGCCCGCCGGCAGCACGAGCGCCACGTTCACGGTCACCCCGGGACAGACGACGGTGAACGCGGCGTCCGTGATGATCTCAGGCGAGTACGGCGGCGTCACCGCCGGCGACATCCTCTTCATCTATCCGGAGACGCCGGCGCTCGAGCTCAACGGCTTCACCGTGAGCACGTCGACGCCGAGCCCGGGCGGCGTCGTACAGGGAACGGTCTCGATCCAGTTCCCCGCAACGGCGGGGGGCATCGTCGTCATGCTCGGCAGCACCGATCCCGCGCTCGCCGCGGTCCCGCCGAGCGTGACGATCCCGCAGGGACTGACCAGCGCGACGTTCTCGATCACGACGCAGCCGGTAACGAAGGCGACCGACGTCACGATCCTGGCGAGCCGGAGCATGACGCTGCGGCAGACCCTGCAACTCCTGCCGCCGGGTGCGCTCGCCGACCTGAGCCTGAACCCGGCCACGGTCACGGGAGGCACGCCGTCCACGGGCACGATCACCCTAACCAGCCCCGCGCCGGCCGGCGGTGTCGCCGTCGCGCTCTCGAGCCACGACACAACGGTCGCGACCGTCCCAGCGAGCATCACCGTGCCGGCCGGAGCGGCGAGCGCGACCTTCACCGTCACGACCAAGGTCGTCTGCTGCCAGGGGCACTGGTCGATCATCTCGGCGTCCGCCGGAGGGATCACGAGGTCGCAGACGATCAACGTGAACCCTGGCTCGGGCAGTCCGCCCCCGGGAACAGACAGCGTCTCGATCACGCGCGCGGAGTACACCGTCTCGAGCAAGTCCCTCCGCCTCGAGGCGACGAGCACGAGCTCGAGCGCGACGCTGAAGGCCTACGTATCGTCGACCGACGCGCTGATCGGCACGCTGAGCAACAACGGCGGCGGGAGGTACTCGGGTCAGTTCAGCTGGCCCACGAACCCGCAGACGATCGTCGTCTGGAGCAGCCTGCGCGGCTCCGCCACGAAAGCCGTCACCGCGAAGTAAACAGGCCCTCAGGCGCTCTGTCGGCGGCGGCTGCCCTCCGCGCCAGCAGGAAGGCCGCCGATTTGGCAGGATTTGTAGGCCTTTTCTGCGGCGCTCGTCCGTAGCCATCCGGTCGAGCATGGGAGTGCGGGCATGGGTCTGCGGCGTGAGATCGTTGACGAGGAGGGCGGGAAGGACGCCGGCGCGTCTCGGGAGCAGCAGTCTGCAGAGACGTGGCTCCATCGGGTCACGGAGATTCCGGTGCAATCGGAGGAAGACATCGTCGTTGCCCGGCAGGAGGGGAGGAAGTTCACCGCCGAGCTGGGCTTCAACGCGACGGAGTCCACCCATGTCGTCACGGCAATCTCGGAGCTCGCTCGCAACATCTTCCTCTACGCGGGAGCGGGTGAGATCGTCCTCACGGGAGTCTTCGAAGGGCCGAAGCGCGGCGTCGCTGTGCTTGCGCGCGACGACGGGCCGGGGATCGACGACATACGGCAGGCGATGCAGGACGGCTACTCGACTTCGCGGGGGCTGGGGCTGGGCCTGGGCGGAGCTCGGCGGCTGATGGATGAGTTCGACCTTACGTCCAAGCCCGGCGAGGGCACCACCGTCGCGGCGGTGAAGTGGTGCAGGCCAGACCGCTGGTGATCGAGCACTGAAGGCAGATGGAAGAAGCCGGTCTCCTGGAGGAATACACCGGCGCTCTTCGCGACCATCTCTCAGACGCCGGCGAAGACAAGCTCGTGCACGCCTACGAGCTCGGACGCCGCGCGCTGGCCGAGGAGCTCGGCGTCCTCGACCTGGTGGAGCTCCACCACCGAGCCTTGTCCCGGCTGCTCGGAGACGACAGAGGCCTGACCGCGACGCAGGCCCTGACTGTCGCACAGACGTTTCTGCGCGAAGCGCTGTCGCCCTTCGAGATCACCCACCGAGGATTTCGGGAGGCGACCGAAATGATGCAGCGCACTGTCCTCTTCGCCTCGGTCGTCTGCCACGAGCTCGTCACCCCCTTGACGTCGATCCTCGCCTCGGCGGGGATGCTCGAGGAAGTCCTCAGGCCCGACGCCTCCAGCCCGGAGGGCAAGCTCCTCGCGAACGTCCTGTTCGCGGCAACGACGATGAAGGCGCGCGCGGACGACCTCGTCGATGTCGTCGCCTTCCAGGCCGGGACCGTCACGCTCGACCTTGTCCGGCTCGAGCCGTCGGGCTTCTTGTCCGAGGTGTGTCAGCGGCTGGAGCCTGAAGTCATCCGAGCGGCGATGGAGCTCGAGGTGAGCGTTGCCGACGCGCTTCCGCGGATCGAAGGGGATCCCGACCGACTCGAGCAGGTCGTCGCCAATCTCGTGCGCAACGCGGTCAAGTACGGCTCGGACGGCGGACGCATCGAGGTGCGGGCGGGCGCACCCGACGGGGCTCTCGAGATCGAGGTCGAAGACAACGGGCCGGGCATCCCTCCCTGGGACCAGCTGCGGCTCTTCCAGCCGTACTTCCGCGGGCACGACCTACGACACGACGTCTCAGGGCTCGGCCTCGGCCTCATGCTGTGCCGTCAGATCGTCGAGGCGCACGGAGGAATAATCTCGGTTGAAAGTGGGAAAAGGACCAGGACGCTCTTCCGGGTCAAGTTGCCCCTTGAACGGCGGGCATCGGCAAAGGAGAAGGGACCTGAACGCACTCCTCGTCGAGGACGCTCCTGAGATCGTCGAGAGCATCACTCTCTGCGTCTCGCTCCGCTGGCCGCACATCGCCGTCAACTCGACGAGCCAGGGCGAGGAAGGCATACGGCTGGCCCTGACCGAGGCCCCCGACATCGTCATTCTGGATGTTGGTCTTCCGGACATGGAGGGCTTCGACGTGCTGCGGGAAATCCGTGCGCACTCGGACGTGCCGGTGGCGATCGTCACCGTCAGAGGCGACGAGATGAGCAAGGTCAAGGGCCTAGAGCTGGGCGCCGACGACTACATCGTCAAGCCGTTCTCGCATACCGAGCTCCTGGCTCGAATCAACGCCCTCTTGCGGCGCTCGCACATGCCGCGGGTTCGGCAGAACGGCGGGATCGTGACCGGCACGGGCCTGCACATCGACCTCGCGGGCCGCCGCGTCTTCGTCAATGCTCACGAGGTCGAGCTCACGTCGATGGAGTGGAACCTGCTCTCGTACCTCGTACGCAACGAAGGAAGGATCATCCCCCACGAGGTCCTGGCCGAGCGCGTGTGGTGTACGCAGTACATTGGACGGTCGGCGATCAAGATGTGCATCCGGCGCCTGCGAGGGAAGCTCAGTGACCCAGGCGGGAGCCCGGTCACGATCCGGAGTCATCGAGGTCGCGGCTACAGCCTCGGAATCGCCCGCTAGCCGACCGCGGCACTTTCCGGCGACGTATCAATCGCGTTCCGCGACGATGCCCATCCCGTGACTTTCGTGACCGCCGTCGTTACCGACGTCTGTTATGAACCGCCGCCGGCTCGCGCCAAGGGCGAGCTGAGATGGGCGGAAGGGGGTAACGCGGGTGCGACGACGAGGGCGAATCCTGACCACGGCGATGGCGGCGGCGCTGTGCTTCGGCGTCGCGGCCGTCTGGGCCCAGGCGCCGCCCCCCGATCCGCCGACGCCGCTGGCGTCGCTGAAGACGGTGCCGGTTCCGGAACCCGCCAATCTCGCTGAGTTCGTCCGCGACAAGCCGACGGCGATCCGCCTCGGCAAGGCGTTGTTCTGGGACATGCAGGCCGGCAGCGACGGCGTGCAGGCGTGTGCGTCGTGCCACTTCCATGCGGGCGCGGACAACCGGCGCAAGAACCAGCTCAGCCCCGGCCTGCTCTCCGGGGACACGACGTTCCAGATCGGCGGGCCGAACTACACGCTGGAGCCCAAAGACTTCCCGTTCACCAAGCATGAGGACGAGAACGTTGCCGGCTCGCCGATTGTCCGTGACGCCAACGACGTCGCGTCCTCGCAGGGAGTCTTCAACACGTCGTTCAAGCGCGTGACCCGCGGCAGCGCCGTAGACGACTGCGATCGCGTGGCCGATCCGGTGTTTCAGGTGCACGGCATCAACGTCCGGCGGGTCGAGCCGCGGAACACGCCCACGATGGTGAACGCCGTCTTCAACTTCGACAACTTCTGGGACGGGCGCGCCGACCACATCTTCAACGGCGTCAGCCCCTTCGGCGAGGTCGATCCCACCGCGCGTGTCTGGAGGCTGAACGCGAGCGGTCAGCTCGAGCTGGTGAAGGTCGAGATCCAGCCGGCCAGCCTCGCGTCCCAGGCTGTCGGACCGCCGCTCTCGGGGTTCGAGATGTCGTGCGCGGGGCGGGTGTGGCCGAAGGTCGGCAAGAAGCTGCTGTCCTTGACCCCGCTCGCCAAGCAGTTCGTGGATCCCAACGACAGCGAGCTGGGCCTCCTCGCGCGGGGCTCCGGGACTCCCGGCTCACGCGGGCTGACGACTACGTACCCGGACCTGGTGAGGAAAGCGTTCCAGCCGCAGTGGTGGAACGGCGGCACCGTCACGATCGGGGGCGAGACGTTCACGCAGATGGAAGCCAACTTCTCGCTCTTCTGGGGGCTTGCGGTCCAGCTCTACGAAGCCACCCTCGTCGCGGACGACACGCGGTTCGACAAGTTCTTCGACGGTCAGACCGGCGCGCTGAGCCCGCTGGAGCAGCAGGGCCTGAACATCTTCACCGACAAGGGCAAGTGCGCCAACTGCCACGGGGGCGCGGAGCTCACGAACGCCAGCGTGCAGAACGTCGCGAACCAGCGCCTCGAGCGCATGATCATGGGCAACGGCGGCTGCGCGATCTACGACAACGGCTTCTACAACATCGG
>DASYUZ010000150.1:0-7711 GCA_036000665.1 Gaiellaceae bacterium
TGGGCCCGCCTGGATTCGAACCAGGGACCAACGGATTATGAGTCCGCTGCTCTAACCGCTGAGCTACGGGCCCACCGGGGAGGGTAACCATGGTTCCGTTCCTCCGACAGGCCTTCTTTGGGCCTCGCTAGGATGCCGCGCGGTGAAGGTCTTCCAGGGCGAGTCGCAGTTCCGGACGACCGGGGGTCTCTCGGTTCGGGACATCACCGACGAGGTCAACGACGCCGTCCGTGAGAGCGAGATCGCGTACGGGATCGCCTGCGTCTACTCACCCCACACCACCTGCTGCGTGCGGGTGAACGAGTTCGAGAAGGGCTTTCTCGAGGACTTCGCGACGCTGCTGAAGCGGCTCGTCCCCACCGACAGGTACTACGCCCACGACGACTGGGACAAGCGGACCGAGAACATCTGCGAGGAGGATGCCGAGTTCGGCAACGGGCACTCGCACTGCATGTCGATGCTGCTCGGGTCGGCCGGCGAGGCGATTCCCGTCGTCGATGGGCAGCTGCAGCTCGGGACGTGGCAGCGCGTGCTCTTCCTGGAGCTCGACCGCGAGCGCGACCGGCGCTGGGTCGTCTCCGTCGTCGGGACTTAGTGACTTAAGTCACTAAGCTTCTTCGGTCTCGTCGAGCCAGCGGTCGAACGCCGCCCAGGCGCTGAGGTAGCGCTGGAGCCGGTGGAAGCCCTCCGACAGCTCCACCCTCGTCTGGACGGCGCAGGCAGGGCAGAGCCCGAGCGGATCCGGGGCAGTCGTCTTCTGACAGCGGATGCACATGGTCGTAGAACGGTCAGGCGTTGAGTCTGGTTGCGACAAGGCATACGATCATCGGCAGGCCTGCGCTCAAGGCTGAGTCCACCTCCTGCGGCAGTCGTCCGAGCAAAGGAGGTTTGTATGACTCGAGCCGAAGTCCACGCGGACATTCGCGAGACACTGGGACTCGTCCCGGAGTTCTTCGCCGAGGTTCCCGACACGTTGATCGAGACGGAATGGACGAGCTTCAAGAACCTCGTCTTTGCGGAGACGGTGATCCCGAACAAGTACAAGGAGCTGATCGGGCTCGCGGTCTCCGGCGCAACACGCTGCAAGTACTGCACGTATTTCCACACCGAGTCGGCGCGGCTGTTCGGCGCGACCGACGAGGAGATCAACGAAGCCGCGCTCGTGGCGAAGAACACGATGGGCTGGAGCACGTATCTGAACACGCGCCAGTTCGACTACGACCGATTCAAGGCGGAGTTCGATCAGATCGCGACGCACGTGCGATCGATGATGGCCGCCGTCTAAGACGGACTCTTCGCGGGCCTCAGGACGGGCGCTTCTGGCGCCCGTCCTCGTCTTTCAGGCGCACGATTGCCCGTTCGTAGTCCTCGAGCACGTGCTCGAGGAACGCGACCGCCTCCGCCGGCGCGTGCGGATCGTCGAGCATTGCGTCGCGCGCCATCCGGCCCGCGGCGATCAGCGCGGAGAGCTCCTGGCTCGTGAGCGTCAGGGCGAAGACATTGGCCCGCACCTGCTCGATCTTCACCGCGGCTCCTCGAAGCGGACGACGAGCTTGGCACCCGGGCCGTTCGCCTGACGCTCCCAGGCCTCGCCCAGGCGCTCGATCGGGTACGTCTCCGCGTCGAGCCGCACTCGTCCGGCAGCGGCGTGCTCGATCAGCTCCTCGTACGACGCGCGGAACACGCTCCGCGGCACGCGGTAGTTCGAGTAGCCGAAGATCTCCGCCTGCTTGCCGCGCACGGCGTTCGACGTGATCGTCGCCTCGGAGCCGGCGGACTGCCCGACGTTCACGACGCGGACTCCCGGCGCGCCTGCGTTCAGCGCTGCCACGAGCGGCGGGCCCCAGAGCGGGTCGATCACGATCGTCGGGCCCTCGCCGCCGAACGCGTCGCGGAACGCCTGCTCGAGGTCGCCGTCGAGCTCCACGACGTCGTCGGCGCCGAGCTCGCGGGCCTCTTCGAGCGCGTCGCGCCGGCGGCCGGCCGCAATGATGCGCTTCGCGCCGCGTAGCTTCGACGCCTGCACCGCCACGCGGCCGACGCTCCCGGTGGCGCCGAGCACGAGCACACGGTCGTCCGGGCCGACGTCGGCGAGCCACGTGACGGGGATCCACCCCGCGAGACCCGCGACGCCGGCCGCGAGCGCAAGCTCGTCTGGGACGTCGTGGTGGATCTCGACGGCGGCAGACTCGGGCACCACTGCGCGCTCCGCCCAGACGCCGTCGCGCGCGATCCCGATGCCGGGACCGTTCACGTAGACGCGACGCCCGCTCGCATCGCGGCCCACCGCCTCGACGCCCGCGACGTAGGGCAGCGGCGGCGTGCCGCCGTAGAAGCGGCCCGACGCGACGTTGATGTCGATCGGGTTCAGCGCGAACGCGGTCACGTCGACCTGCAGGTCGCCCTCGCCGGGCGGCTCGTCGAGCTCGGTGAGCTCCGGCGCGGCGCCCGGCTCGAGGATCCGAGCAGCTCTCATTCGGGCGTCACGTACGCGGCTGTCAGGCCGCCGTCGACGAGGAAGGTCGCGCCGGTTACGAAAGACGACTCGTCGCTCGCGAGGAAGAGCGCGCCGTTCACGATCTCGCGCGGCTTCCCGAGCCGCCCCGTCGGCCAGTGCACGCGCCGCCGCTCGAGCGCCGCCGGATCGCTCCCGAAGATGTTCAGGAGCAGCGGCGTCTCGACGGGCCCGGGGCAGAGCGCGTTGACGCGGATGTTCTCGCGCGCGAACTGCACGGCCAGCTCGCGGCTCATCGAAAGCACCGCGCCTTTCGACGCCGTGTACGAGATCTGCGAGGTCGCTGCACCGAGGATCGCGACGAACGACGCGACGTTGATCACCGAGCCGCCGCCGCGCTCGCGCAGGTACGGGATCCCGTGCTTGCAGCAGAGGAAGAGGCCTTTCGTGTTCACGGCCTGGACGCGGTCCCACGCGTCGACCGACGTGTCGAGCACCGACGCGTCGTCGTCAGGCGAGATGCCGGCGTTGTTGTAGAGCACGTCGATGCCGCCGAAGCGCCCGGCCGTGTCCCGCATCATCGCGGCGACCTGCTCTTCGTCGGCGACGTCGACCGCAACCGCGAACGCCGTTCCGTCCGCGCAGAGGCCGACCGTCTCGTCGGCCGCAGCGCGGTTCACGTCGGCGGCGCAAACCTTCGCGCCCTCCTGCGTGAAGAGGACCGCGGCCTCGCGGCCCATCCCCCCGCCCGCGCCGGTGATCACCGCGACCTTGTCGTCGAGCCGCCCCATCAGGTCGCGATGTACACGTTCTTGACCTCGGAGTAGCCCTCGAGCGCGTGCATCCCGAGCTCGCGCCCGAAGCCCGATTGCTTGAAGCCGCCGAACGGGGTCGAGTGGCGCACGGACGAGTTCGAGTTCACCGAGAGAACACCTGTATCGATTGCGCGCGCGACCCGGAGCGCCCGCGCGCCGTCGCGCGTCCAGATCGAGCCGGAGAGGCCGTACGGCGTGTCGTTCGCGAGCCGGATCGCTTCGGCCTCGTCCTCGAACGGGATCACCGCCGCGACTGGGCCGAACACTTCCTCACGTGCGATCCGGTCCTCGTTCGTCGCCTCGACGAGGGTGCAGGGGTACCAGAAGCCTCTGCGTTCCGGAACTTCGCCCCGGAACGCTAGCCGGGTCCCGTTGACGAACGACGCGACTTTCTCGCGATGCTCGGCGCTGATCAGCGGTCCCATCTCGGTCGACTCGTCCGTGGGATCGCCGACCTTGACGTTGCGCGTCGCCTCGATCAGGTAGTCCAGAAAGCGGTCGTAGACCGATTTCTGGACGAGGATCCGCGATCGTGCGCAGCAGTCCTGTCCCGCATTGTCGAAGACAGCGTACGGCGCGCCGGCCGCCGCGCGCTCGAGGTCCGCGTCCTCGAACACGACGTTCGCGGACTTGCCGCCGAGCTCGAGCGTGACGCGCTTGATCGTCGCGGCCGCGCCGCGCATCACCTCGCGCCCGACCTCGGTCGACCCCGTGAAGCCGATCTTCGCGACGTCGGGGTGCTCGACGAGGCGCGCGCCCACGATCGAGCCCTTGCCGACGAGCACGTTGAGGACGCCTTCCGGGATCCCCACGTCGAGCGCGAGCTCGGCCAGGCGGAGCGCGGAGAGCGGTGTCAGCTCGGCCGGCTTCAGCACGACCGTGTTGCCGCATGCGAGCACCGGGCCGAGCTTCCACGAGGAGATGTTCAGCGGAAAGTTCCACGGGACGATCAGGCCGACGACCCCAAGTGGCTCGCGGAAGGTCAGGTCGACGCCCCCGGCGACGGGGATCGTCTCGCCGTAGTGCTTGTCGACTGCTCCCGCGTAGAAGTGGAGGACGTTCGCGACCATCTCGACCTCTCCGCGGGCGCCGGTGATCGGCTTGCCGACGTTCTGTGACTCGATGCGCGCGAGCTCCTCCGCGTGCTCCTCCACGAGTGTCGCCAGCCGGCGCAACAGCCGCGCGCGGTCGGTCGGCGCGACGCCGCGCCACGCGGGGAACGCGGTCTTGGCGCGGGCGACCGCAGCGTCGGTTTCCTCGACTCCCGCTTGTACCAGCTCGGCGATCGGCTCCTCGGTCGCCGGGTTGAGGACCGTCAGCGTCACGCTCGCTCCTCGCGGTACGCGCGCGCTTGTTCAACGAGCGCCTCGAAGAGCGCGGCGTCCTCTCCCGCCTCCGGGTGCCAGAGCACGCCCACCGCAAAGCGTTTGTCGGGATCCTCTAGCGCCTCGACCGTGCCGTCGCCGGCCCAGGCGACCTCGCGCAGGCCTTCCCCGATTCGGCCGTAGCCCTGGTGGTGGTGCGACTTGACGGGCGCGCGGTCGCCGACGACCTCGCCGAGCCGCGACGCAGGCTCGACCCGCACGTCGTGGTCCGCGAACTCACCCGGCGTCTGCTTGTGCTTCTCGTCCCCGACGACCTCGGGCAGGTGCTGCACGAGATCTCCGCCCCGCGCGACGTTCAGGACCTGCGAGCCGCGGCAGACCGCGAGCACCGGCATGTCACGCGCGAGCGCGGCCTCGAGGAGAGGCAGCTCGCCGCGGTCGCGCTCCGGGCGAACGCCGGCCGTTTCTACGTGCGCCTCCGCCCCATAGGTCTCCGGGCCGAGGTCGTTCCCGCCGGAGAAGATCAGCCCATCGAGCGCGTCGAGCGTCTCCTCCACGCCGTCTTCGCTCGGGGGCACGAGCAACGCACGCCCACCGGCACGCTCGATCGCCTCGACGTACATCCACGGGATCAACGCCACGGTCTCGTCCCACGGGCCCCAGCGCGCGGGTTCCTTGTATGTCGTGATGCCGACGAGTGGTCTAGCCACGCTCGAACAACCGCTCCCGCTCGTAGCACGTCACGACCTCGTCGAAGAGTCGCTGCTCCGTGCTTGCGTAGTTGAGGTAGTGGTCGATGACGTCGTCGCCGAAGGCGCGGCGCGCGAACGATCCGTTCTCGAGCTCCGCGATCGCCTCGCGCAGCGTGTGCGGGAAGTGCTCGGCGTCGGACTCGTACGCGTTGCCCTCGAGCTTCGGCGGCGGCTCGGCCCCGCGCTCGACGCCGTCGAGCCCGGCTGCGATCAGCGCGGCGAAGGCGAGGTACGGGTTCACGTCGCCGCCGGGGATGCGCGTCTCCGCGCGCCGCGAGCGCCCGTGCCCGACGACGCGGAAGCCGCAGGTGCGGTTGTCCTCGCCCCAGGCGAGCGTCGTTGGCGCCCACGACCCGGCCGCGTAGCGCTTGTACGAATTCACGTTCGGGGCGAGGAAGATCGCGAGCTCCTTCGAGTGCTCGATCCAGCCGGCGAGCCACGCGCCAAAGACGCCGTCGTCCGTGAACGCGGCCTCGCCGTCACGCCAGAGCGAGCCGTGGATGTGGCACGAGTTGCCGATCCAGGTGTGATCGGGCTTCGCCATGAACGTGATCGAGCGGCCGTTCAGGTGGGCGAGCTCCTTCGCCCCGTTCTTGTAGACAACGTGATTGTCGGCCATCGTGACCGCGTCGGCGAAGCGGAAGTTGATCTCCTGCTGTCCCGGCCACGCCTCGCCCTTCGAGTTCTCGACCTTGATCCCGGCGGCCTGCATGCCGTTGCGGATCTGGCGGATGAACGGCTCGTCGTAGGTCGTCGCGAGCACGTGGTAGTCGAGGATGTACGGCACCGAGGGCGTCAGGTCGCGGTAGTGCTTCGCATGCGCGTCGGCGTACGTCTCCTTGAGCAGGAAGAACTCGAGCTCGGAGCCGAACATCGGCTGATAGCCGAGGGCGTTCGCGCGCTCCATCTGCGCCTTCAGCACCTGGCGAGGCGAGGGGCGCACCGGCGAGCCATCCTCCCAAACGACGTCGCCGAGCACGAGCGCGGTACCGTCGAGCCACGGGATGCGCCGTAGGGTCGCGAAGTCGGGCTCGATCCGGAAGTCGCCGTAGCCGCGCTCCCAGCTCGCGATCTCGTAGCCGGGGACCGGGTCCATCTCCATCTCCAGCGCGAGCAGGTAGTTGCAGCCCTCGATCCCATGGTCGACCGAGTCCTCGAGGAAGAACTCCGCGTGCATCCGCTTGCCCATCAGGCGGCCTTGCATGTCGGTGAACGCGACGACGACCGTGTCGATCGCGCCCGACCCGACGTCCGCCCGCAGCTCGTCCAGGCTCAGCACGCCGGAGACACTAATAGGATCGCCCGCCGTGGACGCGCGCGAGATCGCGGAGCGGCTCTGGCCCGGCGGCGTGCGCAGCATTGAGCCGCTCGGCGGCGGCATCACCAACCGGAACTTCAGGGTCGAGGTCGACGGTGAGGGCAGCCTCGTCCTGCGGATCGGCGGTAAGGACACGGCCCTGCTCGGGATCGACCGCCACGTCGAGCACGCCGCCACGCGGGCCGCTTCGGCACTCGGCCTTGGGCCCGACGTGATCGCGTTCGTCGAGCCGGAGGGCTACCTGGTCACGCGATACGTGCACGGCGAGGCGCCCTCTGCCGACGAAGTGCGCGAGCTGCGCCTCGAGGAGATCGCCTCCGCGCTGCGCCGTTTCCACGACGGGCCGCCGATCCCGGGGCGCTTCGACTCGTTCCGCGTCGTCGAGGCGTACGCGGCAACGGCGACGATGCGGGGCGTCGTGCCGCCGCCCGCGTTCGCCGAGGCGAAGGCGATCGCCGACCGAATCGAGCGCGCGCGCGGCGAGCAGACCCTCCGCCCCTGCCACAACGACCTGCTGAACGCGAACTTCATCAACGACGGCGGGCGGCTCTGGATCGTCGACTGGGAGTACGCGGGCATGGGTGACCGCTTCTTCGACCTGGCGAACTTCTCCGTCAACCACGACTGCGACGAGCACGCGAACGAGCAGCTGTTGCGCGCGTATTTCGGCGAGGTGCGCGAGCAGGACCTCCGCGCGCTGCGCCTGATGCGCTTCATGTCGGACTTCCGCGAGGCGATGTGGGGCGTCGTCCAGCGCGCGATCTCGGAGCTCGACTTCGACTTCGCCGGCTACGCGGACACGCATTTCGAGCGCCTGCAGCGGACGGCTGCTGACCCGGCTTTCGTGTCCGCGCTCGACACGTCCTGACCAGCCATGTCTGGGGTCAGGAGCTCATCTCAGAATCACCTTGTGAGGATGAGGATCATGCCGAGGTGGAGGAAGGCGAGGTAGTTGTCGGCCTTGCGCTCGCGGCGGGTGGCGATGCGGCGTTTTGCTTTCAGCCAGGCGTTGGTGCGCTCAACGGGCCAGCGGTGGCGTGCCTGCG
>DASYUZ010000151.1:0-8397 GCA_036000665.1 Gaiellaceae bacterium
TGCATGACGCGCGTGACCGAGTACGTCTGGCGGACGTTCCAGTCCTCGTCCGACAGCGACGTGATCGGGCCGGTGTTGTAGAGGAACGTGTTCCCGTTCCGGACCTGCGTCTTGAACCGGAACTGGTACGTGATGTCCTCCGCCGAGTCCCCGTCGTTGTCGACGTGAAGCTCGTAGAGGACGTCGTCGCCGAACTTCGCGAAGTTCGGCCCGCCCGCCGGTTCCTCCAGCGGGATGTAGTTGGCGATGATCGTGACGCTGTTCGGGCGGTCGGGGCTCACGAACGCGTAGACGTCCGTGTTGTCCGCCGCCGGGTCGTCGCTGATCACCGGCGCTTCGCGATGGCTCGAGGCCGTCGCATCGGGTGTCCTCGGAGCCGCCACGGCCACGAGGAACGCGCTGAGCGCGGCACCCATCAGGATCAGAAGCGCTCGTTTCATCATTGGTCTCCGTCCTCCCCCCGTTGTGGTTCGCTCACTGAGCGCGAGCGGTTCAGGGCTTCTGCCGGCCCTTGGTGTTGTCGAAGCCGCTGAACGGGTCGGCCTCGTACGGGAAGACCGGCAGGTTCGGGACGTCGTTCGCGTCCACGCCGTCACCGAGCACGTCGGCGACCGGGTTGCCTTTCAGCTTCCCGGCGACCGCGCGGACGGCGATGTCGATCACGTCGTCCTCGAGCCGCCGGCCGTTCGGCCAGCCCGCGGTGTCGCCCGCCAGCACGCCCAGCCTGTTTGGCGAGGCCGTGGGCGGAATCGACATGTTCAGCCGGAGCATGTCCGCCTGCGTCGAGCCGGTGTTGTTCAGTCCGGGCACGCCGGTGAGCAGGACGGCCGCGAGATCGTCGCGGTCGCGCTCCGGCGCGTTCACCACGCCCGGGAACAGCTGGTTGATCACGGCCGCGAGCAGCGGCTGCGTGTAGAAACCCGCGTACTTCGACTCCTGCGCGGGCGTGTCGCGGTTCCACTCGTCCTTGCGGCTCGTCGGGATGACGACCTCGTTGACGAGCGGGTTGCCGAGCCGCGACACCTGAACGAAGGGCCGCGTGACGACGGTCTTGCGGCCCTTCTTCGTCCTGACCGTCTGCACGCGCACGGTTTGCCGGTCGACGCCGGTCCAGACGCCGATCGTGTGGTCGGCGTCGTCGAGCTGCGAGATCGGGATCTGCAGCGCGAGCGCGTGCACCGCGTAGCCGGCGAAGAAGTCCTTCCCGCCGCCCATGTTCCCGGTGCCCTTGCGGAAGTTGATCAGGTCGAAGACGGACCCGATGTCGCCGAAGAAGCCGTCCTCGCGCTGGCCCGCGAAGACGAGTCCGCCGCCGTCCATCTGGAGGACGCCGGCCGCGGCGAGGCTGCGGTAGCTCGGCGTCGACTTCGGGCCGATGTTGTTCGGCGGCGTCGCGCCGCGCGCGACCACCTGCGACTGCGAACCGGAGATCCGCGTGACGTCGTAGTCCTGGACCGTGTTCCCGAGGAACGCCGTGCCCTCGCGGTTCCGGAAGCGGAAGCGGTACGTGACGTCCGGCTTCGCGTCGCCGTCACGATCGATGTAGACGTTGTACCGAGCCGTCGGCCAGGCCGCGAAGCGGTACCAGTTCGGACCCGCGGCGGGGTCCTCGCCGGGGATCACGTTCGAGATGATCGTGATCGTGTCCGGTGAGTCCGGACTGCGGAAGGCGTACAGATCCGTGTTGTCGGCTGTTGGGTCGTCCGCGATCGCGGGCGCTTCCCGGTGGCTGGACGCCACGCTCGCCTCCGGCGCCGGGCCGCGCACGATCGCGGCCAGCACGGCTGCGAACGCGGCGGCGAGCAGGCAGAGAGCCAGCTTGCGCATCGTTGAGTTCCTCCTCCGACGGCCGGTTCGGGTTCGTTGTCGGGCCGTCCTCGAGGCCTTGTTCGCACACGGCCGCCAACCGGTTCGGACCCCACGGCGAACTAGGAGCGTGACCGCTCTGCTGTTAGCGTCAAACGCCGTGCCGCGAGATCTCGCCCACCTCTCGGACGAGGCGCTGGTCGCGCTCGTTGCCCGCGGGGACGACTCCGCGCTCGCCGCGCTCTACGACCGCTTCGGGCGCGTCGCGTACGGGCTTTCGCTCCGCATCCTGCGTGACCGCGCACTCGCCGAGGACGCGGTGCAGGAGGCGTTCCTCGGCATCTGGCGCGGCGCCGACCGCTTCGTGGCCGAGCGTGCGAAGGCGAGCAGCTGGATCCTCACGCTGGTGCACCGGCGCGCGGTCGACCTCGTCCGCCGCGAGGAGCGGCGCCGGGTGGAGCCGCTCGAGGCGGCGCCCGAGCCCGCTGCGGGGTCCGCGGACGAAGAGGCATGGCTACGGCTCCAGCGCGAACGCGTGCAGGCCGCGCTGCGGCGACTCCCTGACCAGCAGCGCGAGGCGCTCGAGCTCGCCTACTTCGGCGGCTTCACGCAGTCGGAGCTCGCCGACCGGCTGGGGGAGCCTTTGGGCACCATCAAGAGCAGGATGTTCTCGGGCCTGTCCCGACTGCGGGAACTGCTGGGAGAAGAAGAGAAGGAGCGATGGCAGAGCCCCACGACCTGACCGCGGCCTACGCACTCGACGCGCTCGATCCCGTCGAGGTGCGCGAGTACGAGTCGCACCTGGCGAGGTGCGAGCGCTGCCGCGAGGAGCTCGCCGCACTGCGCGACGCGACGGCGTCGCTCGCGTACGCCGCTCCCGCGCCCGTGCCGCCGCCGGCCCTGCGCGAGCGCATTCTCGAGCAGGCGCGCCGCGAGCGCGCGCCGGTGATCCCGCTCCGCCCCCGCCGCACGTTCACGTATGCGCTCGGCGCGGCTGCTGCGGCCGCCGCATGTCTCGCGATCGGGTTCGGCGTCTGGGCGGCGACGCTCAATGACCGGCTCAACCGGCAGGAGGACACGTCCATGATCCTCGCCGAGGGGAAGCGCGTCCCGCTCCAGGGCGCGAGCGGTGAGTTGGTCGTCACGGAGTCGGGCGATGCGCTGGTGATCGTCTCGCGGCTCGACCCGGCACCGAAGGGCAAGACCTACGAGCTGTGGGTGATCAAAGGAACTGAGCCGCAGCATGCAGGCCTCTTCGAAGGCGGCCCCGGAACCCACATCGTCAAGCTCGCGCGGCCCGTGCCGCCGCAGGCGACGGTCGCGGCGACGGTGGAGAAGGACGGCGGCGTCGACGCGCCGACCACGAAGCCCTTCTTCAGCGCCCGCGCCTAGGGGTATTAGCTGAGCTCGAGCGCCGGGAGGTCGTCGGCCGGCTCGAAGCCGAAGATCCTGCCGAGGAACGCGAGGCTCGCCTGCTGCGACCGGATCAGGGACTCGCGCTTGCGGAAGCCGTGCCCCTCTCCTTCGAAGGCGAGGTACGCGTGCGGGACGCCGTTCCGCTTCAGCGCCTCGACGAGCTGCTCGGACTGCGAGGGGGGCACGACGCGGTCGTCCAGGCCTTGCAGCGTGAGCAGCGGAACCCGGATCTGCTCGGCGTGCGTGATCGGCGAGCGCTCACGGTAGACATCCGCCCGCTCGGGATACGGCCCGATCAACAGGTCGAGGTAGCGCGACTCGAACTTGTGCGTGTCGGCCACCAAGGTCTCCGTGTCGACGACGCCGAAGTAGTTCAGTCCGGCCGCGAACTCCCGGCGGAGCGCCGCCGCCATCAGCGTCGTGTAGCCTCCGGCGCTGCCGCCCGCGATCGCGATCCGCTTCGGATCCGCTTCACCCGACTCGACCATGAAGCGCGCCGCGGCCGCGGCGTCCATCACGTCGACGACGCCCCACTCGCCGTCGAGCCGCTGTCGATACGCGCGGCCGTACCCCGTGCTGCCGCCGTAGTTCACGTCGAGCACGGCGATCCCGCGCGTCGTCCAGAACTGCACGTCCAGCTGGAGCGCCGGCGGCGAGAGAGCCGTAGGCCCGCCGTGGACGTGGACGAGGAGCGGCGGGAGCTCGCCCTGGGGCGCCTGGAAGTTCGCATTGTGCGGCCGGTAGAGGAAGGCGTGAGCCGTCGCGCCGTTCTCGGTCGGGAACGCGATCGGAACGGGCGGCGAGACCGACGCGTCGTCGACGAGCGCGGGCTGCTGCTTGTAGACGCGCGTCTCGCCGGTTGCCGCCTCGATCTCGACCAGCGCCGAGGGCTCCCGAGGGCTGTCGGCGACGGCGGCGATGCGGTTCCCGCTCGTGCGGATGTCGCCGTACGCGGTGTACGGCAACTCGAGCTTCACGAGCGCGCGCCGGTCGGGATCGAGTACCTCGAGCGATGCAGTCCCGTCGCGGACGATCGCGCACGCGATCCGACCATCGGCGAGAAATCCGTAGCGGGCCATGTCGAAGCTCCACGCCGGCACGCCAAACTCCGCCTCGATCGGCGTGAGGTTCTCGCCCTCGCGGTACAGGTTCCACCAGCCGGTGCGGTCGGACACCCAGTGCAGCCGGCCGTCAGGGCCCCATTCCGGCTGAAAGACGGACTCCTCCGGGCCACCGGTGACCTTGCGCGCGTCGCGGACGGTCCTGTCGGCGAGGCCGGCCACCCACAGCTCGGTGCCCGTGAACGGCAGCTGCGGGTGGTTCCAGGTCAGCCACGCGAGGCGGGAGCCGTCCGGACTCGGCCGGGGAGACGCGTAGAAGTCGTTCCCGGACACGAGCGTCCGCGGCGCCTCGGAGCCGTCGGGGGGAAAGACGACGAGCTCGTTTTCGACGTCGTCTTCGCGGTGCGTCTCGCGCACGCAGACGACCAGACCGTCTGGCGTGATCCGGCCGTCGGCGTAGCGGATCGCGTTCGGCTCGGGCGGCTCCGGCGTGATCGGACGCGGCTCGCCGTCGTGTCCGTCCTGGCGAAAGACGCGCCCGTCCGCGAAATGCGAGAAGAAGATCGTCTCCCCCTCGCGCCAGAAGGCCCCGCCGCCGTACTCGTGCACTCGGCTGCGGACGTTGAACTCTGCCGGCGTGACCGTGACGGGCTCGCCGCCGCGCTCGCACCAGACGAGCGCACTGCGGCCGCCCTCGTCTGGCCTGGTCTCCAGCCAGTAGAGCCCGTTGGCGGCCGGATCGGGTGCCCCGAGCGGCGGCGTCCCCGCCAGATCCTCGATCCGGACGGTCGACTTCCAGGAGCCGTACGGAGCGACGCGCACCGTCGTTTTCTAACGCATACAGGTCTAGACTGGCGCCCCGTGCTGCGCCGCAGACGGTCCGAGGACGCTCCGAAGCCGCGCCGCAGGATCCGCAAGCTGCGCCTCCTCGTCCTGCTCGTGATCCTGCTGCTGCTTGCGTCGACGGCGTTCACGTTCGGCCTCGTGACCGCGATCGCCGGCGAGATCCCCACGCTCGACCCGCGCTACCAGGAGAAGCTCGAGAAGGACGGCTACATCTACGACCGCACGGGCAAGACCGTGCTGGCAGTGCTGCGCGGCCGGGAGAGCCGCGCGATCGTCGACGCCGACCGCATCTCGCCGTGGATGAAGCACGCGATCATCGCGATCGAGGACAAGCGCTTCCTAGAGCACAGCGGCGTCGACCTGCGCGGCATCGCGCGCGCCGCGTGGGAGGACGTGACGAACAAAGCGGTCGTGCAGGGCGGCTCGACGATCACGCAGCAGTTCGTCAAGAACGCACTCATCGACGAGGACCGCACGATCAGCCGCAAGGTCAAGGAGGCTGCGATCGCGCGGCAGCTCGAGCTCGACTGGTCGAAGGACGAGATCCTGACCGCGTACCTGAACACGATCTACTTCGGCAACGGCGCGTACGGCGTCCAGCAGGCGGCGCTCACGTACTTCGGCCACGGCGCCTCGCAGCTCACGCTTCCCGAGGCCGCATTGCTCGCAGGGATCCCGAGGGACCCGTCGCGCTACGACCCGGTCGCAAATGGGCGCCAGGCGCGGCTGCGGCGGAACCTCGTGCTCCGCATGCTGTTCGAGCAGGGAACGATCTCCCGCCGCGCCTTCCTCGCCGCAACGGCGACGCCGCTTCCGAAGGCGGAGGACGTGCGGCCGCCCGGGATCCAGGGCCGGGCGCCCTACTTCGCGAACTACGTCAAGCAGCAGCTCGTCGACACGTACGGGACCTCGAAGGTGTTCGGCCAGGGCTACCGCGTCATCACCTCGATCGACCTCGACGTCCAGAAGCTCGCCCGCAAGGCGATCGCGAAGTGGCTGAACGATCCGAAGGGGCCGTCCGCTGCGCTCGTGGCGATCGACCCGCGGGACGGCTCTGTGCTCGCGATGGTCGGCGGCAACAACTACCGCAAGAGCGAGTTCAACCTCGCCGTGCAGGCAGAGCGCCAGCCGGGATCGTCGTTCAAGCCGTTCGTGCTCGCATCCGCCCTCCAGAAGGGGGTCGCTCCAGTCTCCACGTTCGTCTCGAAGCCGCTGCTCGTCTCGCTCGGCGACAAGTTCTGGTCGGTGCACAACTACGAGGACGCCTACCTCGGCGCCGTGACGCTCGACACGGCGACCGTGCACTCCGACAACACCGTCTATGCGCAGGTGACGCAGCTCGTCGGGCCGAAGTCGGTGGTCAAGATTGCGCACAGGCTCGGGATCCGCAGCCAGCTCGACAACTACTTCGCAATCGGGCTCGGTGCCGAGGCAGTCAACCCGCTCGAGATGGCGCGCTCGTTCTCGGCGTTTGCCTCGGGCGGCTACCGCGTCGACGGCTCGATCTTCGGCAACGAGCCGCGCGCGGTCCTCTCGGTCCAGAAGCCGGAGACGAAGCGGCCGACCGACAACCGTGTCGTGCCGCGGCGCATGCTCCGCCGCTCGACCGCGCTGACCGTGAACTCGATCCTGCAGCGCGTCGTCTCGCAGGGAACGGGCCGGCGCGCCGCGCTGGTCGACCGGCCGGCCGCCGGCAAGACGGGCACGACCGAGAACTACGGCGACGCGTGGTTCGTCGGCTACACGCCCCAGCTCGTGGCCGCGGTCTGGGTCGGCTACCCGAACACGCTCCGGCCGATGCTGACCGAGTACCACGGCGAGGCGGTCGCAGGCGGCACCTTCCCGGCGCTGATCTGGAAGACGTTCATGGAGTCCGCGCTCGCGTACCGGCACGACGAGCCGGCGACGTTCGATCCGCCGCCGTTCCTCTCCGGGACGTCGAAGCGCGTCGTGCGGCGCGACGGGCGGCTGCTGCTCGACAACGGGCTCTGCCGCGGTGCGCAGTCCGTCGTCTACTTCAGCGGGTTTGGTCCGACCGAGACCGCCCGCTGCAAGCCGAACGAGGTCGAGGTGCCGCACGTCGTCGGACAGACGATCGAGAACGCGCAGGCGCGGCTCGCCGCGCAGCCGCTGACGCCGGTCGTGGCGTACCAGCCGGCCAAGCCGCTCCAGCGCATCGACCGCGTCATCGCGCAGTCGCCGGCGCGCGGCCGGCTGTCGTCCTACGACAACGTCACGCTCTTCCTGCCCAAGCCGCTGCACGGCGTGATCCCGAAGGTCGTCGGGCTTTCGTTGCGCGCCGCAAAGGTGAAGCTCCACCGTCTCCGGGTCCAAGTGGACGTCGCCGGCTTCACGGACGGCCCCGTCGGCCGCGTGGTCGCGCAGGCGCCCGCGGCAGGGGTTGCCGCCGCCCCGGACATGACCGTCAGCCTCGTGGTAGGCCGCGGCTGAGGAACCGCGAGCCCGCGAGCACGTACCGCCACGGCTCGTCGACCGCCTTCGTGATCCCGATCCGCGGCGCGCGGACGATCTCGGCCGTGCCCTTGCCCGCGAGCAAGCCAAACGGCGGCCGGTCGAGGCGGAGCCCGTCGTGCTCGCGCGTGATCCCGAGCGCCTGGCAGAGCTTGCCGGGGCCCGAGCACAGCGCCCGGAGGTCCTCCACGCCGCGCCGCCCGCGCATGACGTCGACGCCGTGCGTCGGCTCGAGCGCGCGGATCAGGACCGCCGAGGCGGAGCCCTCCTCCTCGCAGACGAAGTTGACACACCAGTGGATCCCGTACGAGCGGTAGACGTACGCGTGGCCCGGCGGCCCGAACATCGTCGCGTTGCGTCCGGTTCGTCCGCCGAACCCGTGCGCGGCCGGGTCCTCGTGATCGTACGCCTCGACCTCGACGATCACCCCGCCCACGCCGTCGAGGAGCAACGTCGTGCCGATCAGATCCGGCGCAACCTCGTGCACCGAGCGCGCAAAGAAGTCGGAAGCGATCAGAAGAGCGCTTCGGTCTCCGCCGGTCTCGTGCTCGCGGCCAGCAGGCGTCGCGCGCGCCGTGAGAGGTCGTTCAGGTCGACCCGGCCCGACTCGGTCTGCTCGACGAGGCGCTCTGCGAGCTGTAGCGACTCGTCGAGGATCTGCGAGCGGGCGGTCGGGTCGCCGCCCATCTCGGCGAGGATCGTGCGCTCGGTGCGCGAGGCGATGATCGGGTCGACGATCCCTTCGACCCAGACCCGCGTTCGCGCGCCGTGGCCGCGCTCTCCCGAGCGCAAGGGC
>DASYUZ010000152.1:0-8873 GCA_036000665.1 Gaiellaceae bacterium
GTCTTCTTGCCGGCGATCTTGAAGTCGTGGGGCAGCTGGCCATGGTTCATCACGGTGAAGACCACGGTGCCCTTGGTCACCGAGCGCTTCGAGAGCTTGAAGCTGAAGTCCGACGCCGTCACGCTGACGCTGGCGCCGTTCGTGTGCCCGAGTGCCGGAAGCGCCTGGGCCAGGAGCATGGCCGCGGCGACCACGCCGACGGCGGCTAAGCGAAATCGCTTCATCCGAAATACCTCCCTGGGGTCTTGCAGCTATGACGTCCTTGCCATCTCCGAGACGAAGCAAACCTGAAACCTGGACGTATTCCCTAGTGCCGGCTGGCGCAGGGCGGCCGCCCACTAGAATCGCCGTCGAGATGGCGCTCCTCCACACCCGCCGCTACCAGAACTACGTCGGCGGCGAGTGGGTCGACGCGTCAGGCGGCGCGACGTTCGAGAGCGTCAGCCCGGCGAACGGCGAGTCGATCGGGACGTTCCCGAAGTCGAGCGCCGAGGACGTCGACCGGGCTGTGGACGCGGCGAAGGCGGCGTACGAGGCCTGGCGGCTCGTCCCGGCCCCGAAGCGCGGCGAGATCCTGTTCCGCTTCGGGCAGCTCCTCGCCGAGCACAAGGACGAGCTCGCCGACCTGATGGCCCACGAGATGGGGAAGGTGCTTCCCGAGGCCGGCGGCGACGTCCAGGAAGCGATCGACATGAGCTTCTACATGGGCGGCGAGGGGCGCCGGCTCTTCGGCCAGACGACGCCCTCCGAGCTGCCGGACAAGTTCAACATGAGCGTGCGGATGCCGATCGGCGTCGTCGGCGCGATCACGCCGTGGAACTTCCCAATCGCGATCCCGTCCTGGAAGATCCTGCCTGCGGTCGTGTCCGGGAACACCGTCGTGCTCAAGCCCGCGACGGACACGCCGCTCCTCGGCCAGCGCTTCGTGGAGCTGCTCGCCGAGGCCGGTTTGCCGAAGGGCGTCGTCAACGTCGTGCACGGCGGCGGCGGCGAGGTCGGCGAGCGACTCGTGCGCCACCCGGACGTGCGCGTGATCTCGCTGACGGGATCGCGGGAGACCGGGGTCGCCGTCCTCCGCGCTGCGGCCGAGGGGCTGAAGCATGTTCACCTCGAGCTCGGCGGCAAGAACGCGATCATCGTCATGGACGACGCCGATCTCGACCTCGCCGTCGAGGGCATCGTCTGGTCGGCGTTCGGGACGTCGGGCCAGCGCTGCACGGCGGCAAGCCGCGTGATCGTCCACCGCAAGGCCTACGACGCCCTCCAGCAGAAGCTCGTCGCTGCAACCGAGCGGCTGCGACTCGGCGTCGGCTGGGAGTCCGACACCGACGTCGGGCCCGTGATCAACAAGACCGCGCTGGAGAAGATCGACTCCTACACGAAGATCGGCCGCGAGGAGGGCGCGCGGCTGCTGACGGGCGGCGAGGTCGCGACCGGAAACGGACTCGACAAGGGCTTCTACTACCGGCCGACGATCTTCGGCGACGTCGAGGCGGGGATGCGCATCGCGCAGGAGGAGATCTTCGGGCCGACGACCGCGCTGATTCCGGTCGACGACTTCGACGAGGCGGTCCGCGCCGCGAACAGCGTCAAGTACGGCCTCTCGTCGTCGATCTTCACGCAGGACGTGAACCGCGCGTTCCGCGCGATGCGCGACCTGAACACGGGGATCACGTACGTGAACGCGGGCACGATCGGCGCCGAGGTTCATCTCCCGTTCGGCGGCACGAAGGACACGGGCAACGGCCATCGCGAGGCGGGCCAGGCGGCACTCGACGTCTTCACCGAGTGGAAGTCGATCTACGTCGATTACTCGGGCAAGCTGCAGCGCGCCCAGATCGATACGGAAGCCGACCCCACGCCCTAGGTCTCAGCCAGGCCACGTGCCCCTGCGCAGCGCCGCGGAAGCCGAGACGTGGTTCGACGAGTTCGTGACGTGACGGACTACGTAAACGTCAGGATGTGGTGAAGCTCGACGTCGAGCCCGTTCGCCGTCGCGCGGGCGAGCTTGGCGATGCCGTCCTGCTCCTCGAAGATGAGGACGAGCGCGTCCATCACGTCGTCGGCGCGATCGAGCTGATCGAGGCGGAAGAGCAGCGACGACGTCTCCTCGCCTTCCACGAACAGCAAGCGTGCTTCGACGTTGTTGGCCTTGCCGAACTCGTGACCTTCGTGCAGCGTGAACTCCCAGTTCTGGCGTTGGGCGACCCACTCCTCGATCGTCTCCGCCAACACGGAGAGCGCTTCGTCGACCTCGACCTCGACCGGCTGGTCGGGCCGTTCGGCGGGAGTCGGCCTCGGTTGAACCTGTAGCGTCGGCATGCAGGCGCGGTTCCCGCGCCCCGGCTGAGGCAAACGTGAACCGGAAGCTCGTCGTCTTCGTTCCTCCCGAGGCGCTCGACGTCGTTCGCGACGCGCTCTTCGACGCGGGCGCCGGGCGGATCGGCGACTACGAGCGCTGCTCGTGGTACACGGAAGGGACCGGCACGTTCAGGGGAGGCGAGACGACCTCGCCGACGGTGGGCGAGAAGGGCCGCGAGGAACGCGTCCGCGAGCTCCGTCTTGAAACGGTCTTCCCCGACGACCGCCACGTCGAGGTCATCGATGCGCTCCGCCGCGCGCATCCGTACGAGGAGCCCGCCTTCGACGTCTACCCGCTGCTGTGAAGGCGCGCCTCTCGACCGACGGCGGCGCGCGCGGCAACCCGGGGCCCGCGGCGTACGGCTATGTCCTGGAAGCCGATGACGGCACCGTGCTCGCAGCGCACGGCGAGCGGATCGGCGTCGCGACGAACAACGTGGCCGAGTACCGGGCCCTGATCGCCGGCCTCGAGAAGGCCCTCGAGCTCGGGGTGGACGAGGTGGACGTGATCTCCGACTCCGAGCTCCTCGTGAAGCAGATGACGGGCGAGTACAAGATCAAGAACGAGACGCTCCAAGACCTCGCCGCCGACGCCCGCCGCCTCGCCCGCAAGCTCGGCAAGGTCAGCTACAGGGCGGTCCGCCGGGAGCACAACGAACTGGCCGACAGCCTCGTGAACGAGGCCCTTGATGCGCCGGAATGACGGCTATACTGGCCGTCCTCCGCGGATGTAGCTCAGTCGGCTAGAGCGTCTGCTTGCCATGCAGAAGGTCGTGGGTTCGAGTCCCATCATCCGCTCCTCCTCAACCCGGCAAACGGGGACGAAGGAGCCGGAGGTGTCTCCGGCTCCATCGCACGAATACCTGCTGTCCGGCCTGCAGCTAGGGCCGATCGCCCGGGCCGCCCTGGCTCGTGCAGGATGCGGGTCGCTCGTCCTGCGGCCCGGTGCACTGCCCGCTGGCGCCGCCGCCGTTGCCGGGCGCCGGCGGCGGCGGCTCCGCCAAGACCGGCGTCGCTGTCGCCAACGCGAGGAGTGCGGCGAACACCCACGCCGCCAGTTTTCGTTGCATACCGCAGCCTCCTTTCAGAGGGGTAGAACGGGCGCGGCGGCCGCGCGCTCCTAGAGTTGTGGCCGCCTTTCTGCGGCGGCCGGCGCCGTCGAGGCGCCCGCCGCCGGCAGATCGACTACGGGGGGCCGGGCTGGTTCCCCGGCCCGCCTTGGTCGTGGCACGACGAAGGCCGGTCGTCCGGATTTCCGGTGCACTGGCCGCTCGAGCCGGCGCCATTTCCGCCGTTGGTCGGCGGAGGTGCGTCCCCGAACGCTGGCGCAGAGAGGGCGAGCATCAGGGCCGTCGCGAACACGGCCGCAGCTGCTCGGGTTGCTCGACGCATCCCGATTCTCCTTTCGCGACTACGAGAACAGCGGGACTTTTACAAACCGAAAGTGACAAAACAAGTAACAAACAGGGAACAGTTTTGACCGATCAGCGCGCGGGTAGCTGCGACGCGTCGAGTGACGGCGCACGCTGGAACGTACGTGGTCGTGCAGGTTCGACAGGCGTTGCAGTACGCCGGCGCAACGGTCGCGTAGTCGGCGGCCCGGTTCACCACCAGAAGCCCGCGCGGTCACTCGCTCAGCCCGGCGGATCAGCTCGGGACGACCGCGGCGGCCTGCAGTCCCGCCCAGGAGACGGCGGGCTCCGTGTTCCACTCGCGGAGCCAGCCGACGAACGCGTCGGGCGGGAGCGGGCGGCTGAGGTAGAAGCCCTGCGCCTCGCCGCACCCGAGGGCTCGCAGCTTCGCGCACGCCTCTTCCGTCTCGACCCCCTCCGCCACGACGGTCAGTCCGAGGTTACGGCCCAGGTCGATCGTCGACTGGACGATCGCGTCGCTCTGCCTCATGTCGGTTACGAACGAGCGGTCGATCTTGATCTCGTCGACGGGAAGGCTCGTCAGGTATGCGAGGGACGAGTAGCCGGTTCCGAAGTCGTCGATCGCGATGCGAACGCCGCGCTGGCTCAGGCGCGAGAGTACGTCCAGCGCGCGGACCGGGTCGTGCATGATCATCGTCTCGGTGATCTCGAGCTCGAGCGACGACGCGTCGAGCTCCCACTTGTCGATCAGCTCGGCGACCCGTTCCGGGAACGTGAGGTCGAGGAGCGAGCGCGTGGAAAGGTTCACGGCGACGCCAAGCGGGGTGCCCAGGTCTCGCCACTCCCTGCACTGGCGGAGGGCGGCGTCGAGGACGTACTCGGTGAGCGGCGTGATCAGCCCCGTGTGCTGCGCGAACGGAATGAACTCCGACGGCGGCAGGAGCCCACGCTCGGGGTGCTGCCAGCGGACGAGGGCCTCGGCTCCTGTGGCGACACCGCTGCGGAGATCGACCTTCGGCTGGTAGTGGAGGACGAGCTCGCGCTCTTCCATGGCCCGCCGCAGCTCGCCGATCAGCGTGAGGCGCGACGGGCTGTAGTCGTCCCGGGTCATGTCGTACACCGCGTAGGTCGCATGCGACTCCTTCGCGACGTACATGGCTACGTCCGCGCGCTGGAGCAGGATGTCGACATCGGTTCCATGGTCGGGATACCGTGCGATCCCGATCGACGCCTCGACCGCGACGGGAAGCCCTTCGAGCACGAACGGCTGCTCGAGCGCCACTGTGACGCGCTCGACCGCGCCGACCACGGCGTCGGGCGCCGGGAGGTTGGGCAGGAGGATCGCAAACTCGTCGCCGCCGAGCCGGGCGAGCGTGTCGCTCTCGCGGAGTGCGTCACGAAGGCGCTCGGCGAGCTCGACGAGGAGCCGGTCGCCGCAGTGGTGCCCGAGCGTGTCGTTGACTTCCTTGAAGCGGTCGAGGTCCATGAGCAGGACCGCGCTGCCCACGTTTCCACGTCGCGCGTCACGAATCGACTGCTCGACGCGATCGCGGAAGAGCTCTCTGTTGGGAAGGCCGGTGAGCGCGTCGTGGAGCGCCTGGTGGCGGCTGTCCTCGGCCTGACGCCGAAGCCGGCGCGAGGCCCCCGCCACGAGGCGGAAGAGGCTTGCGTACAGCAGCGCGAGGGCGCCGAACAGCAGGAGGGCCATCATGCGCGTGTCCTCGGCGATCGCGGCTGCGATCGGCGCATACGGGAGGTAGATCTCGAACACGCCCTCCGGCTTACCGCCGGGCGTGAACCGGAGCGGGACGTAGACCTCGAGCAGCTTCGCGTAGTTGCGCTCCGAGACGTTCTCCGTCTCCTTCAGCTCCGACAGCTCCGACTCGATCTCGCCCTCGAGCGCTTCCTCGAGATCGTGCGCGATCGGAAACTTCTTCCCCATCACGTTCCGGTCGTCCGAATAGACGATGCGCCCGTCCGGATTCCAGATCTTGATCCGCGCCACCTGCGCACCGATCACGCCGCCGGCGAGCGCGTGGTCGAGCTCTGCGGCGCCCTTCGGCTCGAAGCCGTTCCGGAGCTCGGCGGGCGTCACCCGCGGCTGGATGCCGAGGCGGGCGATGAGAACGGCCGATTGCGTGGCCTCCTGGAGCGCGTGCTCGCGGATCTGACGGGAGAACAGGTGTGCGAGCCCGATGCCGAGCACCACGAACACGACGGCGCTGACCGCCGCGAACCGAGCGAGGAGCCCCAGGCTGCGCAGGCGCAGCCCTCGCCCTTGTGCGTGCCGCAGCATTGTCGGTCGGGTATCGGGTGAAGACTCGTTTGAATCCACCCTCCTTCGAGTGAGTGCAAGCCGTGGCGCGAAACCCCGCGGTAGCAGAAAAGCCCGCATTAGCGGGCCTTTTCAGCCCAATCAACGCGGAGGCCGGCCGCCTAGCTCGTGCTTCCGAAGCGGCGCAAGGCGCCGACCAGAGCGATCGCTCCGCCGGTGATCAGACCCAAGACGTTCGTCGTCGCGCAGGTTCGACAGGCGTTGCAGCACGCCGGCGCGACGGGCGCGTACTCGGCCGCTCGGTTCACCACCGGAAGCGTGCGTGCGGTCACTCGCTCGAGCATGCTTCCATTGTAGGACTGCTCACCCTCGCGCTGGCGGGCTGCGGTGACGACGGAAGCGAGCTGTTCGAACCCGGTCCGCCGAAGCCGCCGCGGGCGTTGCGCGCGTTCGGGTGGACCGAGAGCAAAGACGCGTTCGTCTTTCGGAACGACGACGGCGAATGGACGATCTACAAGCGCTGCTTCGACCAGGTCGTGCGCGGCCGGCGGTGGAGCGCCGGCCCCGGCTACGTCGTGCGGATGACAGACACGCTCGGACGGCGGCTCGTGAACGACTACCGGCCGCGCCGGGATCTCTGGTCGCCCGGCTACCTGAACTCGATGAACGGCGGGCTCGGCACGTTCGGTTGGCACCACGTGCGCGGGCGGGCGGGTCTTGCACCTGCGGGCGACGATCCGACGACACCACGACTTGAGCGGCGCGTCGACCGGCGGCTTCCGGGTTACTCGCTCGAGGGCCGCATGTGCGCGGAGGCAAACGGCGGCACGGGGGTGTACGCGGTGAGCTGGAGCGGGCCGCGGCACGCGGGAAGCGACGTCGTGTTCCGCTTCGACGTCTGGTTGCGCGATCCCGGACGTCCGGTCGCGCGCGTTCGGTACGACTACACGTTCGGCCGTTCCGCTGTGCGCGTGAAGGTGGCGGTCCGCGTATTACCGGCGGCAAATCGGTTCGTGAAGGAGCCGAAGCTCGTCGCCCTCGTGCGCGGCGGTGCGTTCCGGCGGATGTCCCTCTACGGCCGCGCGTTCCAGAAGGGAGTGTTGAAGGGCTCGCCGTCGAGCACGCGCGTGCTCCGGACCGAGCATTCGGGCCGGCCGGACCGGCTGCGCGTGACCTGGGACTACGGCCGCACCGCGACGGCAGAAGGGATCAACCCGTGCGCGCAGGCGCCGTGCTTCACGGTCGCGGGCGCTGCGGGTCCCGGCACACCGTGGGAGAACGGCCGGGTCGGATTCGACGGCTGGGCGGTCGCCGCGGCGCGCGAGGCCTCCACCTGGCCGCGCGACACCCGCGGCGCGCAGGTCGTCTCCACGTGCGGCGTCCAAGCGCGGCGGACCGACGACCGCGACGGCAACGGGAAGCTCGACGCGCGGGAGCGCGCGCTCGTCAGCGAGCGGGCGTCGCCGGACCAGGACGCGCAGCGCCGCTGGGAGCACGGGGGCTGGAAGGCGAACCCACAGGCCGCATACAGCGCGTCGTCGACGGCATTCCTCGGCTGGCAGGGCTCGCGGGGCCCGGGTGACTGCGAGCCGCTCGAGCGGGCGCTGCGGCCCGCCACCTGGACCGCGTACCTCGTCTACTCGGTCGGCGACGGCTGGCAGGACGCGGTTGCCGGTCTGCTCGAGCCCTAGCGGGCCATCAGAGATGGTGCGTGATCGGACGCTTCCGACGCCGTTCGGCCTATTGCATTTCGTTCACACCGCGCCTTTGATGCGGCTCGTAATCCGAGGGAGGGTCAAATCCATGTCGAAGCTCATTCGCATCTTCGCTGTGCTTGCGGTCACTGCGGTTGCCGCGTTCAGCGGCGCCGGCACGGCGAAGGCGGCCACGGTTCCGGTGTCGTTGCAGGCGCTCGTGACGAGCAACGTGAACGCCTGTCTCGCATACAAGCCGTGTGCGGACTACGTGCGGGCGGCGCTCGCCGCCTGTGAGGCGAATCCGACCTGCGCCGGGGCGCTTGACGCGCTCAAGGCGCAGTATCCGGAGCTCGTTGCGATCATCGCAGCGTTCGAGGCTGCGGCGTAAGCAGCGTTCGGTCCCGCGTCAGCCCCGCCTCGCGCGGGGCTGACGCGAATCGCAAAACGGGGTGCCGTCGGTGCCCACGGGCGGTTTCCCTCGCAGCGCCTCGGGGCACAAGCGGCCCATGACACTGCCTGTCTCCCTGGTCCTGATCGCGGTCGGCGCGATCCTCGTCTGGGGCGTCACGACCGACGCCGAGGGAATCAACGTTGACGCAGTCGGCGTGATCCTGATGGTGGTCGGCCTGATCGGCTTCCTGATCTCCTTGCTCTTCTGGGATCGCTGGGGTTGGGGCGCGTACACGCGCCGACGTGCCGCGTACGTCGAAGGTGCGCCGGTAACGCGCACGCGTTACGTCGAGCCCGCTCCGCGGACCGTCGTCGAGGAGGAAGTCGAGGATGTCGGGGCCCCGCCGCCGCCCGCAGGCCCGCCGCCCCCGTAGGGGGCTGACGCCCCCTCGGGAAAACGGGCGCCGGGCAGAGCCCGCCGCCCTCTTATGGTCGGTGCCGACAAGCGGCCCCTCATAGGAGTTCGCCCAGGACCGCGCTAGGCTTCTGTCGGTGCGGTTCATGAAGTCAGAGGTCGAGCGCGAGGCGGCCGCGCGGCTCGAGGCGCAGCGTGCCGAACGGGACCTGAGCCCCGACCGCCGCTGGGAGTACATGGTGCTCCGCCTCGGCCCGAAGGCGCGCGCCGAAGGCCCCCTGAACGAGCTGGGCGCCAAGGGCTGGCAGCTCGTCCAGCTGATCGAGACCGACGGGCACCTCGCGTTCTACCTGGAGCGCGAG
>DASYUZ010000153.1:0-14618 GCA_036000665.1 Gaiellaceae bacterium
AGGACGAGCCACTGCCACCACTGAAGGTTCCGGTCGAGGAACATGACGGTGACGAACATCAGCGGCGCGATCAGCAGGCCCCGCTTGAGGACGCGGCGCCAGGACGGCGGTTGGATCCGGCCGTTCGCGGGCAGCTGGCGGGGCTTCGCGCGGCCGTTCCGGCTCGCGGTCCGCTCGGCCTTGAGCTCGTCCTCGTCGACCTCGACCTCCTCGCCCGTCTCGTCGACGTAGACGTACTCGTACTCGTGGCGGCGGTCCTTGGCCCGGCGGCGCCGCTGCTTGCGAGTTGGCATGGACTTACAGTAACGCGGCGGAGTCGCTGTAAACCACCGTTTCGCCGGCTTTCACCACCTCCGCGACGACCTGCCCGGCGAGGTGGTAGGCCAGGTACCGCCAGTCCGGCGCGTCCAGGAGCACGAGATCGGCGTCGTACCCAGGAGCGATGCGTCCGACCCGGTCGCCGCGGCCGAGGACGTGCGCTGCGTTGACGGTCACCGCCGCGAGCGCCTCGGCTGGGCTGAGCCTGAGCTGCGTGCACGCGAGCGAGCAGACGAGCGGCAGGCTCTCGCAGAACGCGCTGCCGGGGTTGAAGTCGGTGGCGAGCGCAACCGCGGCGCCGGCGTCGACGAGCGCGCGCGCCCGGGGCATCGGGCGGCCCAGGAACAGCGCGCTCGCGGGGAGGAGCACCCCCACGACGTCGCTCGCCGCGAGGGCGCGCACGCCCTCGTCGCCGGTTGCCTCCAGGTGGTCGACGGAACGTGCACCGAGCTCGAGCGCGAGCGGGATCGCCCCCGCCTCCGTGAACTGGTCCCCGTGCAGGCGAAGCGTCAGCCCCTCCTTCCGGCACGCCTCGAGGTAGCGGCGCGCCTGGCCTGCGTCGAAGGCTCCGCGCTCGAGGAAGACGTCGGCAGCCTCGGCGAGCGGCGCCGCTTCGGGGAGCACCTCGCGCAGCGCGAAGGCGAGGTACGCGTCCGCGTCGTCGAACTCCGGCGGGACCGCGTGCGCGCCCAGCCAGGTCGGGAGGCCGCCCGCGTTGCGGATCGCGCGAAGCGACGCTAGCTCCGTGTCGCGGTCGAGGCCGTAACCGGACTTGCCCTCGAACGTCGTCGTCCCGGCGCGGAGCATCCAGCTGCGGTGCCGCGCAACGATCTCTCCGAGCGCGCGCTCGCCTGCAGCCCGCGTGGCGCGCACGGTGGCGAGGATCCCGCCGCCGGCCGCGTGGAGCTCTTCGTAGCTTGCGCCCGACGCACGGAGCGCGAACTCGCCCACGCGATCGCCGGCGAAGCAGGCGTGCGTGTGGCAGTCGACGAGACCCGGGATCGCGCAGCGACCCCGGCCGTCGAGCTCCTCGACCTCGCCCTCGAGGGGCTTGAGGTCGCGCATCTTCCCCACGGCGGCCACGCGGCCGTCCTCGCAGAGCGCGTACGCATCGTCGAGCCGCTCGACCTCCCCGAGCGCGGCGCCGCGCAGCGGCGCGTCGCGCCCCGCCGGGCTGACGAGCTGCTCGAGGTCGCGGACCAGAACGCGCCGGCCGCGGCCGGAGCTCATCCGCGCGGGTCGGGCGGCATCGGCGGCTCGAGCCCGTGCTCGGCCGCCGCCGCCGCGGCCTCCGGGTAGCCAGCGTCGAGGTGGCGCAGCACGCCCGTGCCGGGATCGGTCGTCAGCACCCGCTCGAGGCGTTCGGCAGCGTCGTCCGTGCCGTCCGCGACGACGACCATCCCCGCGTGGATCGAGTTGCCGATCCCAACGCCGCCGCCGTGGTGAACGCTCACCCAGGTCGCACCCGCGGCGACGTTGAGCAGCGCGTTCAGGATCGGCCAGTCCGCGATCGCGTCGGAGCCGTCGCGCATCGACTCGGTCTCGCGGTACGGCGAGGCCACCGAGCCCGCGTCGAGGTGGTCGCGGCCGATCACGATCGGAGCGCGGACTCGCCCCGCACGGACGAGCTCGTTGATCGCGAGCCCCGCACGCGCACGATCGCCGAGCCCGAGCCAGCAGATCCGCGCGGGCAGCCCCTGGAACGCCACCCGCTCAGGTGCCAGCTCCAACCACCGCTGCAGGAGCGCATCGCCGGGAAAGAGCTCCCGCAGCGTCTCGTCGATCGCCGCGATGTCGGCAGGATCGCCGGAGAGCGCAGCCCACCGGAAGGGCCCGATCCCGCGGCAGAAGAGCGGCCGGATATAGGCCGGGACGAAGCCCGGGTATGAGAAGGCCTCCGCTACGCCACCCTCATGGGCCTCCCCGCGAAGATTGTTTCCATAGTCGAAGACGTACCTGCCGGCGCGGACGTACTCGAGCAGCGCCTCGACGTGCCTGACGATCGACTCACGCGCACGCCGGAGGTATTCGTCCGGATCGGAAGCACGGAGCGAAGCGGCCTCGCGCACGTCGAGACCGACGGGGACGTAGCCGTTGAGCGGATCGTGTGCCGCCGTCTGGTCGGTGACGAGGTCGAACATTTCACGCTTTTGTGACAGTTCCGGCACGACTTCGGCCGCGTTCCCGAGCAGACCGACGGAGAGCGGACGCCCTTCCGCCGCCGCGGTCCGCACGCGTGCGAGTGCGTCGTCGAGCGATTCCGTCGCCTCGTCGAGGTAGCGCGTCCGCAATCGCCGCTCGATCCGCATCGGGTCGACCTCGACGCAGAGGATCGCCGCCCCGGCCATCGTCGCGGCCAGCGGCTGCGCGCCGCCCATGCCCCCGAGCCCCGCGGTGAGGATCGTCCGCCCGCGCAGGTCCGGCGAGCCAAAATGCTCCTCCCCCGCCGCCGCGAACGTCTGATACGTCCCCTGCAGAATCCCCTGGGTCCCGATGTAGATCCAGGACCCCGCGGTCATCTGGCCGTACATCGTCAGCCCGAGCGCCTCGAGGCGCCGGAACTCCTCCCACGTCGCCCAGCGCGGCACGAGCAGCGAGTTCGCGATCAACACGCGCGGCGCACCCGGATGCGTCCGGAACACGCCGACCGGCTTGCCGCTCTGCACGAGCATCGTCTCGTCCTCGCCCAGCCGCAGCAGCGTGCGCACGAGCGCGCGCAGCGCGTCGTGCGATCGCGCGGCCTTCCCCGAGCCGCCGTAGACGACGAGCTCCTCCGGCCGCTCCGCGACCTCGGCGTCGAGGTTGTTCAAGAGCATCCGAAGCGGCGCCTCCGTCGACCACGAACGCGCGTTCAGCTCGGTCCCACGCGGCGCGCGGATCGTGCGCAGGTCGCCGCAGAGCGCCTCGACCGTCTCCTCGAGCGAGCGCGCCACCGCCATCTAGCGCAGCTCCCCGACCTCGGCCTCGACGGCACCGACGAGCGAGCCGTCGCGGATCGAACCCGCGACGGCCTCGATCTCCCCCGAGAGCGGACGGTCGTCACCCAATCGTGGCGACAGCGAGCGCACGAATGCACGCGTTGCACGCACGCCGAGCCCGGGCTCGAGCGGCGCGAGGAACTCGACCGCCTGCGCGCCGGCCAGAAGCTCGATCGCGAGCGCGCGCTCGGTGTTCGCGAGCACCTGCCACGCCTTCAGCGCGGCCGCGTTGCCCATGGAGACGTGATCCTCCTGCCCAGCGCTCGTCGGGATCGAGTCCACGCTCGCGGGATGCGCGAGCACCTTGTTCTCGCTCACGAGCGAGGCGGCGACGTACTGGGGGATCATGAACCCGGAGTTGAGTCCGCCGTCCGTCGTCAGGAACGGCGGCAGTCCTTCCGAGAGCGACGGGTTCACGAGCCGTTCGAGCCGCCGCTCGGAGATGTTCGCCAACTCGGCAACAGCCATCGCGAGCGCGTCGAGCGCGAACGCCAGCGGCTGCCCGTGGAAGTTCCCGTTCGAGACGAGCTCCTCCTCGTCGACGAGCACCAGCGGGTTGTCGGTCGCCGAGTTGAGCTCGGTCGAGACCGTGTAGTCGATGTAGTCGATCAGGTCGCGCGAGGCGCCGTGCACCTGCGGCGCGCAGCGGAGCGAATACGCGTCCTGCACCTTGTCGCACCACCGGTGCGACTCGTTGATCGCGGAGTCCTCGAGCAGATGCAGCACGTTCGCCGCAGAAGCGCTTTGCCCCCGCAGTGGACGCAGCTCGTGCACCTCGGGAATGAAGCTGAGCCGCGAGCCCTGCAGCGCCTCGAGCGAGAGCGCGCACGCGAGGTCGGCGACTTTGGCGAGCCGACGCGCGCGCACGAGTCCGAGCGCGCCGACCGCCGACATGAACTGCGTGCCGTTGATCAGGGACAGCCCCTCCTTCGCCTGCAGCCGCACGGGCTCCAGCCCGACGCGCTCGAGCGCCTCGGCACCCGGGAGCAGCTCGCCGTCGACCCACGCCTGCCCTTCGCCGACGAGCGGCAGCGCCAGGTGCGCCAGCGGCGCGAGGTCCCCGCTCGCTCCGACCGAGCCGCGCGACGGCACGTGCGGCAGGACGCCGCGGTTCAGCAGCTCGATCAGCAGCTCGACCGTCGTGACCCGAGCGCCCGAGTACCCCTTCGCGAGCGCGTTCGCACGCAGGAGCATCGCGGCGCGCACGACCTCCGGCGGGTATGGCTCGCCGACCCCGCACGCGTGCGACCGCAGCAGCCGCAGCTGCAGCTCCTCGGTCAGCTCCTCGGGAATGACCGTCGACACGAAGCGGCCGAACCCCGTGTTGATCCCGTACGTATGCTCGTGCCGCCCGTGCGCGGCGCGCTCGACGAGCTCGCGCGCCGCCTGCATCCGCTCGCGCGAGACGTCGGCGAGCGCGACGGGCGCGCCTCCGACCGCGACTTCCCAGACGTGGTCGGCGGTGAGGTCCTCGCCGCTCAGCGCCCGACTCTGGATCACGCGGGCGAGTCTAGTCCCAACAAGCGCAGCTCCAGGACGCGCGAGGGGTCGAAGCCCTCGATGCGCAGAATCGCGCCCGCGGCCTCCACCGCCGCGCCGGCTGGCATCAGCCCGACGAGCTCGGAGCCCACGACCTCGAGGCCCCGCGCCTCGGCCTCCGAAGCGACCCGCTCGACGATGTCGTGCAGCGCGGCGGCTTCCCAGTCCTCGACGTTCATGCTCACCTGCACCAGCCCGGCCCGCGGCAGGTCGAGGCCGAGCGCACGAACGCCCGGAAAGCCGCCGTCGCGCTCCCGGACGAGGCGTGCGATCGCCCGTGCGCCCTCGAGCTCTCCGCGCAGGTTGACGTTGAACGCGATCAGCGGACGCCTCGCGCCGACGATCACCGCGCCCGCGCGGTCGTCGAGGCGTGACGGCCCGAAATCGGGAGCGAGCTCGCCCCCGTCGATGCGCCGCTGCAGCTCCTCGGGCCCGCCGCGGCGGAAGAACGCAGGCCCCCGCTCCGGCGCGAGCTCGCCGTACAGGAACACGGGCAACTCGAGCTCGCCGCCGATACGCCGCGCTACCTCGAGCGCCGTCGTTCGCGCGCGCTCCGCGTCCTCGGGCGCAAGCGGGACGACCGGCACGACGTCGGCCGCGCCGACTCGCGGGTGCGCTCCCTCGTGGGTTCGCAGGTCGATTCGCTCCTTCGCGCAGGCCACGCCGGCGACCAGCGCAGCGACGATCTGCCGCTCGTCGCCGACGAGCGTGAAGACCGAGCGGTTGTGGTCGACGTCTGCGTGCACGTCCAGGAGCTCGGCGTGCTCCCCCAGCGCCGCACCGATCGCCTCGATCGTGGTCTCGTCGTGTCCCTCGGAGAAGTTCGGCACCGATTCGAGTGGAATCCGCATCGGGGCGTACTCTAGGAACCGGATGAACGAGCCGACGCGCCGGTGGGACCTCGATGAGCGCGGCGCCGGGATCGCTTCCGGCGAGCCGTTCGGCGCGGGCCTGGACGCGCTCCGCGAGCACATGCGCGCCCCCGACTGGGTGACGGAGGATGCCGACGCCCACCTGCTGCCCCACATCCGCAGGGCGTGCGAGGCCGGCGGCTTGTTCGACCTGCTCGGCGAGAAGCAGGACAACGACGGCGTCTACGTCGTGCGGCTCGCCTGGCGCGGCGAGCCCGACGTCGGCTCGATGCGGGAAGCCGCGTTCGCGCTCGTCGGCGCGTTCGCGGAATCGTCGACGCACGTACGGCAACGCACGCTGCCCGAGGCCGTCGAGTACGACGTCGTGACCGGGATGCTCCCGGACGAGACCCCGTTCCGCACGCACGGCCACTTGGTCCGCTTTCGGATCGAAGGCGTGCAGACCGCCCGCGCGGCGGTGTGACGCGCCGGCGCTCGTCGTACCGCTCGATCGCCTCGCTCCGGCGCGACCTCCGCGTCTGCCGGGCATGCGTGGAGGCGGGCTACCCGCTCGAATCGCTGCCGGTGCTGAACGACTACGTCGGCCAGCCGGCATACATGTACGGGCAGGCGCCCGGTCCCGTCGAGGGTCAGGAGCGCCGGCCGTGGCGCGGGCGAGCAGGCCAGACGTTGCGCCGCTGGCTCGGCATGGACGAGGACGAGTTCTACAGGACTTTCTACTGCGCGTCGGTCACGCGCTGCTACCCGGGCAAGTCGCCCGGCGGCAAGGGCGACCGCGTCCCCACGCCGAAGGAGCAGGAGCTGTGCCGGTTCTGGCACGACTGGGAGCTGAGGCTGCTCCGGCCACGGCTGATCGTCCCTGTCGGCGGGCTGGCGATCAAGCAGTTGCTCGGACGCGCGGGGCTCGCCGACACGATCGGCCGCCGCTTCGAGCTCGACCGCGCGGTCGCGATCCCGTTGCCCCATCCCTCCGGGGTCAACATCTGGCTGAACGCGCCCGCCAACCGCGCACTGGTCGAGCAGGCGGTGGAGCTGATCCGCGCGGAGCTCACCCTTTCTGCGCGATCGTGACCATGCGCCACGACTCGCGAGTCAGCTCCTCGCTGTCGCGCGAGCGCGAGCGCGGGTCGCGGAAGCCGGCGGCTCTGAGCCCCTCGACGTAGTCCACCTCGACCCCGCGCGCGGCCGCGTCGGCGCGGGCGCTCGAGGGAAGAGCGGGGTCGCGTCCAGTCCGGTCACGCGGGCGCCGCGCTCGGCGAGCCGGTTCGCGATCCGCCCGTGCCCGCAGGCGAGGTCGAGCACCTCCATGCCGGCCGACAGTCCGAGCAGGTCCCAGACGAGCTCGGCCTCCTGGTCGCTCCGTTCGTCGGTCAGCCGGGTCTCGTAGAAGTAGAGGTCGTCCGCGTCAAAGACCTCCTCCCGCTCCACCGGCCGAGCGTACTCCCGTGGCTAGATTTGGTCCATGGCGGAGACCCCTCGCTATCGCACGACGTTCGTCCGCCTGCTCGGCTTCCTGAAGCCGTACCGCTGGTCGCTCGTCGTCTCGATCGTCCTCGCCGTGCTCTCCCAGTCCGGCCAGTTCGCCAGTGCCTGGCTGACCGCGCAAGGTCTCGAGCAGGCCGTCGACGGCCACGATCGGCAGGCGTTGGAGCTAATCGTCGTTGCCGTGTTGCTCGTCGGCCTCGCTCGGGCCCTTTTCATGGTCGGCCGCCGGTTGATCTCGGGTCGCCAAGCGCTCGGCGTCGAGTTCGACATGCGGAGCGCGCTCTACTCGCACCTGCTCCGCCTCTCGTTCGGCTTCTACGACCGCCACCAGACCGGCCAGCTGATGTCGCGCGCCACGGTCGATCTCCAGACGGTCCGCTTCTTCCTTGGCTACGGCCTCATCTTCTTCTTCCAGAACGTGCTCACACTCTTGGGCGCGATGGCGGTGATGTTCGTCGTCAACTGGAAGCTGACGCTCGCCGCGCTCTGGATCGCGCCGCTCCTGGTCGGCCTCGCGTATAGGTATTCGCGGGTCGCGCACCCGCTGCTCCGCGACGTCCAGCAGCAGATGGCCGATGTCGCAACGGTCGCCGAGGAGAACATCGTGGGCGTCCACGTCGTCAAGTCGTTCGCGCAGGAGCCCGCCGAGCTCTCGAAGTTCGAGTCGGCGTCGGAGCGCGTGTTCTCGCAGAGCATCGCAGCGAACCGCCAGCGCGCCGTGTACGTGCCGCTGCTCTCGTTCTTGCCGCTGCTCGCGCAGGGCGCGGTGTTGCTCGCCGGTGGGCGGATGGTGATTGAAGGGTCTCTGTCGTACCACTCGTTCTTCTTCTTCAACGTGCTCGTCCTGATGCTCGTGATGCCGCTGCGCATGCTCGGCATGTGGATTGGCCAGGCGCAGCGGGCCACCGCGTCCGGCGAACGGATCTTCGAGGTGATGGACGAGCCCGAAGAGGTGGCCGACCGGCCGGAGGCGATCGAGCTGCCGCCCGGCCCCGGCCACGTCGCTTACAGGGCCGTCGGCTTCGAGTACGCACCGGGGCGTCCCGTCCTGCACGACGTCGGGCTCGACCTCGAGCCGGGAAAGACCGTCGCGCTGATCGGGCACACCGGCTCGGGCAAGACGACGCTTGCGGCTCTCGTCCCGCGCTTCTATGACGTCAGCGCAGGCCGGATCGAGCTCGACGGCGTCGACGTCCGCGACGTCACGCTGCGTTCGCTGCGCCGCTCGATCGGCGTCGTCTCGCAGGATCCATTCCTCTTCTCCGCGACCGTGCGCGAGAACATCGCCTTCGGGGTCGCCGACGCGACGTACGAGGAGGTCGAGCAGGCCGCCCGGCTTGCCCAGGCGCACGAGTTCGTCGAGCGCTTGCCGGACGGATACGACACCGTGATCGGCGAGCGCGGAATCACGCTCTCCGGCGGCCAGCGCCAGCGGATCGCGATCGCGCGCGCTCTCATCCTCGACCCGCGCGTGCTGATCCTCGACGACGCGACGGCCTCTGTCGACGCGACGACCGAGGCGCAGATCCGGCTCGGCCTGCGCGAGGCGATGCAGGGCCGGACGACGATCATCATCGCGCACCGGCTCTCGACGATCGCGCTCGCGGACGAGATCGTCGTGCTCGACGCGGGCACGATCGCCGCCCGGGGCACGCACGAGCAGCTGATCGCGACGAGCGGGGTGTACCGCGAGATCTACGAGCACGGGCTGCTCGAGCAGGAGTTCGCGTCCCGGGTGGAGGCAACGGCGTGAGGCGCACCCTCACCGGGGGAGTCCCCCACTGGAGCGAGCCGAAGGCGAGTGACGCATGAGGGTCTGGCAGCCCGGCGGCCATCTGACGCAGACGCGCGGCGCGAAGGTCGACGACTGGTCCTGGCGCGCGACCGTGCGCCGCATCAAGACGCTCGCGCGCCTGACCGCGCCGTACAAGGGACGCACGGCGCTTGCGCTCGGCTTCCTGCTCCTCGCGACGGCGGTCTCGCTCGCCCCGCCCTACCTTGCGAAGCTGGCGATCGACCACGGGATCCTCAAGCACGACCTCGGCGCCCTCTCGTGGATCGTCGTCGGCTTCGTCGTCGCGGGCGTCGCGACGATCGCGACCTCGGCCGCGCAGACGTATTTCACGGGCTGGACCGGCGAGCGGATCCTGGCCGACCTGCGCAGCAAGCTCTTCAAGCACCTGCAGCGGCTCTCGCTCGGCTACTACGAGCGGAACCGCGCAGGCGTGATCATCAGCCGGCTGACGAACGACGTCGAGGCGCTCGACCAGCTCGTCACCGACGGCGTCACGTCGCTCGTTCAGAACTCGCTCACGCTCGTCGGCACCGCGGTGATCCTCTTCTTCCTGGATTGGAGGCTCGCACTCGCGACGCTCGTCGTCCTCCCGGCGATGACCTGGGCAACCACGCTCTTCCGCAAGCGCTCAGCCCGCGCCTACCGCGCGGTGCGCGAGCGGCTCGGCCTCGTCACCGCGACGCTCGCCGAGGACATCTCCGGCATGCGCGTCGTGCAGGCCTTCACGCGCGAGGCCCAGAACGAGCGGAAGTTCAAGGAGGTCAACCAGCGCTACCGCGAGGCGAACCAGCAGACCGTCGTCCTGAACGGCCTCTATTTCCCGTTCGTCGACTTCCTCTCCGCGGTCGCGACCGCGATCGTGCTCGGGTACGGCGGCTACCGCGTCTTTGACGGCGACATGACCGTCGGCACCCTGTTTGCCTTCGTCGGGTACCTGTCGAACTTCTTCGACCCGGTGCAGCAGCTCTCGCAGCTCTACAACACGTTCCTGGCCGCGGTCGCGGCGCTCGACAAGATCACCGAGGTGCTGGACGAGGAGCCCGAGGTGCTCGACAAACGCGGCGCGGCCGCGCTGCCGCGGATCGACGGCAACGTGAGCTTCGACGACGTGCGTTTCGGCTACGGGCAGGGCGTCGAGGTACTCCACGGGATCACGCTCGACGTTCCCGCGGGCACCACCGTCGCGCTCGTCGGGCACACGGGCGCCGGCAAGTCGACGATCGCGAAGCTGCTCGCACGCTTCTACGACGTGCGGTCGGGCGCGATCCGGATCGACGGCCACGACGTCCGCAACGTGACGCAGGAGTCGCTCAGGCGCCAGCTGGGTGTCGTGCCCCAGGAGGGCTTCCTCTTCGCCGGCACTGTCCGCGACAACATCGCCTTCGGGAAGCCGGACGCCCCGCCCGAGCAGATCGTCGCTGCAGCGCAGGCCGTGGGCGCGCACGACTTCATCCTCCGGCTCGAGGACGGCTACGAGACCAACCTGCAGGAGCGCGGCACGCGCCTCTCGCTCGGCCAGCGCCAGCTCGTTGCGTTCGCGCGGGCCCTGCTCGCCGACCCCCGCATCCTGATCCTCGACGAGGCGACCTCATCGGTCGACATCGGCACCGAGCGCAGGATCGAGCAGGGCCTGCGCACGCTGCTCGAGGACCGGACCGCGTTCATCATCGCGCACCGGCTCTCGACGATCCGCGGCGCCGACCTGATCGTCGTGCTCGAGCACGGGCAGATCCAGGAGCAAGGGACGCACGACGAGCTGCTCGCGCGCGGCGGGGTGTACACGTCGCTCTACGGCGACTGGGCCGACGAGGTGGCCTAGCACTGAGCCCGCGGGCGACGTAGAGTCGCCCGATGGAGATCGGCGGCGTGCTCAGCGAGGCCTGGGGCCTCTACAGGCGGTTCATCCGGCAATTCTTCCTCACGGCACTCGTCGTCTTCGCGGTGCTCGACCTCCTCTCCGCGCTCGCCGGCCAGGCGTCCTCGGACAGCGCCGCCGCTTCGGCGTTCTGGGGGGTCATCGGCCTCGTCATCTCGGTCGTCGGCTACTTCTGGGTGCAGGGGGCGCTCGTCGAGGCGGTCCGCGACGTGAGGGACGGACGTGCGGAGTCGACCATCGGCGAGCTCTACCGCAAGGTGCAGCCGCGGCTGCCTGCGCTGATCGTGGCCGGCCTGCTCGCCGGACTCGCGATCGGGATCGGGCTGCTCCTCTTCATCGTCCCGGGGCTCTTCCTGCTGACGATCTGGTCGATGATCGTCGTCGTGATCGTGCTGGAGGGGCGCTCGGCGGGCGAGTCGTTCAGCCGCTCGCGCGAGATCGTCCGCGGCCACGGCTGGAGCGTGTTCGGGCTGATCATCGTGACCTTCCTGATCGTCGCGATCGCGTCGGCGGTGATCCGGCTGATCTTCGCGCCGCTCCCGGACTTCCTGGACGCGTGGCTCGGCGCGCTCGTCGCGCACAGCCTGACGGTGCCCTTCATGGCCGCCGCGCTGACGCTCGCGTACTACCGGCTGACCGCCGGGGCTCCGGCCGAGTCCGTGCAGCCCGCGTAGCTCAGGCGCGATCCGTCCCCCGATCGGGGGGCTGAATGCGAGTGGGACGCGCCGATGCTGCCAGTGTGGGAGCCGCCGCCCCGGAGCCTGTCGTCAAAACGCGGTCCGATCGTTCGGCGGCGTGGCCGACGACCGTCCTGGCGTGGGTCGAGCGGGAGAGCCTCCTCTTTCTGATCTCCGTGCTGTACGCGGCCACGTTGCTCGTGCGGCTGCCGAACACGCTCGGGGCCGATTCCTGGCTGACGCTCGTCGCCGGCCGTGAGCTCTGGGAGCGGGGTCTCCCGAGCGTCGACGCGCTGACGGCGTGGTCCCACGGCGCGGCCTGGGTCGATCAGCAGTGGCTGGCCCAGCTGGGGTTCGAGGGCCTCGCCGCGATCGGCGGCGTCAAGCTGGCGCTGCTGGGCCACGCGGGCCTGCTTATCGCCGCCTTCCTCCTGGCCGTCGTCGCGGCCCGGAGGCTGGGAGGCAACGCGCGAGCGGTCGCGCTCGTGGCCGCCCTCGCCCTGCCCCAACTCGCCCAGCAATGGCAGCTCCGGGCGCAGTCGTTCGCCTATGTGCTCTTCGTCGCCGTCCTCGTGCTCCTGATCTCGGATGCACGCTGGGGAGGGCGGCGCGTCCTCCTCTGCCTGCCGCTCCTCGCGCTCTGGGGCAACCTCCACGGGTCGGTGCTGATAGGCGCTGCGCTGGTGTCGCTGCGCGGGCTGATCCTGATTCGGCAGCGTCGGCGCACTGCCCTCGCCGTCTGTCTGGTGACGCTGCCGTGGCTCTGCGTGCTGCTCTCGCCGTACGCCGCGTCGCTGCCGGGCTACTACGCGGGGATGCTGTTCGGGCACGACTTTTCGGCGCTCGTCACCGAGTGGGGCCCGACGATACCCGGGCTGATGACGGCGCCCTTCTACGCGCTCGCCTTCGGGGCCGTCTGGCTCCTGGCGCGGAACCGGCAGGCGACCGGCTTCGAGCAGCTCGCGCTGCTGCTGCTGCTCGTCGCGGGGATGCTCGCGATGCGCAACATGGTCTGGTTCTCGCTGACCGCGATGGTCGTGCTGCCGAGGCTCCTTCGAGAGACGCAGCAGAGCGAGGCGACCCGCGTGGTGAAGCTCGGCCTGCCGCTCGCCGCCGCAGCCATGGCTGCCGCCGTCGCGCTGACCGTCGTCAGCCGGCCGAACAGCTGGTACGAGCGCGGGTACTCGCCCGAGATCGCAGACGCGGTCGCCGCCGCCGCGGACCGCCACGCCGGCTTCCCGGTGGTGGCCGATCTCGGCGCCGCCGACTGGCTCCTTTGGCAGGAGCGCAGCCTCAGGGGCCGGATCCAGTACGACGCGCGCCTCGAGCTCCTGACGAAGGAGCAGCTCCTGGGCCTCTACCACTGGCAGAACCACATCGGCGACTGGGAGGAGATTCAGGGTTGCCGCGCGCTCGTGCTCGTCGACCTCGCGAACGACCCCCTCACGGAGGCGAGCCTGCTTCGCCGCGGTGACGTCCGCCGCCTCTACCGGGACCACGGCGTCTCGCTGCTGCTCGTGAACCGAGCGGCAACCTGCTCCTAGAACGGCTCGGAGTAGGGTTCGGGTCGTGAGCCTGGACCCGGAGACCGAAGAACGAATCGAGTCGCCGGTCTCGGAGGAGGCCGAGCAGGAAGTTCGTCTCACGCCCGCCGAGGCGGTTGCGCGCATGAAGATCAACGTCCCCGCGCGCGGAAACCGCAAGCTGCGGACCCTCATTCAGCGCGTCAACGAGGACACGCAGATCAAGGCCTGGTGGCACGTTGCCAACGTGAACGCGGTGGGCCGGCTGATGATCAACGACCACTCCTGGGTCCACATCCAGATCGTCGCGAACATCGCGCTCAAGATGCTCCGCCAGCTGACGAGGCACGGCGTCCAGCCCTCGTTCGTCCGCGACTACGGGCTGACCGAAGAGGACTCCGAAGTCGGCGTCACGCTTGGCGCGCTCCTCCACTGCGTGGGCATGGCCGTCCACCGCGACGGCCACGAGGACTTCAGCCTCCTCCTTGCCGAGCCGAAGCTCCGCGAGCTGCTGAAGGGCCTCTACGAGGAGCCCGAGCTGACGGTGATGACCGTGGAAGTGCTCCAGATGATCACGAGCCACCGGGAGTACGGGACGCCGCTCACACTCGAGGCCGGAATCGTGCGGGTCGCCGACGCGCTGGACATGGAGCAGGGCCGCTCGCGGATCCCGTTCGAGCGTGGCCGCGTCTCGATCCACTCGCTCTCCGCCGCGGCGATCGAGGACGTCGTGATCGAGGACGGCGAGCAGCGGCCGATCAAGATCGAGATCCTGATGAACAACTCGTCCGGGATCTTCCAGGTCGACGAGGTGCTGAAGGCGAAGCTGACGGGCTCGGGCCTCGAGCCGTACGTCGAGGTCGTTGCGCACATCGACACGGAGGCCGAAAAGCGCCTCGTCCCCGTCTACCGCCTAGAAACGTAGTGGCTACAATGGCCGCCCCTTTGCGGGGTCGTCTAACGGTAGGACGCTCGGCTCTGGACCGAGTAGTCTAGGTTCGAATCCTAGCCCCGCAGCTCCGAAAAAGCCCTGCTCAGGCAGGGTTTTCGCGTTCTAGGCGAGCGCGAGCTGAGCGCCGGCGGCGAGGGCTTCCGCCGCGCCGGCCGGGAGTTCGAGCACGGCCTTCGCGCCGCGGCGCTTCGCCGTGCGCCACGGCACGAGCTCGCGCTCCACGTCCACGACGCGGTTCTCGCGATCGAGGAACACGACGTCGATCGGGAAGCGCATGAAGAACGTGTGAATGGAGCCCGCGGGACGAAGGAGGATGCCTTCGCCCCGCGGCAACTCGTCACGCCCCAGCAAGCCACGCATGCGGGCCCACGGCGTCGTCGCGACGAGACAGCGCTCGCACACGACTCGGCCGTCGGCCCGCACGGTGACCAGGGGGCGCGCCACTTGTCCTCTTAGTACCCCACGTGGATGTGGTTCGCGTGGTCGGAGAGCGGGAACGACGGCCCGCCCAAACCGAGCAGCGAGATGACCTGGCGGGGCTGCACCTCGACGGGGAGCATCAGGATCGAGCGCACGGCCTTCTCCGTGACGCTGCCCGGCTGC
>DASYUZ010000154.1:0-7759 GCA_036000665.1 Gaiellaceae bacterium
CGTGCTGAAGAGCACGGCGCGCACCCCGGGCCTCGGCTCGCGCGGTGTGTACACGCCGACGTACGGCTTCGGCATCGTCGACGCCGACGCGGCGGTCAAGGCACCGTAGGACGACCTCGGCAGGAGCCGCCCCCGAGGGGGTGGGGCGGCTCCGTTGGCTCAGCGGCCGCGGAGACGCTCGCTGGATCTCTAGTTTTCGCCGAATGCAGTTCGACACCAAGCTCGCGGTCGTCGTCCGGGAGGACCTCGCGGTCTGGCAGAAGATCAACGTCGCCGCCTTCCTCGTCAGCGGGATCGCAGGAACGGATCCGGGCGTCGTCGGCGAGCCGTACGTCGACGGCTCCGGTGAGCGCTACCTGCCGATGTTCCGCCAGCCAGTGCTCGTCTTTGCGGCGGACTCAACCGGGATCCGGCGCGCGTACGAGCGTGCCCGCGCGCGCGACGTTGACCTCGCGATCTACACAGCCGAGCTCTTTGCGACCGGCCACGACGAGGCCAACCGCGCGGAGGTCGCCGCGGTCCCGAGCGACGACCTCGACCTGGTCGGGATCGCGATGCGCGCCGACCGGAAGCTCGTCGACAAGGTCGTCGACAAGCTGCGCCCGCATCCCTGATGGTTACGTCGGCGCGAGTCACGCCGCGAGCAGATGGCCCCAATCTTCCGCCGGCGGCTGGGCCGTGGCATGCCACGAAAAACCGTTTCGTAATCGGCGTCGTAGGAAGGTACGAGATCAATGGGTCGGACTGCCCGTGCACTCCTGCTCTGCGGCGTGCTCGTCCTCGTGGCGGCCCCGGCGGCGCTGGCTGCGATTGCGGTGACGCGGGCGGAGCTGAACGGTGGCGAGCTTCGCGTCGAGGGCCAAGGCGCCCAGGCCGGGGCAACGATCACGATCGACGGCGTCGCGATGGGGACGGCGGCCTCGGACGGCCGCTTCTCGATCAGACGCACGGGCTTCAGCTCGCCGACCTGCAAGATCACGGTGAGCGACGGGACGTCCTCGACGCAGGCGACGCTGTCCGGCTGCACGCCCGCGGGGCCGGCACCGCCGCCTCCGCCCCCACCGCCCCCACCGCCCCCACCGCCTCCGCCTCCCTCAGCAACCGCGAGCTTCCAGGGCCTTGGAACGCTTCCCGGCTGGTCACAAAGCCAGGCGTGGGGTGTCTCCGGCGACGGCGCGGTCGTCGTCGGCCAGCTGTCCAGGCTCGGCGCCGATACGCGCGCCTTCCGGTGGACCGCGAACGCTGGAATGCAGGACCTCGGCACGCTCGGCGGCGCCAACAGCGAGGCGTACGCGGCCTCGGGCGACGGCTCCGCGATCGTTGGACGGGCGACGAACGCATCCGGCAACTACCGGCCGTTCCGCTGGACGTCGGCCGGAATGCAGGACCTGCCGAGCTCACCTCCAGAGTTTCTGAGCGGCGACGCACTGGACGTCTCGGCGACCGGCGGCGCGGTAGTGGGCCTGTTCGGTTTCGCCGAGCGCTGGACCGTAGTCGGCGGACTCGAGGATCTCGGCAGCTTCTCCGCGCGCGGGATCTCCTCCGACGGCCAGGTAGTCGTCGGAATGACCGGCCATGCAGTTCGCTGGACGCCGACGGGCGGGCTGCAGGACCTCGGCACCGTCGGCGGCACCGAGAGCTTCGCCGACGACGCGTCTGCAAATGGATCTGTCGTCGTCGGGCAGTCGCGGGACCGGAACGGATTCTGGAAGGCCTTCCGCTGGACCGCCGCGACCGGGATGCGCGACATCGGCACGCTCGGCGGCCCGATGGCCGCTGCCTACAACGTCTCCGACAACGGCTCCGTCGTCGTGGGGAGAGCGCTGACGAGCAGCATCTCCTCGTCCGACCGCGCCTTCCGGTGGACCCCGCAAAAGGGAATGCAGAACCTCCAGCAAGCGCTGGAGAACCTCGGCGTCACCTCGGTGAACGGCTGGTTCCTGCTCGGCGCGACGGGCGTCTCAGCCGACGGCACCGTGATCGTCGGCGAGGGCATCAACCCGGCCAAGGAGCGCGAAGCGTTCCGCGCCGTCCTGCCGCTGCCGTAGCGCCGCTCTCTCGGCGCGTCCGTTGATCGTGAGCGGGCAAGGCCACGTGCATCGGCCGTTCGCACGTCGTATGCTCGCCCGTCATGTCGGCCGTCTCGGCCCGACCGACGCGGAGGTGCATGATGCGAAAGCTGTTCGTAGCCGTCCTCGCGAGTGGCGGCTTCGCGCTGGCGGCAACGCCCGCGGTCGCCGTCCCCGAACACCAGCACTGCCTCACGACGCCGAACGGCGAAAGCCACGAGATTGCGCGAGGCGTCCAGGAGCACGCGCCCCACGGCACCGCGTTCCACAACTTCCACGAGCACGTCCATACCGGCCAGCCGTCCGAGAGCAACCCGAACCAGATCCGGGGGGTCCCGGTCGGCGCGGAATGCTAGGCGCGCGGGCGAACGCTTGAGCTGACGTTGGACCCCCGCTCGCGCGGGGGTCCAACGCGAACCACTTCGAAGCGGACTACCGCCCGCGCGCGTGGCCGATTCGCAGAACGAAACCGTCGGTGCCGAACGGCCGTCCGGTCTTATTTCCCGTCACATACACCTCGCCGTTCGCGTCCTGTGCCATCCCGAGCACGGACATCGTCGGCTTGAACTCCTCAGGCCCATGCGGCGGGGCCGTCAGGCCGAGCCTCACGATCTCCTCGGAGAAGCCTCGGAACTCGTGGATCTTCAGCAGCGGCGGCGACTCGACCTTGTTCTCGAGCGGCTTGAGGTGCAGCAGCCGTCCGTGGTCGTCGGGGCCCGCAGGGAAGCGGAAGATCCGCGAGAACTCGCCGAAGACGAAGCGGTCGTCGAGCTCGGGGAACGTGGTCCCGTGGTAGACGAAGCCGGCGATCACTGAGTGACCCTCGTGGTGGGTGTCGTACTGGGCGATCGGCTCCGTCAGGCCCGGTGGAATGACCACGGTGGGGTCGGGCTCCGGGCTTGCGAAGCCGGTCTGACCCGTTGGGTCGCCGATCGTACTCCCGTTCCGGTGGAAGAACAGCGTCCCCTCCTTCCGGTTCCAGCCGTAGTTCCCGCCCGAGACGATGACGTCGACTTCCTCGATGTCGTTCTGGCCGACGTCACCGAGGAAGAGCAGGCCCGTCTCGGTATCGAACGAGAAGCGGAACGGGTTCCGCAGGCCGAAGGCGTAGATCTCCCGCACGACGGCCGGCGTCATCGGGGACGCGAACGGGTTGTCGGCCGGAATGCCGTACTGCAGATTCGCCGAATTGCGGCCGTTCACGTCGATCCGGAGGACCTTCCCGTGCGGCGTGTTCAGCTTTTGCGCATTGCCGTCCCCCTGGTGCCCGCTCTGCGGCGCCTGCCCGCACGGCGGGTAATTCGGCGGTGCAGTCACGAAGAACTGCTTGGGGTTGTCCTCATCGTCGGCCGAGCCGCCGTCGCCCATCGAGATGTAGAGCATCCCGTCGGGCCCGAAGGCGAGGTCGCCCCCGTCGTGGTTGAACTGCGGCCAGTCAACGCGCATGAGCTCGCGCCGGCTGGCCGGATCGACCACCGAGGCGGGGTTCGCCGGGTTCGGAACGCGCCACTCGGCGACGACGTTCTGGTGGTCGGGAAGGACTCCCGCCGGCACCGTCGACGGGAACGTCGGAGTACCCGCGACCGGCTCCGACGTGTACGTGTAGAGCAAGCCGTTCGTCGCGTAGCTCGGATGGAACGCGACGCCAAGGAACCCGCGCTCGTCGAACGATCCCGGACCGCAAACGCCGAGCGGCACGAGGCGCGTACTGACGTCGTGGAAGATCGTCTTCTGACCCGTAACCAGGTCGACCGCCCACAGTCTCCCCGGTTGATCGACGACGTAGAGCCGGTTCCGCTGGCCCGGCGCGAGGACCCCTTTGAGCGGCGCGGTGAGATCTCTCGCGGCGATCTCGAGCCCGACGCTGAAGCCGGCCTCGTCGTTGATCGGGGCGAAGATGGTGTCGTCGTACGGGTTGCTCGGCGGATGCGCGACTGCGCTGGAGACGAGCACTACCAGCGCCGACGCCGCGGCGGCGACCGCGGCAAACCCTCGAATCATTTCGTGCCTCCTCTCTGTCTCCGGTTCACTGCCCCGGGTACGTTCCGGGGCGCCGGGCGGATTCCCACCGGCCGCGGGAAGTCGTCATCGAGCGGCGGCTTGCAAACCTGCTCGCGCTCGACTACGGGGCCGAAGAGCTCGAGATCGTCGTCGCGTCAGACGCCTCTACCGACCGCACCGACGCGTTAGTCGAATCCGTTGCTCCGACCGTCAAGGCCGACGGCGGTGTTCAGACGACCTGCGCCTCGAGCTGTGACCGCGGCCCGCGGTCTGCAAGTGTCGTCGTAGGCGTTGCGAGGCGCCCAGCGGACACCAGCCGCACTGCGATCAGCCAGAGCGCCGCGAAGAGCAGCATCGCGAACCCGCACACCATCGCCAGCGCCTGGCCGGAGACGGCGACGTCTAACGCCTTCGCTCCCCCGACGCCGGAGGCGATCAGAACCGCGCCGCCGGCACCCGCCTGGCCGCCCGGAAGCGCTCCGGCCGCTTTGCCGGCGCAGAGGAAGAGAACGGCAAGCGGGAAGGAGAAGCCGACTCCGAGTGCGCCGAGGAGGACCATGATCGCTCCCGCCCGAGCGAGCCAGCAGGCGAAGAGCAGCGCCGCAATCACCGACGCGTTCCGGGGCGAGACCGTTCGCGGGTTGAGCCAACGTCCCGCCCGATAGCGGACGAGCTTCCTTGCGGCCAATCGCGGCAGGACGACGATCAGCGCGGCGGCCGCGATCCCGCTGCCGGCCACGAGCGCGAGACCGGCGCGCATGCCGACAGTGTGGCCCGGAAAGGCTGCTGCCGTGAGCGCGAAAGGAGCCAGGGCGACGCTGTCGATCAGACCGAGCAGCACGAGCGATAGACACAGCGATCGCACGCCCGCGGGACATCTCGGAGAGCGACGCACGATCGCTACGCGCAGAAGATCGGCGAGCCGCCCCGGGAGAACGAGCCCGAGGATCGACGCACCGGCGCTCGCGGTCACGAGCGCAACCGGGTGCGGGCGCTCCTCGACGGTGAAGAGGCGTCGCCACGCAAGGACTTTCAGGGCATACCCCCCGAGGAGAAGCAGACCGGATAGCACGAGGAGGCTCGGGGAGCCATTCGAGAGCGGCACCTCGGTGCCGACGAGCAGACGCGCCGCGAGCAGGGCGACCCCGAGCGCGAGCAGTCCCGAGCCGACAGCGATGTACGCCTTGCCCCAGTTCAGAAGAGCTCACCTCCCTTGGCCGATCTGAATACCGGCCGAGGGCTGGAGCCGGAAAAGGTCGCCTGCCGGGATGCTCGAGCAGGCCGGTCAGACCAGAGTACTGGCATTCGAAGGCATTCGCACCTGGTCGATCGAGCAGACATCACGGCTCTGAAGTTTCAGCGTGGGCCGTCTGTCTCGAACTGGTGTGCAACGAGCGTCGACTTGTATTCGCTCCGGCGCAGGCTCCCCCACGGCACGAGCTCGATCTCCGTCTGGACGACGAGGACGTTGCGCACTCGGTCGCGGATCGCTTCCGCGAGGGTGGCGTCGGCCGTCGCGTCCCGCGCTAGCTCGACGCTCACGGGGAGCGGCGGTTCCTGCTTGACGCCGGGCGCCTGAGGCTTGACGAGGATCTGGCCGCTGACCTGGGGAACGAACGCGCTCACCACCTCACGGACAGCCGAGGGGAAGACGTTGACGCCGCGGACGATGAGCATGTCGTCGGTTCGCCCGATGCAGCGCACACGTGGGCTCGTGCGGCCACATCTGCATTCGCTCATCCGGACGTGAACGTGATCGCGCGTGCGGAATCGCAGCAGCGGCGCCGCGCGATGCTGAAGATGCGTCAGCACAAGCTCACCGGTGGAGCCGTCCTCCAGCTCGACGGCGACGCCCGTCTCGGGATCGATCAGCTCGGCGTGAACGAAGCCGCGCGCGCCCAGGTGCATGCCGTCCTGCTCTTCGCATTCCCCCCACAGCGACACGCCGATGTCGCCGATGCCCATCGCCTCGGTGACCCGGGCGCCCCAGCCCGCTTCGAGCTTCGCACGGAAGGCCGGCTCGCCACCGCCGGGCTCGCCTGCCACGAGCACGCGCTCGACGCTCGACGCCGCGAGATCGACGTTCCGCTCCGCCGCCCAGTCGATCAGATAGGCGGCATAGGAGGGCGTGAGCACCGCGGCTTCGGGCGTGAGCTGCTCGACCGCCAGCATCAGCCGTTCGGTGTTCCCGGTGCCGAGCGGAATGTGGCACAGCCCGATGCGGTCGAAGGCAGCGAGCGCCGCACCCGCCACGAACGGCCCGGCATTGTAGGTGGAGACGATGCGCTGCCCGGCGGTGACGCCTGAGGCCGCGTAGGTGCGCGCGGAGGCCGTCACCCAGTTGTCGAGATCGCTCGCCGTGAGCGGGACGTAGCTGGGTGTCCCCGTGGTGCCGCTCGTCGAGTAGATGCGAACGATCTCGGACGACGGCACGCAGAGATGCGCGCCGATCGGATTGTCGGGCGTGCACGTCGCCTTGAGCTCGCGCTTCTCGGTGAGGGGCAGCCGCGCGATGTCCGCGAGCCCGCTCGCGCTCTGCGCGGACGAGAATCCTGCCTCTGCCAGTTTCTCGCGGTAGAAGGGTGAGCGGTCGAAGAGGTAGGCGAGCTGCCTGCGATAGGACGCGTCGTCGATGGCGAGCTGCTCGTCCCACGGACGGCCTTCGACCTCAGGTGCGAGCATCACTCCGACTGCCGCTCGTACTCGATCGCCTCCTCTGCCCTCCCCGCCAGGAAGAAGCCGAGCGGGTGCTGTTGCTCTTCGGCGAGATGGGCGAGCAGGCTGGCCGTACGCGCAAGCAGCGGTATGGCTTTCACCGAGGCGGACGGGAAGCCCAGGTCGAGCAGCACCGCCGCGATCGGCATCGCGACGTTCATCGTGAGCGGCTTCCCCCACGCTTTCGCCACCGCATCGCGGAAGCAGCGCGCGAGCAGGACGTGAGGTCCGCTCACCCCGCGCGCATCCGCGAGCTCGAGAATCCGTTCGGCACGCGGGTCGAGCGGCCGGTGCACCGGATGGCCGAAGCCCGGTGCCTTGCCGCCGGAAGCGTGGATCGCATGCGCCGTCTCCTCGGCGACCGCCGCGGGCGCGCCGCCGGCGACAACCTGCTCCTGCGCCTCTTCGAGCAGCCGCGCGCACGATTCGGACGTGCCGAGGATGACCGGACCGCAGCCGAGGATCCCTGCCGCGACGGCACCCTGCAGCGATCCGGGGTCGGCAGCAAGCGTCATCCGCGCCGCGATGTTCGTCGGCATCATCCCGTGCTCGGCGATGGCGATCAGGAGCAGATCGAGGAAGAAGCCCTGGTCCTCGGTCGGCTCGCGCCCGGTGAGCAGCACGTGGAAGTACTCGGTGAAGCTCAGCCTGCCCATCAGGTCGCCGCAGAGGTCACGCCCCCGCACCTCGACCCGGTCGGGATAGGCCTGGGCGATGTGGCTAACCGGCGCCCCGGGCTTACCGATCTGCATGCAACACCACTGGTGCCAGCCTAAATGTGTTCAGTCAAGGGGCGGGCGAACGCAGGTCCTCGCGTGACGCTCTACACTGCTCAGGCGCGAAGCAACGAGGCGGCCAGACCGTTCTCGGACGGGACAAGCTGCTGCAAATCGCACACTTTCGCCCCCGTAGCTCAGTGGATAGAGCAGCGGTTTCCTAAACCGCGTGCGCTGGTTCGATTCCGGCCGGGGGCA
>DASYUZ010000155.1:0-2832 GCA_036000665.1 Gaiellaceae bacterium
CGCCTCCGGCAGGTCTACATTCGGCGTGCGACATGACGCGCTACCTCGTCACGGGCGCCGCAGGCTTCATCGGCTCGCACGTCGCCGAGGCCCTGCTCGCGCGCGGCGACGACGTTGTCGGGGTCGACGCGTTCACCGACTACTACGACCCCGCGCTGAAGGAGGAGAACGCGCGCGGCTTCCCCGTCCTCCGCCTGGACCTCGCCGAGGACGCGCTCGAGCTCGACGGCGTCGAGGGAATCTTCCATCTCGCCGCGCAGCCCGGCGTCCGGCGGAGCTTCGAGCACTTCGAGCGGTACGTCCACTGCAACGTGCTCGCGACGCAGCGTGTGCTCGAGGCGGCTGCGGCCGCGAACGCGCGAGTCGTGCTCGCCTCGTCGTCGTCGATCTACGGCGACGCGGAGCGCTTCCCGACGCCGGAGGACGCGGTCCCGCGCCCGATCTCGCCGTACGGGATCACGAAGCTCGCCGCGGAGCACCTCGCTCGCGCGTATCCGGTCGACACGGTGACGCTCCGCTACTTCACCGTTTACGGCCCGCGCCAGCGCCCCGACATGGCCTTCGCGCGCCTGATCGACGCGCTGCTCGAGGAGCGCGAGTTCGAGCTCTACGGAGAAACGTCGCGCGCGTTCACATACGTCGGCGACGTCGTCGAGGCGACGATCGCCGCCATGGAGGACGCCCCGCGCGGCGCGGTGTACAACGTCGGCGGCGGCGAGGAGGCGACGATGCGCGACGTTGTGACGCTGCTCGAGCACGTCTCGGGACGCGAGGCGCGCCTGGTGGAAGCGCCCGCAGCACGCGGCGACGCACGCCGTACCTCGGCGGACTTCCGTCGCATTCGCAGCGACATCGGGTGGGAGCCGAACACGTCGCTCGCGGACGGTCTCGAGGGCCAGTGGTCCTGGGCAGCAAGTAGAGTCGCCGCCCGATGAGCGAGCAGGAGATCGACCTGCGCCGCTACTGGTCGGCGGTCTCGGCGCGCTGGTGGCTGCCCGTGCTCGGCCTCATCGCAGGTGCTGCAATCGGCTACGCCCTCTCGCTCGGCGGGCAGGACGTCTGGCGTGCGCAGGCGCTCGTCTACCTCGGCCAGCCCGTGACGCCGTCCGGCGCGCAGGTGCAGAGCCTGAGCACGAATCCGGCCGCCGTCGGTGAGATCGTCGGGTCGGCGGCCGTGCAGCGGCGCGTCGCCGCGCAGGTCGGCATGGAGCGGCGCGAGCTCGCCTCCGGCACCTCCGTCGCAGCGGTGAAAGGCAACCTGTCGAAGCTCGGCCAGAACCCGCTCGTGCGCATCACGGTCAAAGGGGATTCCCGCTTCAAGACGGCGGCTGCGGCAAACGCGCTCGCGCAGATCGCGGTCGACCGCGTCTCCGGTTACGCAGACAAGAAGATCGCGGTGCTGAAGGAGGCGATCGCCGACGAGGAGCGCGAGCTAGCGCAGCTCGACGTCGCGCTGGCACGGGCAAGCGGTTCCGAGGCGGGCTTCCTGATCCTGCGCCGCGGCGAGCTCAGCGACGAGCTCCTGAACGCGCGCGAGGAGCTGGCGCTCGCGGAAGAGGTCGAGCGTGCGCGGGTCGTCGAGAACGCCGTCGCCCGCAAGGTGACCGCGCAGAGCCGCCGCAACCAGATCGTCGTGGGCGCGTTCCTGGGGCTCCTCCTCGGCCTCGCGGCCGCGCTCGCGTGGGAGTCCAGCGCCGCGCTCCGCCGCCGCTAGTGCGTGCGCGGACGGCCGCCGTCTGGGCGGTCGCGCTCCTCTCGACCGCCGTCTTCGGCTGGCTCGCCGTCCGCGGGACGCACCCGGACGAGATCTGGGACGCGCTCCGCAAGGCGGACATCTGGTGGCTCGCCCCGGCGCTCGGCGTGCTCGCGCTCGCGGTCGTCGTCCGGGCGATCCGCTGGCGCTCGCTGTTCCCGCCCGAGACCCGGCCGCCGCTCGGCCCGGTCACGAGCGCGATGCTCGTCGGGGTCGCGGTGAACAGCGTGATCCCGTTCCGCGCGGGCGAGGCGGCGCGCATCCTGGCGCTCGGCCGCCGTACCGGCACTTCCCGAATCGAGACGCTCGCAACAGTTGCGATCGAGCGCGTCCTCGACGTGTTCTGCCTGCTCGTCCTGCTCTTCGTCGCGCTGCCCGTGCTCCCGGACGTGACCTGGGTCGGCGGCGCGGCGATCCTCGCGGCCGTGCTCGCCGCCGGCCTCGCGGGCGCGGCGCTCAGCTTCGCAGTCTGGGGCGACCGGCCGCTGCACTTCCTGGCGCGCCTGTCCGGGCGGCTTCCGTTCGTGAACGAGGACCAGATCGAGCAGGGCGGGCACAGCCTCATGCGCGGTTTCGTCGGGCTGCGCCACCCGGGGATCGCGTTCGCCGGCTTCGCGTGGACGATCGTCGGCTGGGTGATCACGAGCGTCTCGTTCTGGATCGTCACGCTCGCGTTCCACCTCGACCTGCCGCTCTCGGCAGGACTGCTGGTGCTGGCCGCGGTCGGGCTGTCGCTGGTGCTCCCCGCGGCGCCCGGCGCGCTGGGCGTGTTCGAGGCCGCGGTCGTGCTTGCGCTCGCCGCGTACGACGTCCCGCGCGCCGAGGCGCTCTCGTACGCGTTCGTGCTGCACGCGGTCAACTTCTTCCCCTACCTCGCCGCGGGCGCGATCGCGCTCCGGTTCACCCGGCCGCCGAGTTAGCCTCAAGGGCGATGCTCGAGGGCAAGACCGTCGCCGTTGTCATTCCGGCCTACAACGAGGAGAAGCTGATCGCGGCGACGATCGCTGGGATTCCCGCCTTCGTCGACCGGATCATCGTCGTCGACGACGAGTCGCGCGACGGGACGGCCGGCGCCGTCG
>DASYUZ010000156.1:0-13984 GCA_036000665.1 Gaiellaceae bacterium
GGATCGCGGCACACGTCGTCGTAGTAGGCGTGCGATTCGATGTTCGCCTCGTCGATCACGTACAGCCCGTAGCGATCGCAGAGGTCGAGCCAGTAGGGGTCGTTCGGGTAGTGCGACGTGCGCACGGCGTTGACGTTGAACTGCTTCATCAGCCGCGCGTCCGCTTCCATGATGTCGCGCGAGACCGCGCGGCCGTGGACGTCGTCGTGATCGTGCCGGTTGACGCCGCGGATCAGCACCGGCTTGCCGTTCACGAGCAGGCGCCGGTTGCGAACCTCGACCCGCCGGAACCCGAGCCGGCACGCAACGCTCTCGTCACCACGCGAGACAACAAGCGTGTAGAGGGCCGGGTCGTCGGCGGACCAGCGCCGCGGGGAGCGCACGGGCGCGTCGAGCCTTCCGGTGCGGAGCGGCTCGACGAGGACGGTGCGGCCGGAAGGATCGAGCAGACGCGCTTCCGCTCCCTCCGCCGCGACCGACAGCAGTCCGTGCTTGTAGTCTTCGTCGAGGTCGCCGCGCGCGAAGACGTCGGCGATCGAGCTCTCGCCTTTCGAGTAGAGAGCGACCTCCCGCGGGAGCCCCGCCTGCCACCAGTGATCCTGATCTTCGACGAAGCTCGCGTCCGACCACTGCACGACGACCGCGACGAGCTCGTTGGGCTCGCCGTGACGAACGAGCTCGGTGACGTCGAATTCGGACGGCGTGCGCGAGTCCTTCGCGATCCCGACGGGCTGTCCGTTCACCAGCACGTGGAGCGCGCCCTCCGCGCCGCCGAAGTGCAGGACGACGCGGCGCTTCCGCCAGCCGCGCGGAAGCTCGAACCGGCGCCGGTAGATCCCGGTCGGATTTTCGTCGGGGACCCGCGGCGGCCGCTCGTCGAAGGGCATGACGACGTTCGTGTAATGCGGCGTGCCGTGACCCTGCATCGTCCACAGGCCCGGCACGTCGACGGTGCTCCAGCCACGCGCAGACCGCAGCGCGCGCGCGGCCTGCTCCGGACGACCGGCGAGCCGGAACTCCCACTCACCGTCGAGCGAAGCGAACCACCGTGACCGGCTCCGGTCGAGCGTCGCCGCGAGCTCCGCGGTCGGGAAGGGCACGAGCGTCGCATGCGGCGGAAGCCGATTGAGGCTCGTGAGCTCGGGGCTCTCCCAGCTCTTTTGCCCGGCGAGGAACAGCAGAGCGTCGAGGCCGGACATCGACGCGTACCGTAATCAGAGCTGAGCACCCTGGGATACGGCTGTCCCTGGTGGCCATGGCTCAGATTGACATGCCTTATCGTGGCCTGATGTAAGATGCATAAGACGTTGTAAGCTCTGTTCAAGTGGACGAGCTCGCGAACCCTTATCGGCCCGGAGCTGGGACAACGCCCCCAGCTCTCCTCGGCCGTGACGACCTCATCAAACGATTCCGGATCACGCTTCAGCGCGCCAGGGCAGGCCGGCCGGGAAAGAGCGTCATGCCGGTCGGCCTGCGCGGCGTCGGGAAGACAGTCCTGCTCAATCGGTTCTCGGAGCTCGCCGAACAGACCGAGTACTCGGTCGTGTTTATCGAGGCGACCGACACCGGTGAGTTCGCAACGCTCCTCTCTGTTCGGCTCCGCAAGGTTCTCCTCGAGCTCGATCGCGGAGCCGTCTCGCGGAAGGTCGCCAAGGCCCTTCGCGTTCTCAAAAGCTTCACGCTCCAACTCCCAGATGGATCGAGCATCCAACTCGACCCCGAACCGTTGCTCGGTGAGGCCGATTCAGGTCGCCTCGATGACGACCTCACTGACGTCCTTGTCGCGGTCGGCGAAGCTGCCGCGGACCGGTCGCGGGGTCTGCTAATCGCGGTGGACGAGGTCCAGTACCTCTCCGAAGAGGAGCTATCAGCCCTCATCGTTGCGATCCACCGGTCAACGCAGCTCAACCTTCCGCTCGTCGTGGTGGGCGCCGGACTCCCGCAGCTCCCGGGACTCGCAGGTGAAGCGCGCTCCTACTCGGAGCGGCTGTTCGAGTTTCCCGAAATCGGCTCGCTCAACGGTCTGGACGCTCGCGCGGCGCTCGAGATTCCGGCCAATCAGTCAGGCGTCTCGTTCGCGCCGGAGGCGCTGGAGAACTTGGCGCGCGTCTCGCAGGGGTACCCGTACTTCCTCCAGGAGTGGGGTTACCACGTCTGGAATCATGCTGTTGCATCCCCGATCCCGAGCGAAGACGTCCTCGCGGTGCAGCCGCTGGTGTTAGCCGCCCTTGACCGCGACTTCTTTCGAGTACGGCTGGACCGGCTTACTCCAAAGGAACGTGCGTATCTCCGCGCGATGGCCGACCTCGGGCCTGGCCCGCATCGAAGCGGCGACATCGCCGCAAAGCTCGGCGTCCGGGTCGAAAGCGTCGGCCCGCGTCGGAGCGGTTTGATCCGCAAGGGGATGATCTACAGCCCGGCTCACGGTGACACTGCCTTCACCGTTCCACTCTTCGACGAATTTCTGCGTCGTGTAATGCCGTGAGCACACGGAACGGATTCGACCACCGATCGAAGCCGCGACTTGGCTAATTCGGCCGTTCGTTGACCTATCTCGGAGCCCGAGCGCCTGGGCCGCTAGCCGGCAGGAACTTCCGCGGGGACCGGCTCCACCGGCCGCACCTCGATCGAGCCGTAGCGAGCAGCCGGAATCTTCGCCGCCCACTCCCACGCTTCGTCGTCGCACTCGGCTTCGATCAGGAAGTAGCCGCCGAGTTGCTCCTTCGTCTCCGCGAACGGCCCGTCGGCCACAACTCGCCGGTTGTCCCGGATGCGGACGGTGGTCGCCGTCGCCGTCGGGCGCAGCGGCGAGCCGGCGATGTAGTTGCCGTTGTCGCGCAACTCGCTCGCGAGGGCGAAGTACTCGCGGACGATGCTCTTCCGCTCCTCCCTCGGCATCCGCTCCCAGATCTCCTCGTCGTCGTAGATCAACAGCATGTACTCCATCCGTTCGCCTCCTTCCGGGTCAACGAAAATACGACGAACGGGCCGTACGCAATTCGACAGAAGCGGTTTCACGTTTCGCCGCGTTGCGCAATCGGGTGAGCGTCCGGAGGGCCGATCGTCGCGGCCTCGGGGCCAAAGCGCTCGGCGTACGCGGCATTCACGGGCTTCCACCGTTCCATCGGCCCCCACGGCAGCTCTTCGCCTGACAGGTGATAGCCGAGCACGTCGAGACAGACGTGCCAGCCGGCCCCGTCGCGCGCAGCCTTGCCGAGCTCGTCGAACGTCTGCTCGAACGTGAGCACGCAGCCGTCGCCGTCAGGTTCCAGCTCGATCCGGAACCTGTCGTCGGTCCAGCGGAACTCGAGCAGAGACGGCGGGTCGTAGACGATCATCTCGCCGTCCTCCGGCGCAGTTTCGAAGTCTTTGTGCACGAAGCGGAGGGGTGCGCCGGCCGCTCGCTCTCCGTGCATCTCGGCCGGGAACCACGCGGCGAGGTGCTCCGGATCGGTCAACGCTCGCCAGACCTGCTCGCGCGGGTGCGGCAGCTTCCGGACGAAACGAAGCTGCCAGCGTTCTCCGATCTGCTCGAGTTGTCCATCCACGGGATTCACTCCTTGTCCTCCATCGTGTCGAGGTGCCGTTCGAGGTCGTCGAGACGCTCCGCCCAGAGCTGTCGATACGGCGCGAGCCACTCGTCCACGGCACGCAGCGATTCCGGGCGAACGCGGTAGAGCCGCCGCTGCGCATCCGTTCGAGCTTCGACGAGGCCTGCGTCTCGCAGAACACGAAGATGCTTCGAGACGGTGGGTTGGCTGACGCGCAGCCGCTCGACGAGATCTCCTACCGGCCGCTCGCGCTCACGGAGCAGATCGAGGATGTGCCGCCGGTTCGGCTCGGCAAGGGCGTCGAACGCCGCTTCCATGGGCGTACATTACCAATTAGACATATAGATGACAAGGAATCTACGCCGAGCTCACGACCTCTCTCGGTGGCTCTCGCGCCGGCTACTCGTCCTTTCACCAGTCGAGTTCAGCGTCGAAGTCGTCAGTCGCGAAGCGGGACTCCTGCCAGTCGGCGAAACCGATTCCAGGCGCCGCTCATCGGACCTCATCCCATGGGGCAACGCAGCGGTCACGACGGCGCCCGTCGCTTGACCGCGTAGTCGCCGAGCCCGCGCTCGAGCCGCGCGAACGCGCGGTTAGCCTGCTTTCGCACGTCGGCCGCGAGCTCGGGGCCGCGCAGTCCGTCGAGAACGCGTCCCCAGACGTAGCCGCGCAGCGCTCGCTGGGCTCCCATCAGCGCGTTCGCGACGGCGGTCGGCACGACGTCGTCGGCGCCGGCGCCCGTCTCCTCTGCGATGAGCGCGGCGAGCGCCTGCGTGTAGCGGTCGACGATCTCCCGCTCCCGGGCCTGCAGCGCGGGGCTGGCGTTGACGATGCGCGCCGCGGTGGCGATCAGCTCGGGTCGCTCGTCCTCGGCGAGGCGCCGGGAGCGGTCCAGCATGAGCTTGCGGAACGCCGCGAGGACCGACTCCCCGGCAGGCCGCCGGCGCACCGCGTCGAGCAGCGCTTCCTCGAAGGCCTCCATCTGGCTGTAGAAGAGGTCCTCCTTCGTCGGGAAGTAGTTGAAGACCGTCCCTTCGGAGACGTCCGCCGCGCGTGCGACCTCGGCCACGGTGACGGCGTCGAACCCGCGCTCGGCGAAGAGGCGGTGCGCCGTCTCGCCGAGCAGCTGCCGCGTCTGCTCCTTCTTGCGCTCTCGAAGTCCCGGCTCGGTGCTCATACGCTCAGGGTAGCATTCGACTTGCGGTAGCCATAAAATTGGTGTTACTCTAAATTTATGGCTACTTCACCAACAGACACTCAGAGCGGTCACGGCCTGAGCCGCGAGCTCCTCGTGCTCGGCGGTGTGGTCGTGATCGGGATGATCCTCGCGATCCTCGACGCGACGATCGTCAACGTCGCGATCCCGACGCTCGGGCGCGAGCTGGAGACGTCGATCTCGACCATCCAGTGGGTCATGACCGCCTATTTGCTCGCGTTCGCGAGCGTGATTCCGCTCACCGGCTGGGCGACGGGGCGGTTCGGAGCCAAGCGCGTCTGGATCTCCTCCCTCCTCCTGTTCCTCGGCGGCTCCGCGCTTGCCGGCGCGGCGTGGTCGATCGACTCGCTGATCGTCTTCCGCATCGTTCAGGGCTGCGGGGCCGGGCTGGTCATGCCGGTCGGGCAGACGATCCTCGCCCAGGCGGCCGGGCCGCAGCGAATGGGGCGAGTGATGAGCGTGGTCGGCGTTCCCATGCTGCTCGCGCCGATCTTCGGACCCGTGATCGGCGGCGCGATCATCGATCAGGTCAGTTGGCGCTGGATCTTCTTCGTCAACCTGCCGATCGGCTTCGTCGCGCTCCTCCTCGCGTGGCGGCTCCTTCCCGACGCCGCAACTCGAAGCGGTGACGGCCTCGACCTGCTCGGCCTCGCGTTGCTCTCGCCGGGCCTCGCAGTCTTCGTCTACGGCATGTCCGAGGTAGGCGCAGCGGGCGGCTTCGGGGCCCGAGCGCTCGTGGCCGTCGCGCTCGGACTCGCGCTGGTCGTGCTCTTCGCCTGGCACGCTTGGGGCCGCGGACGAGCTGCCTTGGTCGACGTTTCGCTCTTCGCCCGCCGCGGCTTCGCAGCGGCAGCCGGCACCAACCTGCTGGTCGGGATCGCGCTCTTCGGCGCTCTGATCCTGCTCCCGCTCTACTACCAGCTCGTCCGCGGCGAGAGCCCGTTATCGACTGGTCTGCTGCTCATGCCGCAGGGAATCGGTGCCGCACTCGCGATGCCGATCGCCGGGAAGCTCACCGACGAAATCGGGCCGCGTATCGTGATCCCCGTCGGGATCGTGCTCGCGCTCGCCGGGACGGCGGCGTTCACGCAGGTCGGTGCGAACACCTCCTACGTGTATCTCGCCATCGCGCTCTTTGTGATCGGCCTCGGGCTCGGCAGCACGATCGTGCCGTCGATGGCCGTTGCGTACCAGACAGTGCCCCGCGATGCCGTCGCACAGGCGACGAGCGCGATCAACGTGATCCAGCGCGTCGCGGGGTCGATCGGCACCGCCCTGCTCGCGGTCGTCCTCCAACGCTCGATCAGGACGAACCTGCCCGGGCTCGAAGGCGGCATCGGCGCGATTGCCGCGTTGTCGCGTGAAGGACGGGCGCACGCGGCGTCGGTGCTCGCCGACGCCTTCGGCACGGCGTTCTGGGTCGCGTTCGCACTCGTCGCGGCCGCGTTGCTCCCGGCGCTTCTGCTCCCACGGATTCGTCCGGAGCGCGCCGGAGAACCGATGCCGGCCGCGGAGGGCGCGCCATGATCCGGACGCTTCGAACGCTGCTGCTCTTCGAGGCGGCGACGTTCGCCGTGGCCGCTTCGATTCACTTCGGCGCACTCCTCGACGGCTACGAGCACACGAAGGCGGGCCGGGCCGAGTCCGTCATCGCAGTCGTCCTCCTTGCAGGGTTCGCCCTCACGTGGGCGGGCCCCCGACGTGCGCGCCTGGCCACGATCGGCACGCAGGGCTTCGCGATTCTGGGCGTCTGCGTGGGACTGTTCACGATCGCCGTCGGCGTCGGACCGCGGACGGTGCTCGACGTCGTTTACCACGTCGCGATCGTCGCAGTGCTGGCGATCGGCTTGGCGATCGCCCTTCGCGAGCCCGCAACGTGAACCGAGGGGAAGACGGCGCCGTCCGAATCCGTCCAGTAGCGAGGGGCGTGCATCTGCGCGCCCTTCCGCTGCGACAGCTGATCCGAAAGGAGACCGCCGCTTGATGACCCGCCTTGCCCAAACCATCATCCGCCGCCGCTGGATCGTCATCGCCACTTGGCTGGCAATGACAGCGTTCGGCGCCTTCGCCGCCGGCCAGCTTGCCGATCGCTGGTTCCAGGAGTTCTCCATCCCGGGCTACTCGGCCTACGAGGCGAACCAGCGCTCGTTCCAGGCATTCGGCAACGGGCGGATCTCGCCGTTCGTCGCCGTCATGCGTGCGGACGGCGACATCACGAAGGTCGAGGGCGTCGAGACGGCCTTCGATCGGGCCGCCGCCGTGACTCCCGGCGCTCGCGTCACCTCCTACTTCACCACCGGCGACGAGGCGTACCTGTCGAAGGACCGGCACGTGGCGTTCGCCGAGATCTATCCCCCCGGCCGGTTGACGTTCGAGGGCGTGAAGATCGACCCAACGCGCGCGGCGCTCAAGGCCGAAGCGCCGGCGGGAGTGGACGCCTATGTGACCGGAATCGACGCGCTCTATGCCGAGGCGAGCGGCGGCGAGCAGGGAGGCCCGAGCGTGCTCGTCGAGACGTTGATCGGCGGCTTCGGCGCGCTCGTGATCCTGCTCTTCACGTTCGGGACGCTTCCCGCGATCGCAATGCCGCTTGTCGTTGCGGGCATCTCGATCCTGAACACGTTCACGCTGATCTGGCTCCTCACCTACGTCACCGACGTCTCGATCATCGTCCAGTTCCTCGTCGCGCTGATCGGGCTCGGGGTCGCGATCGACTACGCGCTGCTGATGATCTTCCGCTTCCGCGAGGAGCTGCGGCACGGCAAGGACCGTGACGCCGCGATCATCGAGACGATGCGCCACGCAGGACGGTCGGTGATCGTCTCGGGAACGACGGTGGCAGTCGGTCTGCTCAGCCTGATCGTCCTGCCGCTGCCGTTCATCCGCTCGATCGGGATCGGCGGGATGCTGATCCCGGCCGTCTCCGTGCTCACGGCGATCACGCTGCTTCCCGCGCTTCTCTCACTGCTCGGCCCGCGGATCAACAGCTTGCGCGTACTGCCCCGGCGGCTCGTCGAGGGGAGCGACGACCCGGAGCGCGGCTTCTGGAACCGCTGGGCGCGCCTCGTCATGCGCCGACCGGTACCGATTGCCGCCGCCGGGCTCGCCGTCGTCGCGGCGCTCCTCTTCTACGGCGTGCAGCTGAACCCGAGCGACGCGCAGGCGAAGGACTTCCCCGGCGCGGGCGACGCGCACAGGGGCTTCGCAGCGCTACAGGCCGCGGGCGTCACCGCGGGCGTGCTGAAGCCGTTCGAGGTCGTCGTCGAGGGCAACTACACGGCCTCCGACCTGCGCGCGGTCGAGCGTCGGCTGGAGGCGACCGAGGGCGTAGCCGGAGCGTCGGCGCCGCAGGGCTTCCGCACGAGCCGGCTCGCGCTCGTCGAGGCGTTTTCGAGCGCGGACGGCTCGGCACCGGCGACGCGCGACACGATCAAGCGGCTGAAGGAGAAGGCGGTTCCGGCGCTGCAGCATGAGCTCGGCAACCGAACAAGGGTCACGCTCGCCGGCTTCCCGCCCGAGGAGCGGGAGTTCGTGCGCGCGGTCTACGGGACCTTCCCGTACGTGCTCCTGTTCGTGATCGTTCTGACGTACGTCCTGCTGATGCGGGCCTTCCGCTCGGTCCTGCTCCCGCTGAAGGCGGTGCTTCTGAACCTCGTCTCGCTCGGCGCGGCGTTCGGGATCATCGTCTTCATCTTCCAGAAGGGGCACGGCGCGGAGGCGATCTGGAACGTCCCGCCGACGGACTCGATCATCTCGTGGATCCCGCTGATGATCTTCGCGTTCCTGTACGGCCTCTCGATGGACTACGAGGTGTTCATGCTTACGCGCATGCGCGAGGCCTACGACGAGACGCACGACACCGTCGCCGCGGTGTCGCTCGGCCTTGCGCGCACCGGCAAGCTCGTAACGAGCGCGGCGCTCGTGCTCATGTTCGCCTTCTTCGTCCTGTCGACAAGCCCGGGGACGGACATCAAGCAGTTCGGGATCGGGCTCGCCGCTGGGGTCATCTTCGACGCGACCGTGATCCGCACGCTGCTCGTGCCGTCGATCATGCGCCTGATGGGCCGCTGGAACTGGTGGCTGCCTCAGACCGCCGCAACGGCGCTGCGCACGCGCCCGAGCCCAGTGCCGACGACCGAAGCCGGCCGCGTGTAGCCCCGCACGGAAGCTCGAGGACGCAGCGGGGGCGCATTCACGCCGCCGCTGCGTCCTCCTCGAGCGGTGCGAGGATCCGCACCGCGAGCTCCGGCGAGCAGCCGCGGTCGACCAGCTCGATCAGGGCGTGCAGGTCGTAGCGCGGATCAGCTGCCAGCAGTGAGGCCATTGGCGGTCGAAAACCGCTCTGAAGGAGCTGTTCCCACCGCCAAGAAGCGACCTCGTGGAGAATGCGTTCCGGTCGGGGTTCCATCTGCATCTCTCTTTGGTGTGCGTCCTGGACGGGTTCTTTCCTCGGCGGACGTCGTGGCGCGCTCGTCGGTCTCGTCGCTCCGACCGGCACGTGCCGCGTTCGGGTCTTCGGGCTTGTGGAGGAAGACCTCGCCTCGGTTGAGGAGGCGGAAGCGGTACATGCCGGGTCGGAGCGTCACCTTTCTCGGTGTGAACCTGAACTCGGTCGCGACGATGCGCATGTGTCGCGAACGCACGAGCGAGCACGAACAACGAGCGCCGAGGCCGCAGCGACGAGTCACGCCACCGCGGGCTCCTGCGCGGCCGCGTCGACCTCCAGGTCGACGACGACGTGCGTCACCGGGAGCCCGAACAGCCGCTGCGCGCGTTCGGTGATGTTGCGCGCGAGCCAGTGCGAGCGCTCAGGCGGATGCGTCGAGATCACGATCTCGTCCGCGCCGAAGTCGCGCAGCGCGTCGGCGATCGCCTGGAGCGGATCTGCGTCGCCGACCAGGCCGCGAGCGTCGACCCCCGTCTCGGCGAGCCGCTCGAGGCTCGCCTGGAGGCGGTCTTGCGCTGCCGTCCTCGCCGGATCCTCGTCGGAGGTCCAGTGCCTGAGCCGGGAGTTCAGGGCCGGGCAGACGACCATGACTTCGGTCTCATCGCGAACGCGGGCGCGGACCTCGTCTGCGAGCGCCTCCCCGGCGACCGTCTCATTGGCGACGACGAGGATGCGCCGCGGGTTCGTGCTGCGGGGCAACTCCGTCAGCGGCTCGAGCTCGGGCGCAGGCTTTCGCAAAACCAGTCCCAACGCCAGCGGCGTCAGGAAGACGATCGCGCCGAGCGCCAGCCGCGGACCTCCAAAGTGCGCACCGACCACGATGCCGCAATGCACGATGACGGCGACGATCAGGAACAGATAGGCGTCTGCTTCGCCGAGAAAGCGATTCTTCATTCCGGATTCCCCCTGCGCTCAATGCGAGCTTGCCGTCGGCCCTTCTGCCGCCGTTCGCTCTGTGGTTTTGAAGTCATGGCTACCCGATAAAAAAGCGAACTAAACACGAATTTCCACTGCGGAAACGAGGATTTCTGGGCGCCCGCCGGCGCCTCCTACGAGGTGACCGTCAGCACGCCCTTCATGCCCGCCTGCTCGTGGCCGGGGACCGAGCAGTAGAACTCGTACCGGCCCGGAGCGAGCGTCGCGCTCACGGTCGAGGTGCCCCCTTTCTTGACGATCGGGCCGACCGCGTCAACGCCGTTTCCTCGGATCGCGACGTTGTGCTCGAGCGGTGAGTTGTTCTTCAGCGTGATCGTGACCTTCCCGGCTTTCGCCTCGAGCTGGGTCTTGTCGAACTTGAATCCGGTGGCGGTGAGCTGGAGCGCTCCCTCGGGTCCACCGGACCCGCCCGTGGCGGCGGGCCGGGCCGCGACCGCCGCTGCGATCGGGCGCAGCGCGCCCCGCCGGTTGACCTTGCAGAGACGAACGTCGACGCTGACCTTGTCGCCGGCCACGAGATCCGCGACGGTGGCGGCTCGACCCTCGCGTTTCAGCCCCGTCTTGGCGTAGAGCAACGCGGTCAGCTGCTTCCCGACGTAGCGACGAGCCTGCTTGCGGGCCTTTGCCGTGCGCGCCTTCGCCCCCTGCACCCGCAGCGCGACCGAGGTGGCGTCGACGGCGACGCCGAGCAGCCTTCCGCTCAGCGTGAAGTTGAGGCCGGTCGCGCAGCTGAGGTTCAGTGCCGGCGGCACCTTCGGCGCCGAGGTCTCATGTTCGTGCCCGTCCTCCTCCGGCGGGGATGAGGTCTCCGTCACGGTGGGGGCCGGCACGCTCGCAGGCGCCTTCGTTCCAGGCTCCGTGACGATCAGCGTGCCCTTCATCCCCGCATCGGCGTGGCCGGGAACCGAGCAGTAGAACTCGTAGGTGCCCGGCGCGAGCTGTGCGGTGACCGTCGAGACGCCGCCCTTCCCCACGACTGCGCCCTGAACGTCGACGCCGTTGCCGCGGATCGCGACGTTGTGCGGGATGGCGGAGTCGTTGAACATGCTGATCGTCACCGTTCCGGCCTCGGCGGAGAGCCTGCTGTAGTTGAAGGCGAGCCCGCCGGCGACGAGCTGGGCCGACGACGGAGGAGGCGTCGACGGCGTCGTCGTGGTCGGGCTGGTCGGAGGCGTGGTCGTTCCGGGCGCGCCGACGATGAGCGTGCCCTTCATCCCGGCCTCCGCGTGGCCGGGCACCGAGCAGTAGAACTCGTAGGTTCCCGCGGCGAGGTTCGCGGTCGCGGTGGAGACTCCGCCCGCGCCGACGACGGGACCCTGGACGTCGATCCCGTTTCCGCGGATCGCGATGTTGTGCCAGACGACGGAGTCGTTGCGCATGCTGAGCGTCACCTGGCCCGCCGGCACGGTGACGGTGCTGACGTTGTAAGCGAGTGCGCCGGCAACGATCTGCGCCGGTGGTGCAACCGTCCAGGTGCGGGCAGCCGGGGTGGGGTCGGCGGTGCCAGAGGGGACGGCCGCCCGCGCCTGGAACGTGTGCTCGCCGGCGGATAGTCCGGCGTAGCTCTTGGGTGAGGTGCATGAGGAGAAGGCGCCGCCGTCGAGCGCACACTCGAAGCCGGCGCCGGCCTTGTTGGAGGAGAAGCTGAAGCTCGCCGAGTCGGACGCGACCGTGCCCGTCGGACCGGAGTCGATGCTCGTCTCCGGCGGGAGCGCGATGGTCCAGCTGCGGCTCGCGGGGCTCGCGTCCGCGTTGCCGGCGGCGTCCGTCGCCTTGACCTGGAACGTGTGGCTGCCTTCGGACAGGCCGCTGTAGCTCAGCGGTGAGCTGCAGGGCGCCGGCGCTCCGGCGTCCAGGCTGCATTCGAAGGTCGCGCCCGCTTCGCCGGCGGAGAACTCGAACGTCGCCGCGCCCGACGCAACGGTGCCGCTCGGCCCGAGGGCGATCGTCGTCTCGGGCGCGTCGGTGTCGATCGTCCAGGTCCGCCTTGCGGGCGCGGCCTCGACGTTGCCGGCGGCGTCGGTCGCCTTCACCTCGAACGTGTGGGGACCCGCGAGCAGCGCGCTGTAACTCTGCGGCGACGTGCACGCGGCGAACGGCCCGCCGTCGAGCGAGCACTCGAAGCTGGAGCCGTTTTCGCTCGAGGAGAAGGCGAACGAGGCCGAGCCGGAACCGGAGGCGCCGCTCGGTCCCGAGTCGATCGTGGTCGTCGGCGGCGTCGCGTCGAGGCCGACGACCGTCCAGCTGCGGCCGGCGGGGGTCGGGTCGACGTTGCCGGCAACGTCGATCGCCTCGACGCGGAAGGTGTGACCGCCCGCAGCGAGGCCGAGGTAACTCGCGGGCGAGGCACACGCGGCGAAGGTGCCGCCGTCGAGGGAGCACTTGAAGACGGCGCCGGCCTCGTTCGCGGTGAACTGGAAGTCGGCGACCGCGGACATGACCGACCCCGCCGGACCGGCGTCGATGGTGGTGTCCGGCGGTGCGGTGTCGATCCTCCAGGTGCGCGCGGCGGGCGTCGGGTCCGCGTTGCCTGCTGCATCCGTCGCACGCACCTGGAAGCTGTGCTCTCCGTCGGGGAGTCCCACGTAGCTCCGCGGCGAGCTGCAGGGCGAGAAGGTGGCGCCGTCGAGCGCGCACTGGAAGCTCGAGCCGGCCTCGCTCGCCGAGAACCCGAAGCCTGCCGCTGCGGAGGCCACGCTTTCGCTCGGTCCGGAGTCGATCGTCGTCTCGGGCGGGGTCGTGTCGATCGAGACGACGGTGAAGTTGCCCTCCATGCCCGGGTGCGGGTCGCACTGGAAGTGGTACGAGCCGCCGTTCAGCGTGACCGTCCAGATGGTCTCGCCGACGAACGGGATGCTCGTCGTCTTGTCGATCCCGGGGCCGAGCAGGTGGAAGTTGTGAATCGCGGAGAGGTCGTGGACGACGATCCGGTAACTCCCCGAGCCGAGCTGCGTGACCGGCGTGCCCGCCGCGTTCGTGAGCGTGATCGTGTAGCCGGGGCCGTCGGTCGCGTAGAGGGCGCCCGTGTCGATCGTCCAGGTGCGGCTGACCGGGGTCGGGTCGACGTTGCCGGCGCCGTCGCGCGCCCTGACCTCGAACCTGTGTGCGCCCTCCGCGAGTCCGGCGTAGCTCTGCGGCGAGCTGCAGCCGCTGAAGGCCGCGCCGTCGAGCGCGCATTCGAACGTCGCGCCGGCCTCGCTCGCGGAGAACGCGAAGGCGGCGGTGACCTGGCCGACCGTGCCCGTGGGGCCGGAGCCGACCGTCGTCTCGGGCGCCGTGGTGTCGATCGTCCAGCTCGCGCTCGCAGGCGTCGTGTCGAGGTTGCCGACGGCGTCCGTCGCCCGGACCTCGAAGCTGTGCGCTCCTTGAGCGAGGCCGGTGACGTTCTGGGGCGAGGTGCACGCCGCGTAGCCGACGCCGTCGAGCGAGCACTCGAACGTGGAGCCGGGCTCGCTGGCCGAGAAGCTGAAGCTCGCCGTGGCCGTGTTGACGCTCGTGCTCGGAGCGGCGTCGATCACGGTCTGCGGGGGCGTCATGTCGATCGTCCAGCTCGCGCTCGCCGGGCTCCCGTCGGCGTTCCCCGACCCGTCGACGGCGCGGACCTGGAAGGTGTGGCTGCCGTCGCCGAGGCCGCTGTACAGCTGCGGCGAGCTGCAGGCCGCGAACGCCGCCGCGTCGAGCGCGCACTGGAAAGTCGAGCCCGCCTTGCTGGACCTGAACTCGAAGCTCGCGTCGCCCGAGGCGACGACACCGGAGGGGGCTACGGTGATCGTCGTCTCGGGCGGCGTGGCATCTACCCCCCAACTTCGACTTGCTGGCGTCGCGTCGACGTTG
>DASYUZ010000157.1:0-8986 GCA_036000665.1 Gaiellaceae bacterium
CGCGACCACTCCTCCAGCCGACGCCGACAGGTCTCACCGCTCGGCAAGCCGAGCTCCCGATAGGGCAGCTCCAGCCAGGGCGTGTCCGTGAAGAGCACGAACAAAATCCCCTCCAGACAGGCGTGCGGCGAGTGCCGACAACGACCGGGATGGTGAAAACGACGCGGCGGGTCGGCGAGCAAAGGACCCAACTGCTCCCACAACTCGTCCGAGACCCGCCACCTCAACGGCCGCGAACGACCCACCCGCCGCTTCTTCGCACGAGCATCTCTCTCGTTCACAGCAGCCGCATTCGACGGCCACCCCTCGGTCCCTGCTCACTTTGAGATCAACTCCAGACCCCGGACATGGCCCCGCGAGATGCGTCGTGAACGGCCACGTCCAGGGTCAGACCCTGGACACGGCTCAGCGGGACGCGTCCGGCGTCGCCCGTGCGAGCCGGCCGATGCGGCGGAAGGAGCGGTACGGGAAGACGCCGGCCGCTCCTCCCGGCACGTCGTTCGTCCACCCGGCGCGGGCACTTGCGCAAGGGCCGGCCGTCCCGCGTGCCTGGCCCTTGAGCGCGGCGAGTCCAGGGCATAGCGTCGGCGCGAGAGTTCTACGAGGAGGAGGCATGCGTAGCAAAGCGGCTTTGGTTACTGCCGCGGTCGCGCTGATCGCGCTCGTCGCTTCGTCGGCGGGAGCGTCGCCACGGCCGCCCTCGGGAGAGTCACTCCTGGTGCAGAGGCTGCTGACCGCGGTCAGAGGCCTCGACGGAGGAGGTGACCCGACCGGCCAACCAGCAGGCCGGATGACGCGTCAGCTCGGGGAGCTTTTCATCCCCGGTGGGCTACACGCCGACGTGTGGGCCCACCGCAACTTCGCCTACGTGGGCACGTGGAGCGGCCCCTGCCCGGGCACCGGCGTGAAGATCATCGACGTCTCGAATCCGGCCCGCCCGCGCCAGGTCGCGACGGCGGCCGGTTACGCGAACACGTCGGCCGAGGACATGCAGGTGATCTCGGTCAGAACCCCGTTCTTTCGCGGCGATTTGATGGGAGTCGGGCTGCAGGACTGCGGCCTGCCGGGTCAGGCTCCCGGCCGGACCGGCCTTGACCTCTGGGACGTCACCAACCCGACACAGCCCTCGCATCTCGGCTTCCACCCGGTCGACTCGGGCGGTGTGCACGAGCTGTCGCTGGCGAGCCGTCCGGACGGCGTCTTCGCGCTGCTCGCGGTCCCGTTCCAGGAGGTCTTCACCGGCGGCGCCGTCGGCGATTTCGAGCTCGTCGACGTGACGAACCCGCGTAGCCCGGTGATGACGGACGACTGGGGTGCGGGTAAGGACGGAGGGCTTCCGTTCGGCGCGCCCTTCTTCGGCGACTTCGGCTTCCCGCCGCCGTTCGACTGCACCCCGCCCCCCGGACAGGCGCCGCTGTGCCGCGGCCACTTCGCGGCGGTGTTCGACCACAGCACGACGCCGAGCGCGGACGGCAGGACCGCGTACCTCGCCTACTGGGACGCGGGCGCGATCGTCCTCGACATCTCGAACCCGGTCAACGTCCGCTTCGTCGGCCGCACGCCCTACCCGGCGGGCAGCGAAGGCGATACGCACTCGGCGGTGCCGAACGCGTCAAGCTCGCTGCTCGTGACGACCGACGAGGACTTCTCGCCGTCCGAGCGCAAGGCGGCCGGCGAGCCGAAGCTCGTCGGTGACACGTGGGGTTTCGCGCGCATCTGGGGCGTCGCCGACCCAGCCCACCCGGTACACCTGAGCGACTTCGCCACCGAGCACTCGCTCACGACCAATACCTCCGGCTTCTACTCGGCGCACAACCCGGAAATCCGCGGGACCACCCTGTACCTGAGCTGGTACTCGGACGGCCTCAGGATCGTCGACATCTCGAACCCGTCCGCCCCGCGCGAGACGGGCTTCTACCGCGAGAAGCCGACGCTCGACCCAACCGGCGTCTTCGTCGCGTTCGGGGCGGGCGACCACCCGATCCCGTTCGACTGGGGCGTCCACGTCGTCGGTGACCGGATCTACGTGAGCGACATCAACTTCGGGCTCTACATCGTGACAAGGAAGTAGTCGCGATCGGCCGGAGGTGCCGTGCGCGGCGCCTCCGGCCGCCGGCTGCAGGCGTTTAGAGCCAGCCGATGCTGCGGAAGTAGCGGTAGAGGAAGAAGGACGCGCCGGCGATGGTCGCGAGCGCGACCGGGTAACCGAACGTCCAGTGGAGCTCCGGCATGTGCGAGAAGTTCATCCCGTAGATGCCGGCGATCAGCGTCGGCACGGCGATGATCGCGGCCCACGCGGAGATGCGGCGCATGTCCTCGTTCTGGCGCACGGTCACCTGCGAGAGGTTGGCGGCCAGCACGCTCGTCAGCAAATCGCGGTAGCTCTCCACCTGCCCGATCACGCGCAGGAGGTGGTCGTGAACGTCGCGGAAGTAGGTGCGGATGTCCTCGTGGATCAGCTCGTGGCGCCCGCGCGCGAGGCGGTCGAGCGGCTCGGCGAGTGGGGCGACTGCGGCATGCAGCTCGAGTACCTCACGCTTCAGCTTGTAGATCGCCTCGGCGGGGTTTGTGGGGGCGTGCGAGAACACCTCGCGCTCGACGCCGTCGACCTCGTGGTCGAGCGCGGAGATCACGGGCTCGTAGTCGTCGACGATCCGGTCGACGATCGCGTACAGCGCGGCGCCGGGGCCGCATTCGAGCAGGTCGGGCCGCTCCTCGACGCGCAGGCGCACCTCGTGCAAGGCCGCCTCGCCGTGACGCACGGTGATGATGAAGCCGTCGCCGATGAAGATCAGGATCTCGCCGAACTCGACCATCCTCTCGGCGTCGAGATAGCGCGCGGGCTTGAGCACGACGAGCAGCGTGTCGTCGTACACCTCGAGCTTCGGCCGCTGGTGCGCCATGACAGCGTCCTCGACCGCGAGCTCGTGCAGCTCGAACTCGCGCCGCACGGCGTCGAACTCCTCCTCGGACGGCTCGTAGAGGCCGAGCCAGACGAACGCGTCCCGCTTGCGACTGGCCTCACAGGCATCCGCGAGCGCGAGCTCGCCGGCCCTCCGCCGGCCCCCTTCGTAGACGGCGCAGTCGACGATCACTTCGACCAGTATTGCGCGCGTGAGAGGCCGGGCGCGCATCGTCGTGATCGGCGGCGGCGTCGGCGGCTGCTCGATCGCCTACTGGCTGACAAGGCTGGGTGAGCGGGACGTTCTCCTCGTCGAGCGCGCCGACCTGACCTCCGGCTCGACCTTCCATTCCGCGGGACTCGTCGGCCAGCTTCGCGGCTCGCTGAGCCTCACCAAGATGATGATGAGCTCCGTCGAGCTCTATCGGTCGCTCGAGGCCGAGGTCGAGCTCGCGACCGGGTGGCGCGAGGTCGGCTCGCTCCGCCTCGCGTCGTCGCAGGAGCGCATGGAGGAGCTCGCACGCCAGGCCGGCTGGGCGAAGACGTTCGGCCTCGCCCTCGAGCTGATCTCCGCAGACGAGGCGCGAGACCTCTTCCCGCCGATGACGACCGAAGGAGTGCTCGGCGCGGCGTTTCTCCCGACCGACGGCTACATCGACCCGAGCCAGCTCACCTTCGCGCTCGCGGAGGGCGCGCGGCGCGGCGGCGCGGAGATCGCCACGAACACGCGCGTCACGGGGATCGGCGTCGAGCGCGGCCGCGTCACCGGCGTCGAGACCGACAAAGGCGACGTCGAGGCCGAGATCGTCGTCAACGCGGGCGGCATGTTCGCGAAGGAGCTCGGCGCGCTCGCCGGCGTGAACGTCCCGATCGTCCCGATGGCGCACGAGTACCTGATCACGAAACCCTCGGGCCTGCCGCTGGAGATGCCGACGATCCGCGACCCCACGCTCCTCGTCTACTTCCGCCCCGAGTCGGGCGGCCTCGTGATGGGCGGCTACGAGCGCGACCCCGCTCCCTGGTCGCTCAACGGTATCCCTGCGGACTTCAACGGCAAGCTGCTCGCCGAGGACTGGCCGCGCTTCGAGCCGCTGCTCGAGAACGCGATCCGGCGCGTCCCCGACCTCGGGGAGCTGGAGGTCGTGCGCCTGATCAACGGACCGGAGGCCTTCACCCCCGATAACGAGTTCATCCTCGGGCCGACCGACGTGCACGGCTTCTGGGTCGCGGCCGGCTTCTGCGCGCACGGCCTCGCGGGCGCCGGGGGGATGGGGAAGCTCGTCGCCGAGTGGATCCTCGAGGGCGTGCCGAGCCTCGACGTCTGGGAGATGGACTCGCGCCGCTTCGGCAGCGCCTACCGCAGCCCGGCGTACACGCTCGCGCGCACGGTCGAGGTCTACTCCACGTACTACGACGTCAAGTACCCGGGACACGAGCGCAGCGCAGGCCGCCCGCTGCGCACGTCGCCGACGTATCCACGCCTGCAGGAGCTCGGCGCCGTGTTCGGCGAGAAGTCGGGCTGGGAGCGCCCGAACTGGTTCGAACCGAACGCGCGCGACGGTGACGAGTCGCTCCGCCCGCGCGGCTGGGCCGGCCGGCTCTGGTCGCCGGCGATCGGCGCCGAGCATCGCGCCACCCGTGAGACCGCGGCGCTGTTCGACGAGACGAGCTTCGCGAAGATCGAGGTGTCCGGCGAAGGCGCCGCCCAATTCCTCGAGCACCTCTGCGCCAACGAGGTCGCGCGCGACGTCGGCGCGATCACGTACACGTCGATGCTGAATCGACGCGGCGGGATCGAGTGCGACTTCACGGTGACGCGGCTCGCCGACGACCGCTTCCGCATCGTCACGGGCACCGCGTTCGGACAGCACGACCTCTCGTGGATCCGCCAGCACACGCCGGACAACGGCTCTGTGAGCGTCGAGGACGTCACCTCGCGTTACGCGTGCCTCGGGCTCTGGGGCCCGCGCGCGCGCGACATCCTCCAACCGCTCACGACCGCCGAGGTTTCGAACGACGCGTTTCCCTACATGCACGCGCGCGAGATCGACGTCGGACCGGTCCCTTGCCTGGCCCTGCGCGTCACCTACGTCGGCGAGCTCGGCTGGGAGCTCTACTGCCCGATGGAGTTCGGCTTGCGCCTGTGGGACACGATCTGGGACGAGGGTCGCGAGCAGGCTCTGGTGGCCGCCGGCTACAAAGCGATCGACTCGTGCCGGCTCGAGAAGGGCTACCGCGTCTGGGGCGCCGACATCACGCCCGACGACACGCCGTACGAAGCCGGGCTCGGTTTCGCGGTCAAGCCGGAGAAGGGCGACTTCCTCGGCCGCGAAGCGCTGGCCCAGGCGAATCCCGAGCGCAAGCTTGCGTGCCTCGTCCTCGACGAACCACACGCAGTGGCGCTCGGCTCGGAACCCGTCCGGGTCGACGGGAAGACGGTCGGCCGCGTCACGAGCGGTGGCTACGGCTACACCGTCGAGCGCTCCATCGCGTATGCGTACGTCCCTGTCGAACAAGCCGAGCCCGGCCGCCCGGTCGAGGTCGAGATCTTCGGTGAGTGGATCGGCGGAGCGGTTGAAGCAGAGCCCCTGTACGACCCGTCCGGGGCCCGGATCCGTTCCTAGACGGCGCGGCCCATTGACAGGTATCGCGGCCGCAAGGCCTAATACCTCTACGGCAGGCACTCGTACCAGGAGGATGAATGACTAGCGGCCCAACGACAGAGGAAAGCGCCGCCTATCTCGACGACGAGCGGCTCTTGCACCGACTCGGCTACGCGCAGGAGCTGTTCCGCGCGATGGGAGGTTTCCAGAACTTCGCGATCTCCTTCACGATCATCTCGATCCTCGCCGGCTGTCTGACGTCCTACTACATCGCGTTCAACCAGGGTGGACCGATCGCGATCACGTGGGGCTGGCTGCTCGTCGGGGTTTTCTGCATCATCGTCTCGCTCGCCCTGGGCGAGATCGCGTCGACCTACCCCACGGCAGGCGGCCTCTACTACTGGGCGTCAAAGCTCGGCGGTCCCGCCTGGGGGTGGTTCACGGGGTGGTTCAACCTCGTCGGACAGATCGCAGTGACAGCAGCGATCGGGTACGGCTGCGCGGTCTTCATGACGTCGCTCCTGAACCTGCTGTTCGGCTACCCGAACACCGTGCGCTGGATCCTGTTCACCTATGCGGTGATCCTGATCGCCGCCGGCCTGGTCAACATGCTGAAGGTGCCAATCACGGCGCTGCTGAACGCATTCTCCGCGTGGTGGCACATGGTCGGCGTCCTCGTCATCGTGGGCATCCTGATCGTCGTCCCGGACCATCACAAGTCGGTCGGCTACGTGTTCGGAGAGACGCTGAACAACACGGGCTTCTCCGGCCACAACTTCGGCCAGTTGGTGTTCTGGTACGTGTTCGCGACCGGCCTGCTGATGGCGCAGTACACGATCACGGGCTACGACGCCTCGGCACACATGAGCGAGGAGACGAACCGGGCGTCGATCGGCGCGGCCTGGGGCATGGTCATGTCCGTCGTCGTCTCGGTGATCTTCGGCTTTATCCTGCTCACGGCCGTGACGTTCGCGCTCCCGAACGCGACGAACGACGAGTTCGTCGCCGCGGGGCAGCAGATCGTCACGTTCGCATGGACGCAGGCGATGAGCGAAGCCTGGGCGGAGTTCCTGCTCTTCATCGCCGTCGTCGCGCAGACCTTCTGCACGATCGCGTCCACCACGTCGGCGTCGCGGATGATGTTCGCGTTCTCGCGCGACCGCGCGGTGCCCGGCCACCAGCTCTGGCGCCGCGTCTCGAAGGCCGATCGCGTGCCCGTGTACACGGTCTGGGCGATCGTGGTGCTGTCGTTCCTGCTGATGATCCCCACGCTGTGGAACGCATTCGTCGGGTACGCCGTCGGCACGTCGGTCGCAGTGATCGGCCTCTACATCGCGTTCGTGCTCCCGATCATCCTCCGCCTCCGCGCGGGCGAGACCTTCGAGCGAGGCGCATGGCATCTCGGCCGGCACTACAAGTGGATCGACTGGGTCGCGATCGTTTGGATCGGCTTCATCTCGATCGTGTTCCTGCTGCCGTTCGCGAGCGTCGGCATTCCGGGGAACGAGGGGTTCACCTGGGACTTCGTGAACTACACGCCGATCACCGTGGGCGGAGCGTTTCTGCTCTTCGGCAGCTGGTATCTCCTCTCCGCCAAGCGCTGGTTTAAGGGTCCCGTGCGCCAGGGGACCGAGGAAGAACTCGAGCGAATCGAGGCACAGTACGGGGCTCGTTCGTCTGCGGAAGCAGCTTTCGCGGGCGGGGCGCATGAGCCCACTCCGTAGGGTCACCCCTCCGGTACGTAGCGAGCGCGGGCCTACGGGCCCGCGTTTCGCGTCTCGGGCGCGTGCGTGACCTGCGTGCTCGAGACGTAGTCGTGCAGCGCCTGCCGGCGCTTGGTCCAGAACGTCATCAGGAAGCCGATCCAGAACGGCGTCAGCAGCGTCAGGTACATCGAGAAGTGCCGGGCGGAGGCGCGCTCGAAGCTGATCCGCTTTCCGCTCAGGTCGGTCACCTGCTCGTGCAGGAGCATCTTCGCGAGCGTGGCCTGGCGCGGCGAGCTCTCGAGCAGCGCGAAGTACATCCAGAGCGACACGACGACGAAGACGACCGCGAAGAAGGAACTGAGGCCGGCACCGATCAGGAGGCCGACGAAGAGCACGAGGAGCGCGACGAAGCCGTCGAGCAGCCAGCCGCATGTCCGCCGCCACCGCGCCGCAGCCTTCACGCCCGCTAGCGTCGCACACATGGAGCCATGGCTCGTCGAGCTTGAGCGGCTCGCCGCCGAAGCCGACCTCGCCACCGCCCTCGTGACGGTGGCCTCGGTCGCCGGACGCGACGTCCCGATCGACGACGGCGAGACGCGAGCGGCCGGCCGGCGCGCCCTGCTCGTGCTCGTCTCGGGCGGCGACCCGTCGCGCGGGCTCGACCTCCACGGCCCGGCGGTCGAGCGCTTGGCCGCCGAGCTCGACGCGCCCGAGCGGCGCTCGGCGCTCGCAACCGGTCTCGTGCGCCTCCGGGACGACACGATCGGCCTTCGGCACGTCAGTGAAGCGGTCAAGGCGCTGATCGACGCGCCCGAGACCGCCTGGCGTGCGTACGCGGCCGCCGTGCTCGCGGAGCAGCTCGCCGACGACTAAGTCTTCAGGTAGCGGTCGAACCAGTCGAGCACGATCTCGAACCGCTGCACGCGATGGCGCGGCGAGCCGGAACGCGATAGCTCGTGGCCCTCGCCCGGGAAGCGAACGAGCTCGGTCTCCTTGCCCTCCAGGCGCAGCGTGATGAAGAGCTGCTCGGCCTGTTCGACGTCGCACCGGAGGTCGTTCTCCGAATGCAGGATCAGGAGCGGGGTCTCGATGTTGTCGGCGTACGAGATCGGGGAGTGCCTCAGGTAGTCGTCGACGGCCTCGTACGCGAACGCGCCGAAATGTCCCCGGAAGGCCCAGAAGAGGTCGCTCGAGCCGTAGGCGCTGAGCAGGTTGTTGACGGCACGCTCCGAGATCGCAGCCTTGAAACGGTTCGTGTGGCCGACGATCCAGGAGGTCATGTAGCCCCCGTACGAGCCGCCGATGATGCCGAGCCGCTCGGGGTCGAGGAAGTCGTAGCGCTCGAGGGCGGTGTCAAGCACGGCGGTCAGGTCCTCGTAGTCGAGCGTGCCCCAGCCCGGCCCTTCGCCGTTCGCCGGCCCGCGGATCGCCCTCCCCCACGCTTCGCTGTAGCCGGAGGAGCCGCGCGGGTTCGAGAACACGACCGCGTAGCCGGCGCCGCAATACACCTGGAACTCGTCGAAGAAACCCGTGCCGTACTGCGTGAACGGGCCGCCGTGGATGTTCAGCAGCACGGGATAGCGCTTCCCCTCCTCGAACCCCGCCGGACGCATGATCCAGGCGTCCACCTCGGTGCCGTCCTTCGAGACGGCTGTGAAGCGCTCGGGCTCGACCAGCTCCGCCGGGAAGCCTGCGGTCACGTCCGTCAGCTTCGTCCCGCCGGCGTAGAGCTCGGCGAACGTCGTCGGCGTCGTCGCGGCGTACACGAGCTTCCC
>DASYUZ010000158.1:0-11690 GCA_036000665.1 Gaiellaceae bacterium
CGCGTGGAGTTCGTGCCCGTTGCGGACGCGGCGCGGGCCGACGTCGACCAGCCGATTCCGATTCCGCACAAGCAGGTGACGACGCAGCCGTCGCTCGTCGCGCGGATGGTCGAGGCGCTCGCGCTCGACGGCTCGGAGCGGGTGCTCGAGGTCGGGACCGGGTACGGGTGGCAGACGGCGCTGCTCGCGCGGCTCGCGGAGCGCGTGTTCAGCGTCGAGCGCTTCGCCGACCTCGCGCGTGCGGCGCGCGGGAACCTCGCGCGGATCGGCGTCGAGAACGCGGTGGTCGTCGTCGGCGACGGGAGTCAGGGGTTGCCCGAACTCGGGCCGTTCGACGCAATTCTCGTCTCGGCCGCCTTTCCTGAGGTGCCCGCGCCGCTCGCGGAGCAGCTCGTCGAGGGTGGGCGGATCGTGCAGCCGATCGGCCCCGGTGGTGACGACGACGTCCTGCTGTTCGTGAAGCGCGGCGCTGAGCTCGCGCGCGAACGCTTCGTCAGCGGGGCACGCTTCGTCCGGCTCTACGGCCGGTACGGCTACCGGTGAGGCTCGCGCTCGCGGGCGACACGATGCTCGGGCGCGCCGTCGCCGACGCGCTCGCCCGGCGGCCGCCGCAGTCGCTCGTCGAGCGCGAGCTCGTCGACATCGTGCGCGAGGCGGATCTGTTCGTGCTCAACCTGGAGTGCTGCATCTCGGAGCGGGGCTCGCCGGCGCAGAAGACGTTCACCTTTCGCGCACCGCCGGCTGCGGTCGAGACGCTCGTCCATCTCGTTGTCGAGTGCGTGACGCTCGCGAACAACCACGCAGGCGACTACGGGATCGAGGCGCTGCTCGACAGTTCGAGCACCTGCGCGCGGCGGGGATCGCCTGGGCGGGCGCGGGCGCGAACCTCGAGCAGGCGCGGAAGCCCGCAGTGCTCGAGCAGAGCGGGTTCCGGCTCGCCGTCGTAGGTGTCGCCGACCAGGCACGCGACTTCGCGGCCGGCGACGACCGGCCGGGGATCGCGTACGCCGACCTGGAGCACGGAGTGCCGGGCTGGCTCAAGGACTCGATGCACCCGGGCGCGGACGCTGTCCTCGTCGGTCCGCACTGGGGGCCGAACATGACCAATGCGCCGCAGCCGTACGTGCGGGCCGCGGCGCGCGAGCTTCGCGAAGCGGGTGCAACGCTCGTCGCCGGCCACTCGGCGCACGTCTTCCACGGCGTCGAGGACAGCGTGCTCTACGACCTCGGCGACTTTCTCGACGACTACGCGGTCGATCCCTGGTTGCGGAACGACCTCGGCCTGCTCTTCTTCGCCGAGCTCGAGGCGGCGAGGGTGCAGCGGATCGAGGCCGTGCCGCTGAAGCTCGAGTACACGCGCACGCGGCTCGCCCGCGGCGAGGACGCTGCATGGATACGGCGGCGGTTCCGGGACGTGTGCGCCGCGTTCGGGACCGAGCTGCGCGAGGAGGACGGCAGGCTCGTGATCGGCGGCGGCTAGTTGACGGAGTTCCAGTGGTACTCCGTGACCCAGACGGCGACGCAGCACTACGTGACCTACGACCGCCGCATCATGCTCCGATATTTCGCGGCCCGGCACCGCCAACGCGAGAAGCTCGGCCTTACGCGGTTCAAGTTCAACGGCGTCAGCGGCGGCTTCGGACATTTCGAATACTCGCTGACGCGGAGCGCGCGCGATCTCGTGGATGGCGATCCGCAGCCTTACCACGGAAAGGGCGCGAGACTAGGCCCGACGCGTTTTTGCTCGCCTTCCTACCCCGCGGGGTGCTCGACGACCTGCTGGGCCATGCCGCCGTCGATGACGATGCTCGCGCCGGTGATGTAGGGACACTCGTCGGAGCAGAGCCACGCGACGGCGGCAGCGATCTCCTCCGGCCTGCCCGGGCGGCCTAGGGGGATCTCGGGAAAGAGCTCGCGGGCCTCCCGGTTGCGCTCGGTTGCGATTGCCCCCGGCGCGACGGCGACGACGCGGATCTCCGGCGCGAGCTCGAGCGCGAGGCCGCGCGTCAGCATTCCGAGTCCGGCCTTGGCGGCGGCATAGATGAGAAAGCCGGGACGCGGCACGTGCTCATGGACCGAGGTGATGTTCACGATCACGCCGCCGTCGTTCATCGCGCGTGCAGCGGCTTGCGAGGCGAGGAAAGTGGCGCGAAGGTCGACGTGGATCGTCTTGTCGAAGTCCTCGACGGTCAGCTCGAGCGCCGGCTTCGAGGTCGTGATGCCTGCGTTGTTGACGAGGACGTCGAGGCGGCCGAAGTGCGCCGCGACTTCATCGACGAGTCGCGGCGGCACCTGCGGGTCCTCGAGATCGCCCCAGACGTGGTGGAGGTCACCGAGGGTGCGGAGCTCCTCCGCGGTCTGCTCGTCCTGCGAATGCGCGGCGAAGCCCAGGGCGTAGCCCTCGCGGAGCAGGCGCTCTGCGATCGCGCGGCCGATACCCTTGTTCGCGCCGGTGACGAGGGCGACGTTCATTGCTGCGGGTTACCCGTTTGGGCTGCGCGTAGACAGCGCCGGCTCGTAGTGCCCAAGCCACCCGACCCACCGCTGGGCCCGCTCGCTCCACCCGGCGGGTGGCTGCTCTGGATCACCCGCCCGCTCAGCGCCGTCGCTCCGCCGCCTTCCCCTCCCCCGGCCAAGCGACCTGAGGAGAGTCGGTAGCGAGCTACGCCGCTGCGCGCGCGTCGGTCGCGGCGATGCGGTGGACCGCTTCGATCGAGTTGCCGTCGAAGTCGGCGATCCGCGCCGCGTAGTACTGGTTGTTGTGTTCGGGACGGATACCCGGCTCGTTGAGGCTTCTGCCGCCCGCGGCGATCGCGGCATTGTGGAAGGCGGCGACGGCTCCGCGGTCGGCGACCGCGAGGGAGACGTCGACGGCTCCCGCGAGCTCGGACTCCACGATCCAGACAGAGCTCGGGTTGGGGTGGATGCCGAGATACGCGCGGCGGCGGTCGGGCCAGTCGAGAAGGATGCTGAAGCCAAGGGGCTCGAGCAGGTCGGCGTAAAAGCGCTTCCCTGTCTCGTACTCGCGCACCGGGATCGTCAGGTGATCGATGTCCATGCCGAGAGAATAGAACGATCGTTCCTTTCTGTCAAGCACCTCCTCTAGAATCGCTCAGTTGAGCCATGTATAATCGGACAATCGTGCTAACCAAAGGCGAACGAACCCGGAAAGCGATTCTCGACACCGCGGCGGCCCTCGCGACCCAGGAGGGGCTCGACCCGCTCTCGATCGGGCGGCTCGCGGAGGCGACGGGGATGAGCAAGAGCGGGCTCTTCGCCCACTTCGGCTCGAAGGAGGAGCTCCAGCTCGCGACCGTCGATCATGCGGCAGCGATGTTCGTCGCCGAGGTGATCGCGCCGGCGCGCGCGGCGCCGAAGGGCGTGGCGCGGGTGTGGGCGCTCTGCGAGCGGATGATCGATTACTCGGAGCGGCAGGTGTTTCCCGGCGGGTGCTTCTTCGCCGCGACCTCGTTCGAGTTCAACAACCGCCCCGGGCCGGTGCGCGACCGGATCGAGGAGATGCTGCGCAGCTGGCTCTCCTACCTCGAGCACGCGGTCGAGCAGGCGCAGGCGGCCGGCGAGCTCGACGAGAGCCTGAGTGCGCGCGAGATCGCGTTCCAGCTCGACTCGTTCGCGCAGGCGTCCAACGCGCAGTTCCAGCTCTTTCGCGATCCGGCTGTCTTCGGAGCAGCGAGGCGCGCGATCCACGACCGGATCCAAAGCCTGCGCCCGGCTCGCGCCGCGTAGAGGCAGACCTACGACGTGCGCCGATCGCGACGCATCGCATGCACCTCTTCGTTGGCGATGCGCATCGCTTCCTTCTCCTGAAGGTCGAAACGCGAGCGGATTCGGTCGACGACGCCGATCCCGAGGTACTCCCGGAGCGCCTCCTCGACGACGTCTGAATCGCGCTTCCCAGTACGGGCCGCGCGGATCCGGGTCGCGCGGAGCACCTCGGGGTCGAGATATACGGTCGCCTTCGTGCGCGCCATTGCTCGAAGAGTACGTCCTGGCGCTTGGCGCGTGCGGCTCGAATCATGCGCGCCTTCGATACTTGACCCGGAACTCGCGCACCCTGCCGCTGCGCCGCGGCGAGTCCTCGAGCGCGGGCGTCGGGTGGCCGTTCTCGCGTTTGAGACGCTCGATCAGCTCGGACGCTGCCGCGCTCGAGGTCGGGAACTCCTCGCCCAGTCGCTCGCACAACGCCGCCGCGAGCGCGTAGATCTGGCGGGCGGTCGGCCTCCGGGCCCCGAGCCGGGCTTGGAGTTGCTCGTCCACGGGTCAGAGGGAAGCGGAGAAACCGTGACGGATGTGTGACTGGGTGTGCCGAAAGTGCAGCAAATCGTCCACACGCAAAGTCCGCTCGGAGCGGGAATCGGCCGTTTGGCCCAGCCCCCGGCGGGTAGCCGTCGAACGACAACCGAGAAAGGGGGTCGAACGTGGCGCAGATCAACGATCCGCGCAAGCTCTTCACATACCAGCTGGGGACCGCGCTCTCGAGCGAGAAGAAGATTCTCTCGATGCTGAAGAAGAACGAGAAGCGCGCCAGGGGAGAAGAGCTGAAGCAGCAGTTCCGGCATCACCGCGAGGAGACAGAGGGTCAGATCCGGAACATCCAGCAGGCCTTCGACGCGCTCGGGGAGCGGGTGACGGGCCATTCGAACCCGGCGGTCGAAGGGCTCGCAGAGCAGGCCGACACGCTCTACGAGAAGACCGACGAGCAGATTGCCGACAGCGTCCTCCTCACCGGCGCCGCCGAGACCGAGCATCTCGAGATCGCGCTCTACGAGGACCTGATCACGCAGGCGCGCGCGATGGGCCAGGAGCGCGTCGTCGTGCTGCTCGAGGAGAACCTCGAGCAGGAACAGCACACGCTCCAGGAGGTCAAGCGGGCCTTCGAGGAGCTCGCGCAGCGCTCCGTGCGCGAGATGAGCGTCGTGAGTTAGTGAGTTAGTCACAGCGTCGGGCGTCGCCCCGCCCGTCCAGCGCCGTCGCGGGCGGGGCAGCTGTGGTTTCTTCTCCGGCTCGCGCGGGATACCATCGAAGGACTCGAAGGGCACGCGCATGATCGAGGTCGGTGGCGAGCTGCAGCGGGCGCGGGAGCGCGGCGGCTTCGCGTTGGAGGACGTCGAGCGGCACACGCACATTCGCGCGCGCTACCTCGAGGCGCTCGAGCGCGAGCAGTTCGACTCCGGTCCGGAGCGTGCGTACATGCGAGCGTTCCTCGTCGAGTACGCCGACTTCGTCGAGCTCGAGTCCGGACCGCTCGTCGAGGAGTTCGACCGCCGGTTTCCGGCCGAGCCGCCTCCGGTGTTCGTCTTCGTCGAGCCCTCTCGGAGGCCCATCGTCGTGGCGGCTCTTGCCCTCGGAGTCCTCCTCGTCGGGATCGGCGCCCTCGTCCAGAGGGACCACACGCCGCCGCCGCCGCCGTCGTTCACCCTCCGGCCGTCGAGGCCGCCGATTCCGATCACGCACCGGGTCATCCGGAGAGCACAGCCACGCGTGCGCTCGAAGCCCGGCCTTCTGCTTGTCGCGCGCGGGCCGTGCTGGGTCGAGGCCCACACCGGCGGCATGCGCGGCGGCGCGCGCGTCCTCTACCGGACGCTGCGCCCGGGTGAGCGCGTGCGGTTGCGCGGACATCGCTTCTGGCTCCGCCTCGGCGCTCCGCGAAACCTCGAGGCGTTCGTCGGAGGCCGGCGGCTCACGCTTCCGCGCAAGACGGGGAACCTCGTCGTAAGGGCGAGGACGCGCTAGCCAACGGCGACGTCGGCAGGCGCGGGCCTGCCCGGTCGCCGCAGCACGCTGTCGTAGACGGCCGCCAGCTGGGCGGTCAGCGCCTTGTACTCGAACGCGACGAGGTCGCTCGGGTTCGCGTACGGCGCCGCGATGTGCGCTCGCCAGCGGCGGAGCTCTCGAGCGAGGCCGCGGGCGAGGCCGTCGACGTCCGCGGGGCGGCAGATCACGGCCGTGCCGCTGCGCGCCAGGAGGTCGCGCGCGTCGCCGTCGGGGACTGCGGCCAGGATCGGCTTGCCCGAGGCGAGGTACTCGTAGGTCTTGTGCGGGACGATCGCGACGCGGTTCCCTTCGCGCACGTTGTGCAGGGGCAGGAAGAGCAGGTCTGCGGTGCGGATCAGGGCCACGGTTTCCTCGTGCGGGAGGTAGCCGTGCCGGCGGACCGGGACCGGAGCGTGCGCGAGCGCGGCCTCGTCTTCGGGGGTCAGGTCGCCGACGAGATGGAGCTCGACCGGGCGGCGTAGGTCCTGCTCGACCCGCGCGAGCGCCTCGAGCAGGTAGACGTGCGAGCGCGTCAGGAAGTCGACGCCGGGGATCACGCCGCCGAGGATCCGGTGCAGCGCGCCGAAGCGTTCGAGCGTCAGCGCCAGGCGCGTCTGGAACGAGCCGGTGTGCACGATCCGGAAGACACCGTCTCCCCGCTCGGCGGGCCCGGCGAACTCGTCGTGCTCGACACCGCTCGGGACGACTGCGACGCGCTTCCCCGGGACGAGCGCGCGGGCGCGACGCGCGGCTTCGGGCGTGTTCATGACCACGGCGCTCGCGGCCGAGAGGACGCGCTTCATGTGCAGAAGGTCGAGGCTGCGGTGGAGACGCGTCGGGTACGTCGTCATCTCGTCGAGCGCCCACGGGTGCTCGAGGTCGACGACGAGTGGCCGCCGCAGCGCGCGCGCGACCGCGAGCGCGGTCTCTGCCGTGTCGTAGGGCGCGAGCGACGCGTGCACGAGGTCGACGCGGACTGCGTGCCGCGCCGTGTGCCGCGCCTGCTCATCCCACCAGCGCTGCCACGCGGACGGATACCGGAGCCAGCGCTCGGCGCGTCGCCCCCACTCCCTGCTCGGCGCGGGCTCGGGGCCCGCAACTCTGTAGGTCTCCACGCCGTCGAGCCGCAGGCTGCGGTCGAGCGGCGCCCAACTCGGGGACCCCGGCCCGGTGAGGACGACGGGCTCGTAGCCGTGCTCGGGGAGGTGGCGGACGAGCCGCGCGTTCCGCTGCGCCTCGGCGCCGCCGATCGGTGGGAAGGAATACGAGAGGAAGAGGACCCTGAGAGGAGTCACACCGCGGTCGGCTCGGCGACAGCCGAACCAACCAGCAGACGCCGCAGGCCCTCCTCGAGCGAGATCGCCGGCTCCCAGCCGAGCAGCTGCCGCGCCCGCGTGATGTCCGGCTGGCGCACCTGCGGGTCGTCGACCGGCAGCGCTTCGTAGACGATCTCGCTCGTAGAGCCCGTCGCCTGCAGCACCGCTTCCGCGAGCTGCAGGATCGTGTATTCCGCAGGGTTGCCGATGTTCACTGGCAGGTGCTCGCCGCTCGTCGCGAGCAGGTAGAGGCCGCGGATCAGGTCGTCGACGTAACAGAAGCTCCGGGTCTGCGAGCCGTCGCCGAAGACCGTCAGCGGCTTGCTCTCCAACGCCTGGCGCACGAAGGTGGGGATCGCCCGGCCGTCGTGCGGGCGCATGCGTGGGCCGTAGGTGTTGAAGATGCGGGCGATGCACGTGTCCACGCCCTGCTGGCGGTGGTACGCCATCGTCATCGCCTCGGCGTAGCGCTTCGCCTCGTCGTAGACGCCGCGCGGGCCGATCGGGTTCACGTTGCCCCAGTACGTCTCGGGCTGCGGGTGGACGAGCGGATCGCCGTAGACCTCGCTCGTCGATGTGAGCAGGAAGCGCGCGCGCTTGAACTTCGCAAGCCCGAGCGCGTTGTGCGTACCGTACGAGCCGACCTTGAGCGTGTGCAGCGGGAGCCGCGCGTAGTCGATCGGGCTGGCCGGCGACGCCAGGTGGAAGACGAAGTCGACCGGGCCGTCGATCTCGAGGTGCTCGATCATGTCGTGGTTCACGAACTCGAACGCGGGATTTCGGATGTGCTCGATGTTCTGCAGCGACCCCGTGTCGAGGTTGTCGACGCACAAGACGTCGTAGCCCTGCACGAGCAGGAACTCGCAGAGATGTGAGCCGAGGAAGCCGGCGCCGCCCGTGACGACCGCAGTGGGCATGGTCAGAATCTTGAAGACGCCACGAGTCGCTCTACAACTGGACGTTCGGCGTGTTCTCGGCCAAGCACGGTGTCGAAGACGGCCGCCAGCCGCTCCGTAACGCGGCTCCACGTATGCGGCTCGAGCTCGGCGGGATGGCAGTGCGCCACGCTCCCGCGCGTCTCCCAGCGCCCGAGCTCAGCCTCGATCGCGCCGGCGATTCCCTTCGCGTCGGCGGGACCGCAGACGTGGGCGGTCCCCGCGTGCTCGAGCAGCTCGCTGGTCTCGCCCTCCGGAACGGCAGCGAGGATCGGCCGCCCTGCGGCGAGGTAGTCGTAGGTGCGGTTCGGGATCGTGCACGCGTCGTCGGTCGTCAGGAAGAGCAGGTCTCCTGAGCGGAAGTCCGCCTCGCTTGCGCGCTCCAGCTCGATCACCCCGCGACGCTCGCGGTCGACGCGGTCCAGCGCTTCGAGCAGGCGGGCGGCCGAACCGTCGACGACGATCCTGAAGCGGCCGTCGTCACGTTCCGGCGGCGCACCCACGAAGTCGTCGGGATCGAACCCGTCGGGGACGACGCTGCTCCTGGGCACAAGCTTCTGGGCTCGCGCCGTCCGCACGACGAGTGCGACCGCTGCAGCCGGCACGCGCCGTATCTGTGCGGGCTGCTCGACGTCGATGACCAGCGGTACGTCCACTTCACGGGCGGCCTCGGCGGAGGCGTACGCGAGCTGGACGTCTCGTCCTGCGAGGACGACAGGCTCATAGCCGAGTCTCGGAAGGTGCCGCATGAATTGCATCTCGCGCCTACCGCGCGAGAGGAAGTGGACGCGGGTCATTGCCCTACCTTCTTTAGTGCCGCAAGTGCCAGCGTAGGACGCCAGGGCGACGGCGAACACTCCCCGAAGGGCTAGTCGCGAGACGTGTTCTAGGCCGCCAGCTCGAGCGCCCCGCCGCGGAGCACCCGGTCGAACACCGCGGCCAGCTCGCCCGTGAGGTGGCGCCGTTCGAGCCACGGGAAGTCTGCCGCCGGGCGGTGGGCCCGGGCGGGCTTGTGGAGCCGCGCGCCGAGGTGGTCGGCCATCGCCCGGCTGTCGCTCGGCCGCGCCAGCAGGGCGCGTCCGCTCGAAGCGAGCAGGTCACGCGCGTCGCCGTCGGGGACGGCGGCGAGGATCGGGGTACCGCTCGCGAGGTACTCGTACGTCTTCCCCGGGACGATGCTCAGGCGCTCGCCCGGTGGGAGGTCGTGGAGCGGGAGGAACAGGAGATCGGCGGTGCGGATCAGGCGCACGCTCTGCTCATGGGGCACGTAGCCGAGGAACCGCACGCACGGGTGGCGTCCCGCCTCGACGTCCTCGGGGCTCGTTACTCCGGCCAGGTGGAGCTCGATCACGTCCTCGAGGCTCGGCTGCTCCGCAATCAGGCGGTCGATTGCGTCGAGCAGGAAGACGTGCGAGCGCGTGAGGATGTCCACGCGGCCGTTCGCCCCGCCGAGCAGTCGCCGGGCACGGGCGGTCTTCCGGTGATGGCGCCCGAGCGCCGTGTGCAGGTAGCCGGTGTGCGCGATCACGAACTTGCCGTCGATGCGCGTCGGCAGCTCGGCTTCGAAGTCGGCGGCGTCGTAGCCGTTCGGGACGGCGACCATCAGCTTGTCGCGGAGCTCGGGGCAGCGCGCCAGCACCTTGCGCATCGACTCGCCCGTGTTCATGACGATCGCGTCCGCCGTGCCGAGCAGGCGGCGCATGCGCGCGAGATCGCGCCGGCGGTGGATGCCCGTCGGGTAGATCCACATCTCGTCCAGCGCCCACGGGTCCTGCAGGTCTGCGACCCACGGCTTCCCGAGCTCGCGTGCGAGCTGCGCAGCTGCCTCCGCGCTCTCGTAGGGCGCCATGCCCACGTAGATCAGGTCGATCTCGTCCGCGAACGCGCGGCCCGCGCGCAGGACGCCGTCGATCCACCAGCGCTGCCACGCGGTACGCCGGTCGAGCCAGCGCTCGCTGCGGGTCAGCGAGGCGGGCGGTTCTCCGAGCACGCGCCGGACCAGCGTTCCGTCCGGCACGTCGCCGAGCAGCGTGTCGTCCTCGGGCGTCCAGCGGCTCGCGCTGCGCCCGGGGCCCGTCACGACAATCGAGTCGTATCCGAACTCGGGCAGGTACTTCGCGAACTTCGCGTTTCGCTGCACCCCCGCGCCGCCGACGGGCGGGAAGTGGTACGCGAGGAAGAGGATGCGGGGCACTAGGCCGGCACGCCTTCGAGCTCGCGCACGACGCGCGCCGGCGCGCCGACCGCGACGGCGTAGTCCGGGACGTCCTCGAGGACGACCGAGTTCGCTCCCACGACCGCGCCGCGCCCGATCCGGACGCCCGGGCCGACGACCACGTTCTGCCCGAGCCACGCGCCGTCGCCGATCTCGACCGGCTCGACCTTCGTGATCCCCTGGTCGAGGACCGCGCGGCTCGTGTCCGCGAAGGCGTGCGAGTGGTCCGAGATGTAGACGTTCCGCGCGAGCAGCACCTTGCGGCCGAGCCGCACGGACATCGCTGCGGAGAGGACGCAGCTGCCGGCGATGCTCGCGCCGTCGCCGATCGCGAGCGCGACGTGCCGGTCCGGGCCGTCGAGCACCTGCAGCCAGGACTGCGCCCCGACGAAGACGTCGTCGCCCACGGCGATCCGGGCTTCTCCCTGCAGCCGCACCGGCGGCTCGATCACGCTGCGCGCACCGAACTCCGCGAACGCGCCTCCCGCGAGGAGAGAGAAGACTTTCGCCCGCGCTCGGAGCGAGCCTCGGTAGAGCCAGAGCGCGAGCCGCGCCACGTCAGCGCTTCTCGTAGGCCCCGGCGTCTGGGGCGCGGCCGAACGGACGCTTCTGTCCCACGTAGTCGCGCGCGGGGAAGCTCTTCGGGTTGCCGCGGTCGATCGCGGCCGAGCCCTTGCTCAGGCGCAGGTCGAGCGCGGCCGGGTTCGCGAAGCGCGGGTTGCCGATCCGGTCGCGCGCACCGCACGGCGTTCCCGAGCCGTAGACGTTGTAGTTCCACTTCGAGCCGCCCAGGCCGCAGGCGAAGGCCTTCATGCTCGGCTGGATGTTCGACTCGACGCGGATGCCGCGCGTGCCTCCCGCGGGGCACGAGACGTGGATGTCCTGCAGGAACGAGTTGTTGCGGATCAGCGCGTCCTCGCACGGCTGTTGCGCGTCCGCGCCCTCGGTGAGCTGCATCGCGAAGAAGCCGTCGAGCGTCGCGCCGAAGACGTTGTTCTCGATCACCCAGTTGCGGATCGGGTGCGCGCCGCCGTTCGTCTGGCCCCAGCTGCGGATGAAGATGTCGTGCGTCGCGCAGCGCTCGAAGCGCGAGTTGCGGATCGTCACGTTCACGCCGGAGCCGGCCTGTAAGCACTCGGTGTGGAAGTCAGTGCCCGCGGGACGCCACCAATCGTGGAAGCGCACGCCGTCGATCAGGATGTTCGTCGGCGGCTGCTGCGAGCCGACCGTGGTCGTGATCTGCGAATCGAAGTCCAGCCCTTGGCCCGGTCCGATGTCCCCGCCGATCACCTTGATGTCCTGCGAGGACCAGATGAACATGTTCGCGGAGGAGATAGCGCGGAACGTGATCCCGCGCGCCTCCGCAGTCGTCGACCAGCCGCCGAAGCGCATGCCGCGGAACTCGATGTAGCTCCCCTTGACGACGACCTCGCCGACCGTGACCTTGGC
>DASYUZ010000159.1:0-5380 GCA_036000665.1 Gaiellaceae bacterium
CCGCTCGAGTCGGCGCTCTTCGACGTGATCGAGTCGTGGGTCGCCGAGACCGACTCTGAAGCTCGGGTCGCGCCAGTGTGCCTCGCGGGCTTCACGGACAGCCACTGGATGCGCGAGGCGTTCGGCACGGTCGCATACGGATTCTTCCCGGCCCGCACGATGCCCGTCGAGGTCGCGACGCTCCTCGTCCATTCGGCCAACGAGCGCGTGCCGGTCGACGATCTGGAGCTCGGCGTCGAGTTCTACCGGTATGCGGCGCGCGCTCTCCTCACGTAGTCGGCCGCGCGCCATCGGCCCCAGTTCCACGTGCGCCGGTCGCGCGGCCGGTCGAGCTGATCGAGCCACTCGACGGCGAGGCGGCGGTCGAGCCCCTGGAGCCGGTCGACGCGCGAGGCCAGCTCGGGTGCGCCGTCCGCGCTGAGTCGTGTGAGGTACGACACATCGAGCGTCCGCCCGCGCTCGAAGTGGCGGTCGAGATTCGTGCGCACGATCACCGCATCAGGGTTGAGCACGTTCAGCGCGAGCACGACCGCGAAGCCGGCCGTCGCGGCACCGGGCATGAAGTCGTGACGGCGATCACGGAAGACCGACAGCAGCGACCACGTCAGCGCGAGCCCGAGCCACGCCATGAACGCGGTCACGTACAGGCGGAGCTCCGTCAAGCCGTACTCGGCCGTGTACAGCCGCATGCGCTCCAGCGCCGAGCTCATCACGACCGCGAGCAGCGCGAGCAGCGCGAGGGAGAGCACCCGGAACAGACGCCGCGCCTCGTCGCGTACGAGCGCGTCCGCGGCGAGTACGAGCGGGACGACAAGCGCCGCGACGGCGACGAGCTCGAAGAAACCGCGGCGCGCGTACTCGGCGTACGTCAGCCCGGTCGTCTCGACGACGTGCTCCTGGCCGCCGAAGAGGTAGCGGAGCTGGACGAGGACGAAGACGAGGAAGAGGACGTCGAGGCAGCCGAGCACGACCGCGGTCTCGACGCGCCCGAGTCGACGTCGTGCCTCGGCCGCGACCGGCTCCTGGGGGCGGAGTGCGTGCCGGAGGAACCCGCACGCGAGCCAGGCCCAGAGCACGATCACTCCGAAGTGGGTCATGGGATTCCCGATCTCGAGCGTGTCGCGCACGAGGTTCTCGAAGACCGCGTCCGCGGCGACGAAGAGACCGCCGAAGACGAGGACGAGCGGCACGGCGATCGCCAGGCCGCGCGCCGCGGCGGCCGCGTGGCCGGTCCAGCGTCCGCGCGGTGTGTCGCTCCAGTCCACCTCGGCGGGGACGAGTACGGCACCCGCGCCCGTATTCCAGGCCAGCCGCAGCGCGGCAGCGGCGTAGGAGGCGATTCCCGCCCGGAGGGGCGCGGTCGCGAGGGCGAGCGCCGAGGCGGAGGCGGCGAGGTTCAGTGTGGCGAGCATCGGCGAGGCCCGCCAGAGAAGCAGTGCCGAGTAGGCGAGCGCGAGCAGCAGGAGCGGCCGACGCGCGCCTGCGAGCCAGGCTGCGGCGGTGAAGGCGAACGCCCACAGAGCCCAGTTCAGCCCCCACGGAGTCTCGCGGAGCAGAAGATCGCCGAGGACCCCCAGCGCCAGGGCCGCGCCGAGCACGGCCAGCCCGAGTCGAGTTCGCTCGCTCACGACCCCGCTTCGACCGTACCAGCGACTTGTACGCTGCGTGTTATGGCGGAGAAGATCAGGCTCGGGGGGATGGCGCTGCCGAACGGCGTCCTCGTTCACGGCCCGAGATCGTGGGCCTGCGCGATCCGGCATCCGGACGGGCGACTCGAGGTCGCCGCCGAGTACAAGCGGTTCCGCGCGGACGACTCGATGCCGCTCCTGCGCGGGCCGGCGAAGCTGCTCGAGGCGCTCGCCGTGCTGCCGGCGTTGCGGCGCGCCCTGCCCGCCGCGCGGCTCTCGTTCGAACGGCCGGCGGTCCTCGCCGGCATGCTCGCGAGCGCCGTCGGCGTGCGCGTCGTGCGCGGCTCGCCTCGGCTCGGCCCGACGGCGCAGGAGCTGCTCTCGACCGTCTTCGCCTTTACGCCCGCGATGCTCGCGTTGCGCGGCTCCGATCTCGCCGCCTATCACGGCGCCGAGCACGTCTCGATCGGCACCTACGAGCACGACGAGCCGCGTGCGAGAGAGCACGAGCGCTGCGGTTCGCACCTCGTCGGGCCGATCCTGCTCACCTCGGCGATCGGAAACGCGCTCGCGACGAAGGCGCCGCTCCAGCTGCGCGGGCCCGCGAGAATCGCGGCGACGATCGGCTCGCTCGCCGTCTCGACGGAGCTCTTCGCGTGGATGGTGCGGAACCCCGAGCATCCGCTCGCGCGGGCGCTCGCAAAGCCTGGGCACGAGCTGCAGCATCGCGTCGGGACTTCGGACCCTTCTGCGGAGCAGCTCGAGGTCGCCGAGGCAGCGCTGGCCGCGTGCCTCGAGCTCGAAGAGCGTGGCGGTCCGGGCTAGGCGGCGCGACCGCCTCCCGCCCGAGACGTTCGACCTCCCGGTCGACAAGCTCCACGACGGCTACTACACCGACTCGTACTTCAACCATGCGCGCTCGACGCTGCTCGCGGACGGTCGCCACCCGCGCGTCGTCATGCAGGTCTTCCAGAAGCGTGATGCGTGGCTCGGCGGCATGGACGAGGCGATCGCGATCCTCAAGCTCGCCTCGCACGACTGGGACGAGCTCACAGTGCACGCGCTCTACGACGGCGACCGGATCGGGCCGTACGAAACCGTGCTGCTGATCGAAGGCGACTACACGCTGTTCGCGCATCTCGAGACGGTGTATCTGGGAGTGCTCGCGCGGCGGACGCTCGTGACGACGAACGTCGTCGAGGTGCTCGACGCCGCGAACGGCAAGCCGGTGATCTTCATGCCCGCGCGCCACGACCACTGGCGTGTGCAGACCGGCGACGGCTACGCGGCGCACCTCGCGGGCGAGATCGTGGGGCGGCCGGTCGGCGTGACGACCGACGAGCAGGCCTCGTGGTGGGGCGGGAAGGGTGTGGGGACCGTCCCGCATTCGCTGATCGCCTCCTACGGAGGCAACACGGTGCTCGCCGCGACACGCTTCGCCGAGTGGGCGCCGCCGGATCTGAACGTCACGGTGCTCGTCGACTTCGAGAACGATTCCGTGCGTACGTCGCTCGAGGTCGCGCGGGCGCTCGGCGACCGGCTGTGGGGTGTGCGCCTCGACACCTCGGAGACGATGGTCGACCGGTCGCTGTGGGAGGAGATGGGCGACTTCAAGCCGACGGGCGTGAACGAGCGGCTCGTCCGGAAGGTGCGCGACGCGCTCGACGGCGACGGCTTCGAGCGAGTCAAGATCATCGTCTCGGGCGGGTTCACCACGCAGAAGATCCGCGAGTTCGAGTCTGCGGGCGTCCCGGTGGATGCCTACGGCGTCGGCTCGTCCCTGATCCGCGGGGCGAACGACTACACGGCGGACATCGTGCTCACGGACGGCCGCCCGTCGGCGAAAACCGGCCGTCGCTTCAGGCCCAACGATCGCCTCGAGCTCGTTCAGTGATCCTCTGGGACGTCGACACCCAGGTCGACTTCATGCTCCCCGAGGGGAAGCTGTACGTCCCCGGCGCCGAGGAGACTGCGCCAGCGATGCGCCGTCTGGTCCGGGCGGCCAGCGAAGCGGGGATTGTCCACGTCGCCTCCGCGGACGACCACGAGCTGACGGATCCCGAGATCGCAGACGACCCAGATTTCGTCAACACCTACCCGCCGCATTGCCTGCGCGGCACGCGCGGCGCCGCCAAGATTCCCGAGACGGAACAGGAGGATCCGCTCCCGCTCTCCCTCATCCCATACCCGCCGGGGATTCTGCCGTCGCTCGTCGCCGGCCGGCGCGAGATCCTGCTCCTGAAGAAGAACTTCAACGTGTTCACCAACCCCAACGCCGAGCCGCTGCTCGAGGCGCTGGGGCCCGGCGAGATCCTGGTCTTCGGCGTCGCCACCGACGTCTGCGACGACGCCGCGATCCGGGGCTTCCTCCAGCGGGGGCGGCGCGTCGTCTTCGTGGAGGAGGCCGCCCGCGGCCTCGACGAGGAGCGAACTGCCTCGTGTCTGGCCTTCTGGCGCGAGGCGGGCGTCCGCTTCGCCTCAGTTGACGAGGCGCTCGCGCTCGTCTAAGGCTTCTTAAGCGAGTTCTACCCGTTGCCGATACAGGAGTGGGGATGGACTGGGACTGGATCTTCACCTTCCGAGACGGCGTCGCGGCCTGGCTGCCGGTGCTGTTCGCGATCGCCCTAATCCTGATCGTCTGGCTGATGTGGCGGATGCTCGCCCTGATGCCGCAGGTGAAGCCGGCGGCGATCGAGCCGGGCTCGCCCTCGTCCGTGAGTTGGGACGACGTGGCCGGGGTCCAGGAGGCTCGCGCGGAGCTCCAGGAGGTCGTGGACTTTCTGAAGAGCCCGGCCCACTTCGAGAAGCTCGGCGCCCGCGTCCCGAAGGGCCTGCTCTTGCACGGGCCGCCCGGAACTGGGAAGACGCTGCTCGCGAAGGCCGTCGCGAACGAGTCCGGCGCGAAGTTCTACGCCGCAAGCGCGTCCTCGTTCGTGGAGATGTTCGCGGGCCTCGGCGCCGCCCGGATCCGCAAGCTCTTCGCCCAGGCGCGCAAGCACGCGCCGTCGATCGTGTTCATCGACGAGCTCGACGCCGTCGGCATGACCCGTTCCGGGCACAGCTTCAACCGCGAGCAGGACCAGACGCTCAATCAGCTGCTCGTTGAGCTGGACGGCTTCTCGAAGGCCGACGAGGTCGTTGTGATGGGGGCCTCGAACCGGATCGAGGATCTCGATCCTGCGCTCCTCCGCCCCGGCCGCTTCGACCGGCAGATCCTCGTCGCGCCCCCCGACCTCGCCGGCCGCGAGGACATCCTGCGCCTGCACACGCGCGGGAAGCCGCTTGCCTCGGACGTCGACCTCCACGTGATCGCGCGCCAGACCGCGGGTCTGACGGGCGCCGATCTGGCGAACATCGCGAACGAGGCGGCGATCTTCGCCGGCCGCCGCCAGGCGCAGTACGTCTCGATGGTCGACTTCGACGACGCGATGGAGCGCGTCGTCGCCGGTCTCCAGCAGCGGAAGGTCGTCACCGAGAAGGAGAAGCGGATCCTCGCCTACCACGAGGCCGGCCACGCACTTCTGGCGCATCTGATGGGCGACCTGCTCCCGATCCAGAAGGTGACGATCATCGCGCGCGGCGACGCCCTCGGCTACGCGTACTACCTGCCGCTCGAGGAGCGCTACCTGCACACGAAGGAAGAGTTCCTGGACGTGATGAAGGTGGCTCTCGCCGGCCGCGCGGCCGAGCAGATCGTCTTCGGGCGCGTCACGAATGGCGCGTCGAACGACCTCGAGAAGGTGACCGAGATC
>DASYUZ010000160.1:0-5382 GCA_036000665.1 Gaiellaceae bacterium
TTGACGTCACCGCCCGCCTTCGCGTCGTCCTTGCAGCCGGGGAAACGCTTGGGGAGCTTGACTTCGGCCAGTTGGTACTGCTGGTTCAGGTACTGCGGCGTGTACCAGTAGAAGATGACCGGCTTCTTCTGCTTGTACAGCTGCGTCCAGCGCGCGACCTGCGCCGGCTCGGCGCCTGCGGTCACGAACTTGAAGTTGAGCCCCAGCGCCTTGATCAGCTCCTTGTCCTTCTGCACGTAGGACGGGTCGCCGCCGAGGAACATGCCCTGCGAGCCGGACTCGGCCGTCTTGAAGATGGTCTCCTTGCCCTTCAGCCCCTTCCAGGTCTTGAACTCGGGATGCTGGTCCATCAGATACTTCGGGATGTACCAGCCGATGTGGCCCTCGACGCCGAGCGCGTGGCCCTGGACGACCGTGCCCGCCTTTTCGATGTACTGCTTGTACTGGTCGACGTGCTGCCAGTCTTCGAGCACCGCGTCGACCTTGCCGTCGGCCATCGCCTGGAAGACCGGGATCTCGGTGATCTTCGTGATCTGAACCTTGCAGCCGAGGTCGTTCTCGAGGACGTTCTTCGCGATGTAGGTGTTGGCCGTCGAACCGGCCCACGCCTGCTCGTTTAGCGTGACGGTGCCGCACTTCTTCCCGCCGCCGGCCGCCTCCGTGGTGCCGGCGGACTCTTTTTCGCTCCCGCAGCCCGCGACGAGCGCCAACGCGGCGAGCATGGCCAGGCCTTTGTGATTCCTCATGCAGCTCTCCTTTGCCGTTGCCTGACTCGGATGAGCGACCGCAGACCCGCACCGCGCGGCCGCGTGCGCCGCTCCCCCTGCGTGACCCGGTCGAGGGCGATCCCGAGGGCAAGGATTGCGAGCGACGCGACGACTCCCTGCCCGAACTCGTTCCGCTGCAGCCCGCGCGCCACCTCGTCGCCCAGTGCCCCCGAGCCGACGAGCCCTCCGATCACCACGACGGCGAGCACCATGATGATTCCCTGGTTGACGCCGAGCATGATCGCGTCGCGGGCGAGCGGGATCTTGACCTTGCTGAGCACCTGCCCGCGCGTGGCGCCGAACGCGGTTGCGGCCTCGACCGCGGGCAGCGCGACGTCGCGAACGCCCCGCTCGACGAGGCGGATCACGACCGGCGCTGCGTAGAGCACGCCGGCGACCACCCCGGGCACGCGCGACACCGGCATCAGGTAGATGAACGGGATGATGTAGACGAGCTGCGGCAACGTCTGCAGGACGTCGTTCACGGGCCGCAGCGTTTTCGAGACCGCGGAGCTCTCGGCCGCCCAGACGCCGAGCGCGAACCCGACCGCGACCGCGATCACCGTCGCCACGAGCACCTGCGACGCCGTGTCCATCGCGGGCTCCCAGACGCCGAGGACGCCGATCGCCGACAGCATCAGGAACGCGGTGATCGCGGGTCGGAGGCCGCTGAGCACGTACGCGATCGCGACCGCCCCGATCAGCGTCACGAACCAGGGCGTCTCGACGAAGAACGAGCGCAGCGGCTCGAGCCCGTACTGGACGAGGAAGTTCCCGATCGGCTCCGTGATCCCGAAGATGAACGACGACGGGTCCTGGACGTAGTCGAGCCCCGACTGGATCTTCTTGAGTACCCAGCCGTCGACGTTCGCCTGGTAGACGGTCGTGCTCGTCTCGAATTGATCCGGGTAGACGCCGCCGGCCCCGAACACCTTCGCCAGGACGACGGTGCCGAGCACGCCCACCGCCGTGCCGGCCGTCAGCACCCGCAGCCGCCGCCTTACTTCATCCGTAATGTGGCGGCGAGCCGGGTCGGTGCGGTCGGCGATCGCCGACGTCGCGCGGTCGAGCGCGATCGCCATGATCACGATCGCGAACCCGCCGAGCAACGCGCGCGCCGGATAGGAGTAGAGCCCGTTCGTGACGACGTCGCCGAGCCCGCGGCCGCCGATCAGCCCGGCGATCACCACCATCGAGAGCGCGAACAGGATCGTCTGGTTGACGGAGAGCAGGAGCATCCGGCGAGCGAGCGGCAGCTGCACCTTGAAGAGCGTCTGGAGGCGCGTCGCGCCCAGCGCCTGGGCGGCCTCGACGGTGTTCAGCGCCACGCCGCGGATCCCGAGCGCCGTGATCCGAATGGAGACCGGGACGGCGTAGATCATCGTCGAGATCACGGCGGCGGCCGGCCCGACCGAGAACAGGATCACGACCGGCATCAGGTACGCGAACGGCGGGACGATCTGCATCGCGTCGAGCACCGGCGTGATCGCGCGCTGGAATCGCGCCGACCGGCCCGCGAGAATTCCGAGCGGCATCCCGACGAGGAGCGAGAGCGAGACGGCCGCGAGCATCAGCGCGAGCGTCTGGATGCTCTCCTCCCAGAGGCCCATCAGCGCGAAGGACGCGAAGGCAGAGAGGATGATCAGCCCGGCCCGCCAGCCGCCCCAGCGGAGCACGATCAGCGTTCCGGCGACGGCCGTGCCCACCCAGGTCATCCAGACCAGCAAATCGTTCAGCCAGGTGACGAGGTTGTCGGCGAGCACGCGGTAGCCGTCGAAGACGGCGAAGGCCGGATTGGGGCTCGCGGCGCTGCGCTGGCCGATCAGCCAGCTCTGGAAGTCGTCGAGGTTCCCGGCGAACGAGCCCCACGTGAGCGACGTCGGCCACGGAAAGTCCCTCCGCGCGACGAGAAAGCCGACGAAGATGAGCGCGAAGATCCCCGCGACGAGGCCGGCGCGGCTGCGCCACCAGGGAACGTGGTGGATGACGACCGGAGTGAGGACTCGCTCGGTTGCGACCGACATGAACTAGCTCCGGGCTGCGATCGTCTCGAGCACCATCATCCGGTCGACGACGCCGACGACGCGACCGTCCTCGACCGCGCGGACCGGCTTCTCGTTCGCGGCGATCACGGGGACGGCGTCTCGCACGGTCGTGCGCACGTCGAGCGCCGGGCCGTCGCTCGCCTCGTTTCCTTCCGGCTCGCGCATGATCCAGCGGAGCGTGAGCACGCGGCTACGCGGGATGTCGCGCACGAAGTTGGCGACGTACTCGTCCGCCGGTGAGCCGACGAGCTCCTCGCCGGTCCCGAGCTGGACGATCTGGCCGTTGCGCATGATCGCGATCCGGTCGCCGAGCCGGAGCGCCTCGGTCAGGTCGTGCGTGATGAAGATCATCGTCTTCTCGGTCTCGACCTGAAGCCTGAGCACCTCGTCTTGCATATCGCGCCGGATCAGCGGGTCGAGGGCGCTGAAGGGCTCGTCGTAGAGCATCACCTTGGGGTCGACGCAGAACGCGCGCGCCACTCCGACGCGCTGCTGCATGCCGCCCGACAGCTGGTCGGGGAACTGGTGCTCGACGTCCTCGAGCCCGACGAGATGCAGGATCTCGCGCGCACGGTCGAGGCGCTCGTGCTTCGAAACGCCCCGCACCTCGAGGCCGAAGGCGACGTTCTCGACGACCGTCCGGTGCGCCAGCAGCCCGAAGTGCTGGAAGACCATCGAGACCGTGTGCCGGCGGAGCTCGCGCAGCTCCGACGTGTTGCAGGACGTGATCTCCGTCCCATCAATCTCGATCGTCCCCGCGGTCGGCTCGATCAGCCGGATCAGCGTCCGCGCCAGCGTCGACTTGCCGGAGCCGGAAAGGCCCATGACGACGAAGACCTCCCGCGGCCAGACCTCGATCGAGACGTCGCGGACGGCGACGGTGCAGCCCGTCTTGGCGCGGAGCTCCCGGCGAGGGAGGTCGGCGTCCGGCGAGCCGACGAGCCGCTCGCCGTGCGGGCCGAACACCTTCCAGACGCCCGCAGCGCTAATGAGCGGGTCGCGCGAGCGGTCGACCCGGTATCCCGGCCAGTTCGGCGGGCAGTCGACGTCGAGCTCAGAAGAGGCCAACGGTCCTCCCTTCAGCGTCGATATCCACGTTGAACGCGGCGGCGCGCGTGCCGAGCCCCGGCATCGTCTGCATGTCGCCGCAGAGCGCCACGAGCCAGCCGGCACCCGTGTAGGCGCGCAGGTCCCGGACCGTGACCGTGAAGCCCGTGGGTGCATTCGGGAGCGTGGCGTCGTGGGAGAGCGAGAGATGTGTCTTCGCCATGCAGATCGGCAGCCGATCGAGCCCAGTCCTCGTGTACTGACCGATTTTCTCTCTTGCGGTCTTCAAAAGGAAGACCCCATCGGCGCCGTAGACCCGTTTCGCGATCGCCTCGATCTTGTCCCCGATCGGGCTCTCCAGCTCGTAGGTGTATTCGAAGGAGTTCGGCTCGTCCGCGGCGGCCGCGACCGCCTCGGCCAGCGCGGCCGCTCCCGCGCCGCCCTGCTCGAACGCGTCGTTGACCTCCGCCGCATAGGCCCCGTGCTCGAGCGCGATCCTGCGGACGAGCTCCACCTCGTCCTCCTTGTCGCCCGGGAAGCGGTTGACGGCGACCACGACCTCGAGCCCGAACTCGCGCACGATCCCGAGGTGGCGGGCGAGGTTTGCGCCGCCCGTCTCGAGGTCGCCGCCGCCGTGGTGCTTGAGCGCCTTCACGGTCGCCACGAGCACGACCGCGTTCGGGCGCAGGCCGCCGGCGCGGCAGACGATGTTGAAGAACTTCTCCATGCCCATGTCCGAGCCGAAGCCGCTCTCGGTGACGACGTAGTCGCCGAGCTTGAGCGCGAGCCGGTCGGCGACGAGCGAGTTGTTGCCGTGCGCGATGTTCGCGAACGGACCGCAGTGGATCAGCGCGGGCTGTCCCTCGAGCGTCTGCACGAGGTTGGGCTTGATCGTCTCCTTGAGCAGGACGGTCATCGCGCCGCCTGCCTGGAGATCGTCCGCGGTGACGGGCTCGCCCTCGAACGTCGAGCCGATCGTGATCGCGCCCAGCCGCGCGCGCAGGTCCTGCAGGTCACGCGCGACGGCGACGATCGCCATCACCTCGGAGGCAGCCGTGATGTCGAAGCCGGTTTGCCGCACGTAGCCGTTCGCGCGCCCACCCAGTCCGACGGCGATGTCCCGCAGGGCGCGGTCGTTGATGTCGACGCAGCGTCGCCACGTGATCGCCAGCGGGTCGATCCCGAGCGCGTTGCCGTGCAGGATGTGCGCGTCGATCATCGCCGCGAGTAGGTTGTTCGCGGCCCCGACCGCGTGGATGTCGCCCGTGAAGTGCAGGTTCAGGTCCTCCATCGGGACGACCTGGGCGAAGCCGCCGCCCGCCGCTCCGCCCTTGATCCCGAAGACCGGCCCGAGCGAGGCCTCGCGCAGGCAGAGCACCGAACGGTGCCCGAGGTAGCCGAGGCCCTGGGTGAGTGAGACCGAAGTCGTCGTCTTGCCTTCGCCCTGCGGGGTCGGCGTCAGGGCGGTGACGTCGATCAGCTTCGCGTCCTCCCGTGCGGCGAGGCGCTCGAGCACCGAGAGG
>DASYUZ010000161.1:0-5709 GCA_036000665.1 Gaiellaceae bacterium
GGCGGAGGGCGCCCGCGGCTGGCCGACTTTCCTGATCCTCGCCGCCGCTGCGTCGATCACCCAGCTCTTCGCGTTCCACACGATCCGCAACCAGGTCTTCCACACGACGCCGCTGTTCTTCATCGCCGGCGCGATGCTGCTACAGCCGCTGTTCGCGCTCGCCCTGCCGCTGGTCGCGCACATCGGCGACTGGATCAAGCAGCGCTACGCCTGGTACATCCAGACGTTCAACATCCTCAACTTCACGCTCGCCGTGATGGCGGCGTGGTGGGCGGCACGGCTCGTGGAGGATCACTGGCTACGCGGAAGCTCGCTGGCCTGGCCCGTAGCCGGAGCCGTCGCGGCGCTCGTCTACGTCGTGCTCAACAACGCCGGTTTCGCTGCGATCCTCTTCCTCGCGCGCGGCCACAGCCCGCGCTCGATCCTGACCCCGCAAGTGATCGCCGCCGACGGTGCGCTCGCGGCGCTCGGCATCGCGTTCGCGAGCTTCTGGCGCTCGGAGCCGTGGCTGATCCCGTTTGCCGTTGCGCCCGTGTTCCTCCTGCACCAGGCGCTGCACCTGCCCGAGCTCCAGGAAGAGGCGCGCGTGGACGCGAAGACCGGGCTCTTCAATGCTCGCCACTTCGGCGAGGCGCTGAACGAGGAGCTGGCGCGCGCGACGCGGTTCGGCCGGCCGCTGTCGGTGATCATCGGCGACCTCGACCTGCTCCGGAACATCAACAGCACGTACGGGCACCTCGCCGGCGACGCTGTGCTCGGCGGGATCGCGGACGTCATCCGCGCGCACATCCGCGACTACGACGTCGCTGCGCGCCTCGGCGGCGAGGAGTTCGCGATCTTGCTGCCGGAGACGAGGCGCGACGAGGCGCTCGAGATCGCCCGGCGGATCCGCGAATCGGTTGCCAGCACGCCGTTCTGGGCCTCGACCATCGAGGAGCATGTGTCGGCGACGCTGTCGATCGGCGTGGCCGCGTTCCCCCAGGACGGGACCGCGCCGAGAGAGCTTGTGCACGCGGCCGACCTGGGCGCGTATCGCGCGAAGCTGAAGGGCCGCAACCGCGTGATCGCGGCGAGCAAGGAGCCGGTGTTCGCTCCCGTCGGCCGCATCGGGGCAGACGCTGAGCTCGCGGACGCGTCGCCGCGGCGCCGGTACGTGCCGACGGCCGAGCTGCGGAAGACGCCGACGATGCCGAAGCAGCTGCGTCCGGCCGTCGCGCTCATCGCCGGCTTCGGCGTCGCAGCGGGCGCCTTCGGAGCCGTCTTCGGGACGAGCCACGACGCGTTCGGTCTCGTCGCGCTGGCCGCGTTCGTCGCCGTGACGCACCTGATCGCGCTGCAGCTCGATCACGGATCGATCTCGATGAGCGCGATCGGCGTGCTCGCCGGCGCGGCGCTCTTCGGCCCCCGCGCCGCGCTGCCGCTGTCGGTCGCTGCAGCAGCGGTGGACTGGGGAGTCCGCCGGCTTCCGATGCGCGAGATCGTCCTCGACGTCGGCGCCGTCTCGCTCGGGACGCTTGCGGCGTCGGGCCTCTTCGCCTTCGCCCCGGGCTCCGGTTACCTCGTCTTGCTGGCACTGAGCGTCGCCGCGGGGGCCGTCTACTTCGCGGTCGTGGCGACGATCTTCGGGCTGGCCGCAGCCGCCGAGGGACGCGCGCCGTGGTGGGGCGGCTGGTGGTCGCGCTTCGCGTGGATCCTCCCCCACTACGCCCTGTGCGGCCTCGTTGCCGGTGTCCTGGCGATCGCGTACGGCCGCGCGGGCGCCTGGGCCCTGGCGGCGTTCGCGCTGCCGCTGCTCGCACTCCGCGAGACGCAGGCCGTCTTCCAGGGGCATGTCGAGACGAGCGCTGCGAACCTCCGCGACGCCGCGGAGACGATCCAGACGCAGACCACGTCCATCGAGCAGATGAACCGCGTCCTCCGCAATCGGTCGGCCGCCGCATTGGCGAGCCTGGCGTCGATCGTCGAAGCGCGGGACGAGTACACGGCCGGACATTCGCGACGCGTTCGCGACCTGGTCTTGCTCATCGGCCGCGAGCTCGGGCTCTCCGAAGCGGACCTGAGCACGCTGGGCCACGCAGCGCTCTTCCACGACATCGGGAAGCTCGCGGTTCCGGACACGATCCTCTTGAAGCGCACGCCGTTGTCCGCCGACGAGTGGCTCGTCGTCGCACGGCACGCCGACGAGGGGGCGCGCATCATCGAGCACCTCGGCTTCCTCGACGACGCCGTCCCGGCCATCCGTCACCAGAGCGAGCGCTTCGACGGCACTGGCTATCCCGACGCGCTCGGCGGCGAGGACATCCCGCTCGCCGCGCGCATCCTCCACGTCGCGAACGCGTACGACTCGATGTGCACGAACCGGATCTACCGCCCCGCACGCTCCGAGGAAGAGGCGTTCGACGAGCTGCGGCGTCTCGCCGGCAAGCAGTTCTGCCCGCGCTGCGTGAGCGCCTTTGGGAGGGCGCTCGCCGCCCAGCCGCAGTGGCGCGCGGTGGCTAGCGACACCGCCTCCTAGAAGGGCGTACGGCCAGCGCGCTGGCGACGCGCTGCCCCGAACCGTAGGGTTCGGCCAAAGGACAAAGGAGCGCACCGTGGCTGTGATCGAGTCTGGGCCGACCGAGGTTCAAACCGTCCTCTCCAAGGGCGGCATCCCCGATCCCTTCCTCACCCTCGAAGAGGCGCGAAACGACCAGGGCCGCCGCGAGAAGATCCAGACGATCCGCAAGCTGATCGACGAGCGCGGGATCAAGTACATCTTCTTCCAGCAGATCTCGGTCTCCGGTCACGTCAACGGAAAGGGCGTTGCGGCGACCCAGTGGGAGCGCGTCGCCGAGAACGGCTACCAGCTCGTCTACGGCGCCACGGCCGATCTGTTCGTCGACCGCTCGGACCGCTACATCGGCTTCGGGCCTGAGGAGTCGGAGCTCGCCGCGGTCGCCGACGTCGACACGTTCAAGCAGCTGCCCTGGGACGAGCGGGTCGCGCGCGTCTTCTGCGACTGCTACGACACAGAGACCGGAGAGCTGCTCGAAGCCGATCCGCGCCAGAACCTGAAGCGGACCGTGAACGAGGCCGAGCAGGAGCTCGGCTACACGTTTCTGTGCGGGATCGAGCCCGAGATGATGTGGATGAAGAAGACGGACGACCCGAACCAGGCCGAGGGTCTCACGAAGCCGTGGTGCTACCACATCAACCAGTTCGAGGAGCTGCGCCCGATCATCCTCGACGTGATCGACTACGGCGAGAAGCTGGGCATCTCGCCGACGTACGGCGACCACGAGGACTCACCCGGGCAGCTCGAGCTCAACTTCCTCTTCGACCGCGCCGTGCGGACGGCCGACAACCTCTCGACCTACCGGCAGATCTGCGCCGCGGTGGCGCGGAAGCACGGCGTGCTCGCGACGTTCATGCCGAAGCCGTTCACCGGCGTCTCCGCAAACGGTGCTCATCATCACTTCACGCTCGTCGACGAGGAAGGCACGAACGTCTTCTACGACGAGGACGGGCCGGCCAAGCTCTCGGAGCTCGGCCTCCAGTTCATGGGCGGCATCCTCGACCACTATCGCGGCCTCTGCGGGATCACGGCCTCGACAGTGAACTCCTACAAGCGCTTCTGGGACTTCGGCTTCTGGGCGCCGATCTACAAGGACTACGGCTGGCAGAACCGCACGACGCTCGTCCGCGTCGCGAGCGGCGGTCGCTTCGAGTTCCGCGCCGTCGATTCGGCTTGCAACCCGTACCTGACGCAGGCGGCGCTCCTCCGCTGCGGGCTCGACGGCGTCAAGCGGAAGCTCGACCCCGGGAAGCCGCAGCAGCGGAACGTCTACGACGTGCTCGCGGAAGGTGGCGAGATCCCGCGCGTGCCGGAGCACCTCGGCGCGGCCCTCGAGGCGCTGGAGCAGGACGAGGTCGTCCGAAGCGCGCTTCCGGGGCGCCTCTACGATGTCTACATGCACTACAAGCGCGACGAGTGGGAGCGGTTCCTCGCGGCCGTGACCGATTGGGAGCGCGAGCGCTACCTCGACGTGCTGCCGTAACGATGTGCGGGATCGCGGGAATCATCTACCGCGACGGGGCTCAGCCCCACCCGATCGGGCGCGACATGACGCGCATGCTCCAGTCGATGAAGCACCGCGGTCCCGACTCGACCGGCTACGCCCTGTACGGTCCCACGAGCAGCCTCGTCGTCATGCGCTACAAGCTTGCCGACGCGAACGACGTGCGCGACTTTGAGTTCGGCGACCGGCTCCGCCGGCACCAGAGCGAGGTCGAGGCACGGCTCCGGACGCTCGGCGGGCGCGTCGTCGACGTCGAGGAAGAGACGGAGTACGCGTACCGGGTCACGCTCGAATACGACGGCGACCTGAAGGCGCTCGCCGACTACGTGGAGGACGTGCGGGACTGCGAGGTCCTGTCGCTCGGCCACTCGCTCGAGATCATCAAGGACCTCGGAGACGCGGAGTCGGTCTCGCAGCAATACGAGCTCGACGGCTTCGCGGGCACGCACGCGATCGGGCATGTGCGCATGGCGACCGAGTCTGACGTCGACATCTCGGGTGCCCACCCGTACTGGGCGTATCCGTTCTCGGATGTCGCCGTCGTCCACAACGGCCAGCTGACGAACTACTTCCAGTGGAAGCGGCGCCTCGAGCGCTCCGGCCACCGCTTCCAGTCCGAGTGCGACTCCGAGATCATCGCGGTCTACCTCGCGGAGAAGATGAGCGACGGCGCGACGCTCGAGGAGGCGATGCGTAAGAGCCTCGACGAGCTGGACGGCGTGTTCACGTACATCGCGGTCACCGGCGACGCGCTCGGCGTCGCGAAGGACCAGATGGCGGCCAAGCCGCTCGTGCTCTACGAGTCGGACGAGCTCGTCGCGCTCGCGTCCGAGGAGATCGCGATCCGCGCGGTCGTCGACCGCGAGATCGAGACGTGGGATCCCTACGAAGGGGAGGTGCTGGTGTGGCAGCGGTAGGCGGCCGCATCACGTACGACGCGCGCGGGCTCGCGGAGCCGCACGCGGCGGTTCCGCGTGTGTCCGAGATCGACGGCGAGCACGCCGTCTTCGATGCGAACGACCTGACGACGCGCCAGATCAACCTCGAGCTCCGCTGGCTCTTGTACGAGCAGGGCGTCACGGACGTGACCGTGCGCAACCCGAAAGCCCGCCACTCGCTCGGCGTCGGCATCCTCACGCGTTGTCGCATCCGCTTCGAGGGGAGCCTCGGCTACTTCGGCTGCGGCCTGATCGACGGCCCCGAGATCACGATCACGGGCCGCGTCGGCTGGTCCGCCTGCGAGAACATGATGTCGGGCGTCGTCGTGATCGAGAGCAACGCCGGCTCGCTGACCGGCGCGGCGCTCCGCGGCGGCGACGTGGTCGTCAAGGGGATGGTCGGCGCGCGCAGCGGGATCGACCAGAAGGGCGGCACCATCATCGTGCTCGGGAACGCGGGCTCGATGACGGGCTTCATGATGCAGCGCGGGCGTCAGATCCTCTGCGGCGACGTCGGCCCGGGTCTGGGCGACTCGATGTACGACGGCACGATCTACGTTGCCGGCAAGGTCAAGTCGCTCGGGATCGATTGCATCCCCGGCGAGTGGAGCGACGCCGACACCGAGTTCATCGAGCGAAAGTTCCGCATCTACGGTCTCGGAACGCCGCCCGAGTTCCAGAAGTTCGTCTGCGGCCAGAAGCTCTACAACTAC